>JAHECC010000050.1 GCA_024641965.1 Rubrivivax sp.
AAGCTGGCGCGCGGCGGTGCCCTGTCGCCCACCGACGCGGCCAGCGCGGTGCGCACCTTGTCAGCCAGCGGTTCTTCGAGTTGTGTGCCGGACTGCGCGTTGCCGACGAAGCACATGCCGAGCAGCACCGCAGCCAGCAGATGTCGCCGCCAGCCACCGGGGACGCCGGCTCGAGTGGTCATGCGGCCTGTCGCTCCATCAGGAAGCTGCGCACTTCGGCCGGCGGCACGCCAACGGCCTGCGGTTCGCGCCGCGCCTGGACCTCGAGCTTGCCTTCCTTCAGCCCGCGCTCGGAGATGACGACGCGCATCGGCACGCCGATCAACTCCCAGTCGGCGAACATCGCACCGGGGCGCTCGCCACGGTCGTCGAGCAGCACATCCACGCCCGCGGCCATCAAATCGTCGTGCAACTGGTCGGCGGCCGCGCGCACGTCGGCATTGCGGTCATAGCCGATCGGGCAGACCACGACGCTGAAGGGCGCGATCGACTCGGGCCAGATGATGCCGCGCGCATCGTGGTTCTGCTCGATGGCCGCACCGAGGATGCGCGTCACGCCGATGCCGTAACAACCCATTTCCATCAGCTGCGGCTTGCCGGTGTCGTCGAGGTAAGTGGCATTCATCGACTTGCTGTACTTGGTGCCGAGGTAGAACACATGGCCGACCTCGATGCCGCGCTGGATCGCCAGCACGCCTTTGCCATCGGGGGACGGATCGCCGGCAACGACATTGCGGATGTCGGCCACGAGCTCGGGCTCGGGCAGATCACGCCCCCAGTTGACGCCGGTGAAGTGGAAGTCTTCCGCGTTCGCGCCGCAGATGAAATCATGCATCGCCGCCACCGTGCGGTCGACCACCACCTTGACTGGCAGCTGCGTGCCGATAGGACCCAGGTAGCCGGGCTTGCAGCCGAAATGCGCCTCGATCTCGGCGGCCGTGGCGAAGCGGAAACCGCCTTTCAAGCCCGGCACCTTGCCAGCCTTGATCTCGTTCAGGCTGTGGTCGCCGCGCACCAGCAGCAGCCACAGCGTGCTGCCGAGCAGGTCGCCTTCGGGCGAAAGCTTGTCGGTGGCCAGCACCAGCGACTTGACGGTTGACGCCAGCGGCACACCGAGCAGCGCCGCCACGTCCTCGCAGGTCGCCTTGCCGGGGGTCGCGGTCTTCGCCAGAGCCATCGCCGGCGCGGCGCGCTCGGCGATCAACGGCATTGCTTCAGCCAGCTCGATGTTGGCGGCATAGTCGCTGTCCGGGCAATACACGATGGCGTCCTCACCAGTGTCGGCAATGACCTGAAATTCGTGCGAGGCATCACCGCCAATGGCGCCGGTGTCCGCCGCCACGGCACGGTACTGCAGGCCGAAGCGGTCGAAGATGCGGCAGTAGGCCTGGTACATCACGTCGTAGCTGCGCAGCGCCGCCTCGCGGTCGCGGTCGAATGAGTAGGCGTCCTTCATCGTGAATTCCCGACCTCGCATGATGCCGAAGCGCGGCCTGCGCTCGTCGCGGAACTTGGTCTGGATGTGATAGAAGTTGCGCGGCAGCTGCTTGTAGCTGCGCAGTTCCTGCCGCGCGATGTCGGTGATGACCTCTTCGCTGGTCGGCTGGATGATGAAGTCGCGCTCATGCCGGTCCTTCACGCGCAGCAACTCGGGGCCATAGGCCTGGAAGCGACCCGATTCCTGCCAAAGCTCGGCCGGCTGCACCACCGGCATCAGCAGTTCGACCGCACCGGCGCGGTTCATTTCCTCGCGGATGATGGCCTCGACCTTGCGGATCACGCGCAGGCCCATCGGCATGTAGCTGTAGATGCCTGCACCCAGGCGCTTGATGAAACCGGCGCGCTGCATCAGCTGGTGGCTGATGACTTCGGCGTCGGCAGGGGCTTCCTTCAGCGTGGAGACGAAGAACTGGCTGGCTTTCATCGTGTGGGCGGCGCCGGCAAGGGCGCTTCGGCTAAAGCGCGGCCGCAGCAAGGGCCGACTGCGGGAAAGCATGGCTCGCGTGAGGCGCGTTGCCGATGCAATAATGATTTCAATCAAGAAATCGGGGTTTGATTATGCTCGACCGTGACGGCTTCAGGCCCAACGTCGGCGTCATCCTGCTCAATGCGCGCAACCAAGTGTTCTGGGGCAAGCGTCTTCGCACCCATTCGTGGCAGTTCCCTCAGGGCGGCATCAAGCATGGCGAAACGCCGGAACAGGCAATGTTCCGAGAACTGCATGAAGAGGTCGGACTGCGGCCCGAACATGTGCAGGTGATCGCGCGCACGCGTGACTGGCTGCGTTACGAAGTTCCGGACCATTTCATCCGCAAAGACGCCCGTGGGCACTACCGCGGTCAGAAGCAGATCTGGTTCCTGCTGCGCCTGGTGGGGCGCGACAGCGACATGAACCTGCGCGCCACCGATCACCCGGAATTCGATGCCTGGCGCTGGAATGAATACTGGGTGCCGCTGGATGTGGTGATCGAGTTCAAGCGCAATGTCTACGAGATGGCACTGACCGAGCTGTCTCGCTTTCTGCCGCGCGTGCACCATCACAACCGCTTTCTGCGTGCGGGCATGCGCTCGCAGCGACATGACGACTCGGGCCCGGCCGAGGCATGCGGTGCCGCTCCGACCCAGCCAGATCGTCCCGCTAGCAAGACTCCGCTGCCCGGCACGGGCAAGGCCTGATCGCACAGCCAGACCCGGCTCGCCCGCGCCAGAACAGTCGGTCGCTTCAGGTGAGCACGAGGTTGGTGCGGTGGATCAACTCCGGCTCGTTGATGAAACCCAGCGCCGCCTCGATCTGCGACGAGGGCTTGCGCGCGATGAGGCGTGTCTCGGTGCTCGAGTAGTTGGCCAGGCCGCGAGCCAGTTCCCTACCCTCGGCGTTGCGCACCGCGATCACGTCGCCACGCTGGAACTCCCCGTGCACGGCGACCACGCCAATCGGCAGCAGGCTCTTGCCCTCACCACGCAGCTTGAGCGCGGCGCCGTCGTCGACCACCACCGCGCCGCGCAGTTGCAGATGGTCCACCATCCACTGCTTGCGCGCGGCAAGCTTCGGCGTGTCGGCGAGCAAGGCGCTGCCGATGGCTTCGCCCGCGGCCAGGCGCAGCAGCACATCCGGCTCGCGTCCCCAGGCGATTACCGTACTGGCGCCGCTGCCGGCGGCCCGCTTGGCGGCCAGCACCTTGGTGAGCATGCCACCGCGACCGATGGACGAGCCGGCGCCGCCGGCCATGGCTTCGAGGGCCGGGTCGCCTGCGGCGGCTTCGTGAATGAAGCGCGCCTGCGCGTCCTTGCGCGGATCGCCGGAGAACAGTCCGCGCTGATCGGTCAAGATCACCAGCGCATCCGCCTCGATCAGATTGGCGACCAGCGCGGCAAGCGTGTCGTTGTCGCCGAACTTGATCTCGTCGTTGACGACGGTGTCGTTCTCGTTGATGACCGGGATCACCTTCAAGCCCAGCAAGGTCAACAAGGTCGAGCGGGCGTTGAGATAGCGCTCGCGATGTGCCAAGTCGGCATGCGTCAGCAGCACCTGCGCGCTGCGCAGGCCGTGCTCGTGCAGCTGGGTTTCGTACATGCGCACCAGACCCATCTGGCCGACGGCGGCCGCGGCCTGCAGCTCATGCAGTTCCTTTGGCCGCGTGCGCCAGCCCAGGCGCTGCATGCCTTCGGCGATGGCGCCGCTGGACACCATCACCAGTTCCCGACCCTGTTGGGCCAGTGCCGCGAGCTGCCGGCACCAGTTGCCGATGGCCTGTGCGTCGATGCCGCGACCCTCGTTGGTCACCAGACCGGACCCGACCTTGACGACGATGCGGCGTGCGTTGCGCAGCAGCTCAGCCATCTGCATCCACCGCTGGCGCCGCGAACCGGGGATCCGGCTCGACTATTTTCGTCTGCAACGTCGCCACCTGCCGGTAGGCGTCGCGCACCAGGGGCTGCAGTCCGTCGCGCGCCAATGCCGAGATCTGGTACACGGGCCCCTTCCAGCGCAGGCGCCGCACGAACTCCCTGACCCGCGCATCGCGCTCGCCCGGATCGATCATGTCGATCTTGTTGAGTACCAGCCAGCGCGGCTTGGCATGCAGCGTTGGGTCGTACTTCTTCAGTTCGGCAACGATCGCGCGTGCATCCTTCACCGGATCGACGCTGTCGTCGAAGGGCGCCAGGTCGACGATATGCAGCAGCAGCCGGGTGCGCTGCAGGTGGCGCAGGAAACGATGCCCGAGCCCGGCGCCTTCGGAGGCCCCTTCGATCAGACCCGGTATGTCAGCCACGACAAAACTCTGCTCCGGCGCCACGCGCACCACACCCAGGTTCGGGTGCAGTGTCGTGAAGGGATAGTCAGCGATCTTCGGCCGCGCGTTCGAGATGGCGGCGATCAGCGTCGACTTGCCGGCATTGGGCATGCCGAGCAGGCCGACATCGGCCAGCACGCGCAGTTCCAGCCTGAGCTTCTTCTGCTCGCCAGGCCAGCCGGGGGTCTTCTGCCGCGGCGCGCGATTCGTGCTGGTCTTGTAGTGCAGGTTGCCGAAGCCGCCGTCGCCACCCTTGCACAGCAACATCGGCACGTCGGGATCCAACAGTTCGCCGACCAACTGCCCGGTGTCGGCGTCGGTGATGACCGTGCCCACCGGCATGCGCAGCAGGATGTCGGGGCCGGCGGCGCCGTACTGGTCGGCGCCGCGCCCACTCTCGCCATTTCGCGCCACATGCCTGCGCGCGTAGCGGAAGTCGATCAGGGTGTTGAGGTTGCGGTCGGCCACGGCGCGTACGCTGCCACCGCGGCCGCCGTCGCCGCCGTCAGGCCCACCGAAGGGAATGAACTTCTCGCGCCGGAAGCTCGCGCAACCCGCACCGCCATCGCCGGCGGCGACATCGATGGTGGCTTCGTCAACGAACTTCATGCGCGATGATGCTATCCGGTGCAGGCCACGGCGGCCTGGAACGACGAAGCCCCGGCTTGCCGGGGCTTCGCGCAAGCGGGCCGGCGGTGATCAGGCCGGGCTGACGAACACCGTCTGCTTGCTGAGGGCTCCCTTGACGTCGAAGGACACGGTGCCATCGACCAGGGCAAACAAGGTGTGGTCACGCCCCATGCCGACGTTGGTGCCGGCGTGGAACTTGGTACCGCGCTGACGCACGATGATCGCACCGGCCGAGACGGTCTGACCGCCATAGACCTTGACGCCCAGCATCTTGGGTTTGGAATCGCGGCCGTTGCGGGTGGAACCGCCGCCTTTTTTCTGTGCCATGGTTCAGGACTCCTGAAGGTTCGGGTGCAGGGCGGCAGCGCTCAGGCGTCGACCGAGCTGATCTGCAGTTCAGTGAAGGTCTGGCGGTGGCCGCCATGCTTCTGGTAGTGCTTGCGCCGACGCATCTTGAAGATGCGCACCTTGTCGTGCTTGCCGTGCGCCACGACCGTGGCCTTGACGCTGGCCCCAGCCACCCAGGGGGCGCCAACCTTGAGATCGGCGCCGCTGCCGACCGCCAACACCTTGTCGATGATCACTTCCTGGCCCACGTCCGCAGTAATCTGTTCTACCTTGATGTTCTCGCCGGCTGCAACCTTGTACTGCTTGCCGCCGGTTTTTATGACCGCGTACATAAAAGCCCTTTCGTTCGCTCTTGCTCGATCCAGCCACGCCTGACAACACATCGTCCCGCATCTCGTCAAACGAAGGGGGAACGCGGCGGGCCCTGAGCGAGCCTGAGCTCGCCACTACGAAGAACCCGGAATTCTAGCACGATGCGTCAAGCTCGGGTGGGCCCAGCAACACCTTCGAGTTCTCTGCGCGTGGCGTACCTGCCGGGCGGCGAGGCCCGTCCGCGCCGCCCTGAGGCAGCGGGCCACCTTCCTATAATCGGCGCACCGTCCACCTGCATGATCCTGTGATCGAAGCCCAAGCCACTCCCGCACTTCGCGTCGACCCCCTGGCGACGGCGATGATGAAGGTGGATACGACCATCCGCGAGCGCTTGTCTTCGCAGGTGGCGCTGATCGATCAAATCTCGAACTACATCATCAGTGCGGGCGGCAAGCGCATCCGGCCGCGCCTGGTGTTGTTGTTCGCGCAGGCACTTGGTTTCGAAGGACCCGAGCGCTACGAACTGGCCGCGATTGTCGAGTTCATTCACACAGCGACGCTGTTGCACGACGACGTGGTCGACGAATCGTCGCTGCGGCGCGGCCGTCAAACGGCAAATGCCATGTTCGGCAACGCCGCAAGCGTGCTGGTCGGCGATTTCCTCTACTCCCGGGCATTCCAGATGATGGTGTCCGTGAATCGCATGCGGGTATTGGAGGTGCTGGCAGACGCCACCAATGTCATCGCCGAGGGCGAGGTGCTGCAACTGATGAACATCCACGACGCCGACCTGGCCGTGGACGACTATCTGCGCGTGATTCGTTTCAAGACAGCCAAGCTGTTCGAAGCCAGTGCGCGGCTCGGCGCCGTGCTCGCCGAGGTCGATCTCGATGTGGAGGAGTGCTGCGCGGACTACGGCCGCTCGCTGGGCACGGCCTTTCAGCTCGTCGACGATCTGCTCGACTATGAAGGTGATCCGCACGCGCTTGGCAAGAACGTCGGCGACGACCTGCGCGAGGGCAAGCCCACGTTGCCTCTGCTGATCGCGATGGAGCGGGGCACCCATGCCGAGCGCGAGCTGATTCGCCACGCCATCGAGCATGGAGAGATCCAGGGCCTGGCCCACATCGTTGACGTGGTGCGACGCACGGGCGCTTTGGATGCTACCCGGGCCGTGGCGCAACGTGAGGCTGACCAGGCCTGCGATTGCCTGCGTGTATTGCCAGCGTCGTCGTCGCGCGACGCTCTGCTAGAATTCTGCGTTCGGTCGGTACACCGCTCGTTCTGAGCCATCGACCGAGTCGACGGGCGCCCGGAGCCTGTTGCATCGGGGTGTAGCTTAGCCTGGTAGAGCGCTACGTTCGGGACGTAGAGGCCGGAGGTTCGAATCCTCTCACCCCGACCAGATCACGGCTTCTCAGCATTCGGTTCCAGCATGAATCCGACATCGGGCCCAATCGAGTGGGCTTGGGCATGAACGATTGCACGCGTGCGGCGCGCTCGGATTTACATGGCATGGGCGATCGGCGATGATGCCACCGATCATCATGAGGAACATACCCGCCGATGGCCGTTGACACGCTCGTCGAGTCGCCCCAGTCGGCCCTCTCAGGGGTCGCCCGCGTACTCGTGCATGCGGGCAAGCTCAGTGCCAAGGCTGCAGAAGACCTGGCCCGCAGCGCCAAGGAGCGCCGCTCCAGTTTCGTGTCTGCCGTGATCGCGGCCGGGGCGGTGCAGCCCTCCGACCTGGCCCACACGTTGTCGATGTCCTTGGCGCTTCCGCTGCTCGACCTGAGTGCGGTGGACTTGACACGGCTGCCGCGCGGCATCGTCGATCCCAAGCTCGCCCTTCAGTACCAATTGATGGTGCTTGGCAAGCGCGGCAACCGGCTGTTCATCGCCGCGGCCGACCCAACCGACCAGGAGGCCGTCGAGCGCATCAAGTTCGCCACCCAGTTGTCGCCCGAATGGGTCATCGTCGAATACGACAAACTGATGCGCACCCTCGAGGCCCAGAGCACAGACGTCAACCAGGCCATGGAGACGCTGGCCTCAGGCGACTTCGATTTCGACGTGACCGACGAGGACAGCGCGTCCGCGGAAAACGCCGAGGTGTCGCAGGAGGTCGAGGACGCACCGGTGGTGCGCTTTCTGCAGAAGATGCTGATCGACGCGATCAATGCACGCGCTTCCGACCTGCACTTCGAACCCTACGAATACAACTACCGCGTGCGCTTTCGCGTCGATGGCGAGTTGCGCGAGATCACGCAGCCGCCGATCGCGATCAAGGAAAAGCTGGCCTCGCGCATCAAGGTCATTTCGCGCATGGACATCGCCGAGAGGCGTGTGCCGCAGGACGGCCGCCTGAAGCTGAAGTTCGGCAACAAGGCCATCGATTTCCGTATCAGCACACTGCCCACGCTGTTCGGCGAGAAGATCGTCATCCGGATCCTCGATCCGTCCAGTGCCAAGCTCGGTATCGAGGCGCTGGGCTACGAGAAGGTCGAACGCGAGCGGCTGATGCACGTCATCCAACGCCCCTACGGCATGGTGCTCGTCACCGGGCCTACCGGCAGCGGCAAGACAGTGTCGCTGTATACCTGCCTGAACATCCTGAACCAGCCGGGGGTGAACATCTGCACGGTCGAAGATCCGGCCGAAATCAACCTGCCGGGCGTGAACCAGGTCAACGTCAACGACAAGGCCGGGCTGACCTTCGCTGCCGCATTGAAGTCCTTCCTGCGGCAGGATCCGGACATCATCATGGTCGGCGAAATTCGCGACCTGGAAACAGCCGACATCGCCATCAAGGCCGCGCAGACGGGGCACATGGTCATGTCCACGCTGCACACCAACGATGCGCCGACCACGCTGACTCGGCTGCTGAACATGGGCGTGGCGCCCTTCAACATCGCCGCAAGCGTGCTGCTCATCACGGCGCAGCGCCTTGCACGCCGGCTATGCGAGAACTGCAAGGCGCAGGCCGACTATCCTCGCGAAGCGTTGTTGCGCGCGGGTTACGCCGAAACCGATCTCGATGGCAGTTGGAAGCCCTATCGTGCGGTCGGCTGCTCCGCGTGCAACAACGGCTACAAGGGCCGGGTGGGCCTTTATCAGGTGATGCCGATCACGGAAGCCATTCAACGCATCATCCTGGCCGAAGGCACCTCGATGGACATCGCCACACAGGCACAAAAGGACGGCGTTCGGGATTTGCGGCTATCGGGTCTGGTCAAGGTGCGCGCAGGCGCCACCACGCTCGAAGAGGTCATTTCGGTGACCAACGAATGATGCAGCGATCTCACGAACGATTCGATTGAAAGCTCTCGCGCCGGAGACACGATGGCAACTGCAGTAGCCGCCAGACCCACCAAGGACTTGATCTTCGAGTGGGAAGGCAAGGACAAGAACGGCAAGCTCGTGCGCGGCGAAATCCGCGCCGGTGGCGAGGCCGTGGTCAACGCCAGCTTGCGCCGCCAGGGCATACTCATCACCAAGGTGAAGAAGCGCCGTACCAGCGGCGGGCGGTCGATCAAGCAGAAGGACATCGCCATCTTCACGCGCCAGTTGGCGACGATGATGAAAGCCGGCGTACCGCTGCTGCAGGCTTTTGACATCGTGGCGCGCGGCAGCCCGAACCCAAAGATGACGCGGCTGCTCAACGACATCCGCGGCGACGTCGAAACGGGTACCAGCCTTTCGTCGGCCTTCCGCAAGCACCCGATGCATTTCGACGCCCTGTACTGCAACCTGGTCGAGGCCGGCGAGGCCGGCGGCATATTGGAAGCTCTGCTCGATCGGCTAGCGATTTACCAGGAAAAGACGCTGGCTATCAAGAGCAAGATCAAGTCGGCGCTGATGTACCCGGTTGCGGTGATCGTCGTGGCCTTTGTGGTGCTGACGGTGATCATGATCTTCGTGATTCCGTCGTTCAAGGAGGTGTTCCACTCCTTCGGAGCCGACCTGCCGGCACCGACGCTGTTCGTGATCGCATTGTCGGAGTTCTTCGTCACCTACTGGTGGGCGATCTTCGGCTTTCTCTTCGGCGGCATGTACTTCTTCTTCGAGACCTGGAAGCGATCGGAGAAGATGCAGGTTTTCATGGATCGACTGTTGTTGAAGCTGCCAGTGTTTGGCGATCTCATCAACAAGTCGGTAGTTGCGCGCTGGACGCGGACCCTGTCCACGATGTTCGCCGCAGGTGTGCCGCTGGTCGAGGCGCTTGATTCGGTCGGTGGTGCCTCCGGCAATGCGGTCTACCGTATAGCGACGGAACAGATCCAGAAGGACGTGTCCACCGGTTCCGCGCTGACCACGTCGATGACCACCACCGGCGTTTTCCCGACCATGGTGCTGCAGATGGCGGCCATCGGCGAGGAGTCCGGCGCGCTTGACCACATGCTAGCCAAGTGCGCCGAGTTCTACGAGGATGAGGTCGATGAAATGGTCAAGGGCCTGTCGAGCCTGATGGAGCCCTTCATCATCGTCATCCTTGGCGTGCTGATCGGCGGCATCGTCATATCGATGTACCTGCCGATCTTCAAACTGGGCGCGGTGGTCTGAACGCCGGCATGGCGTCAGAGATTTGGTTCTCACCATGGGCGCTGGCTTTGCTGGGCCTGTGTATCGGCAGTTTCCTGAACGTGGTGGCACACCGGCTGCCACTGATGCTCGAGCGCGAATGGTGGCTCGACATGGCCGAAAGTCAATTGGGCGACAGCGCTGCCTGGCAGCGTGTCAGCGGCCACAAGGGCGAGCCACCACCGGCCTTCGTTCAGGCGGCCAAACTCGTGGCGGACAAGGTAGGGGCGATGCCTTCGCTAAGTCTGGCGCGGCCAGGCTCGCGATGCCCGAGCTGCGGTCATGAGCTGCGATGGCATGAGAACCTGCCGCTGCTGGGTTGGTTGCGCCTGAAGGGTCGCTGCTCGTCTTGCGGCAGTGCCATAAGCAAGCGCTATCCGCTGGTCGAGTTGGCGACCGCCCTACTGTTCGCTGCCTGCGGTTGGCAGTTTGGTGCCCATGCGTCAACACTCGTGTGGTGTGCGGCCGTCGCATTGATGGTGGCCATGGCATTGATCGATCTGGATACCACCTACCTGCCCGACGACCTGACCCTGCCGCTGATCGGCCTGGGCCTGCTCGGCGCCGGCCTGGGCTGGACCGGCACCTCGCTGGAGTCCGCGGCCTGGGGTGCATTCGCCGGCTATGCTTCATTGTGGCTGCTGGCCTTCAGCTACAAGAAGCTGCGTGGCGTGGACGGCATGGGTGAAGGCGACTTCAAGCTGCTGGCCGGCCTGGGCGCGCTGCTGGGCTGGCAGTTGCTGCCGTCGATCGTGCTGCTGGCCTCTGCGGTGGGCGCGGTGGTCGGCGTCGCATTGATCGCCTTCGGTGGGCACAAACGTGAGGTGCCTATTCCCTTCGGCCCCTACCTGGTCGGCGGTGGCGTTGCCGCCATGTTTTTCGGTCAGGAGTTGACGCGGATTTGGCTGCCCCTGAATTGACAAGCTGCCACATCGGCCTCACGGGTGGCATCGGCAGCGGCAAGAGCACCGTCGCAGCCATGCTGGTGGACTGCGGCGCGGCGCTGGTGGACACCGATGCCATCGCACATGCCCTCACGGCGCCGAGTGGCGCGGCCCTGCCGTACCTGTCGCGACAGTTCGGGCCCGACATCATCGGCGCCGACGGCGCCATGGACCGCCAACGCATGCGCGAACTGGTGTTCGCCGATGCCGCAGTGAAGCGGCAACTCGAGGCCATCCTGCACCCGATGATCGGCAACGAGGCGATGCGCCAAGCCGCGGCCGCCGCCGACCAGCCCGTGGTATTCGACGTCCCATTGCTGGCCAGTTCGAGCCACTGGCGAGCCCGGGTGGCACGCGTGTTGGTGGTGGACTGCGGCGAATCCGCCCAGGTGCAACGCGTAATGCAGCGTTCGGGCTGGAGCGACGAGCAGGTGCGCCGCGTGATTGCACAGCAGAGCTCGCGCGCCCATCGGCGCGCCATTGCCGATGCCGTGATCCACAACGATGGCATCGGTGTCGAGCAACTGCAAGCTGAAGTGCGCGCCTTGTGGCGGCTCTGGACTGTCACGCCGATGGGACGCGGCGCGAGCCTGTGAAACAATCATGTCCCCGGGTTGCGACATACCGGCCCGACAGATCGACTGCGTGACACCGGAGAGCCCGGCCTTGGTTCTATACGAGTACCCGTTCAACGAAAGCATCCGCACGATGCTGCGTCTGGAGCATCTGTTCGACCGACTCGGTCTGCTGATGGGGCGTGACGCGCCGGTCGATCATCATTTCGCGCTGGCCACGGTATTCGAGATCATGGACGTGGCCTCGCGTGCCGACCTGAAATCGGACCTGCTGAAGGAACTCGAGCGCCACCGCAGCCAGTTGCAGGGCTATCGCGGCAACCCGCAGATTTCCGAAGCCGCGCTCGACGAAGTCGTCGGCCGCATCGATCATGCCTTTGCCGGCCTGAATCAACTTGCCGGCAAGGCCGGGCAGTCATTGACCGGCAATGAGTGGCTGATGAGCATCCGCAGCCGCATCAACATTCCCGGCGGCACCTGCGAATTCGACCTGCCGGCCTACTACGCTTGGCAGCAGCACCCGGCAGTGCAGCGCCGCGCTGACCTGGGCCGATGGACCGCGACCCTGATGCCCCTGGCTGAGGCCCTGCAGGTCTTGCTTGGCCTGTTGCGTGACAGTGGCACACCGCAGCGTGTCGTGGCGCTCAGCGGTCAGTTCCAACAGAGTCTCCCACCGGGTCGCAGCTATCACCTGATGCGCGTGCGCCTCGACGACACGGCGCAATGCGTGCCGGAGATCACCGGCCATCGTCTGATGGCGATGGTGCGCATCATGCAGCCCGACGCCGACGGACGGCTCAAACCCAGCGCCAACGACACCGAGTTCGAGCTCACGCTTTGTTCATGACACGCGGCGCTGCGATCGAATCACGCTGGGTGCGTTGCCCCGGCTGCGGCCAGCCGTCCCTGTATGCGGCCGAGAATTCGGCGCGCCCTTTCTGCAGTCCGCGCTGTCGCAGTGCCGATCTGGGCGCATGGGCCAGCGAAGGCTATCGCGTCGCCGCGGGCGCACCGACGGACGCCGACGACGCCGATCCTGGATCAGGCACTGCGCACTGACGCACGATACGGGCTACTGGCGCGCCATGCGCATCAGCCCGGCGAGCCCCGCGACTCGCATGAATTGCGCCGCGCAGCCAGAACAAGCCCTTGAAGTCGATGCCGGCGTCCCTATAATAAGCTGCTAGCACTCATCTGTTGTGAGTGCTAACGGAAGATCGCAACGGGAAGTCGCGACCGGCCGATTCAAGTTAATGTGCGCCAACTTCCTTGGCGTGCTTTGGCAGTGCTCAATTTGACCCCTTTAGGAGATGCAATGAAACTTCGTCCTTTGCACGATCGCGTGATCGTCAAGCGCTTGGAACAAGAAACCAAGACCGCCTCGGGCATCGTCATTCCCGACAACGCCGCCGAAAAGCCCGACCAGGGCGAAGTGCTGGCGGTGGGCCCCGGCAAGCGCAATGAAAAGGGTGACTTCGTCGTTTTGAACATCAAGGTCGGTGACCGCGTGCTGTTCGGCAAGTACAGCGGCCAGACCGTCAAGGTCGACGGCGAAGAACTGCTGGTCATGAAGGAAGACGACCTTTTCGCGGTGGTCGAGAAGAAGTAACTCGCCTGGCAGCCACCGACAAGTCCCTTACCTACTTATTGAATTCGGAGAAATACACATGGCAGCAAAAGACGTCATTTTCGGCAGCGATGCCCGCCACCGCATGGTCGAAGGCGTGAACATCCTGGCCAACGCGGTCAAGGTCACGCTCGGCCCCAAGGGCCGCAACGTGGTGCTCGAGCGCAGCTTCGGCGCCCCCACCGTCACCAAGGACGGTGTCTCGGTGGCCAAGGAAGTCGAACTGAAGGACAAGCTCCAGAACATGGGCGCGCAGATGGTCAAGGAAGTCGCTTCCAAGACCAGCGACCTGGCCGGCGACGGCACCACCACCGCCACCGTGCTGGCCCAGGCCATCGTGCGCGAAGGCATGAAGTACGTGGCCGCCGGCATGAACCCGATGGACCTGAAGCGTGGCATCGACAAGGCCGTGACGGCCCTGGTCGAGCAGCTGAAGAAGCAGTCGAAGCCCACCACCACGTCAAAGGAAATCGCCCAGGTCGGCTCGATCTCGGCGAACAGCGACGAGTCGATCGGCAAGATCATCGCCGACGCGATGGACAAGGTCGGCAAGGAAGGCGTGATCACCGTCGAAGACGGCAAGAGCCTGGACAACGAACTCGACATCGTCGAAGGCATGCAGTTCGACCGCGGCTACCTGTCGCCCTACTTCATCAACAACCCGGAGAAGCAGGCGGCGGTGCTGGACGACCCCTACGTGCTGCTGTACGACAAGAAGATCAGCAACATCCGCGACCTGCTGCCCACGCTGGAGCAAGTGGCCAAGAGCGGCAAGCCGCTGCTGATCATCGCCGAGGAAGTCGAAGGCGAGGCGCTGGCCACGCTGGTGGTCAACACCATCCGCGGCATCCTGAAGGTCGTGGCCGTCAAGGCGCCGGGCTTCGGTGACCGCCGCAAGGCCATGCTCGAAGACATCGCCATCCTGACCGGCGGCAAGGTCATCGCCGAGGAAGTCGGCCTGACGCTCGAGAAGGTCACTCTGGCCGACCTGGGCCAGGCCAAGCGCGTCGAGTGCGGCAAGGAAAACACCACCATCATCGACGGCGCCGGCACGGCTGCCGACATCGAAGCGCGCGTCAAGCAGGTGCGCGTGCAGATCGAGGAAGCCACCAGCGACTACGACCGCGAGAAGCTTCAAGAGCGCGTGGCCAAGCTGGCCGGCGGCGTGGCGGTGATCAAGGTCGGTGCCGCCACCGAAGTCGAGATGAAGGAAAAGAAGGCGCGTGTCGAAGACGCCCTGCACGCCACGCGTGCGGCGGTGGAAGAAGGCATCGTGGCCGGCGGTGGCGTGGCGTTGCTGCGTGCCCGCACCGGTGCCGGCAAGATCAAGGGCGACAACCACGATCAGGATGCAGGCATCAAGATCGTGCTGCGTGCCTGTGAAGAGCCGATGCGCATCATCGTCGCCAACGCCGGTGACGAGCCGAGCGTGGTCGTTGCCAAGGTCGCTGCCAGCAAGGGCAACCACGGCTTCAACGCGCAGAATGGCGAGTACGGCGACATGATCGAGATGGGCATCCTGGACCCGACCAAGGTCACGCGCACCGCGCTGCAGAATGCCGCCTCGGTGGCCTCGCTGATGCTCACCACCGAAGCCATGGTGGCCGAGTCGCCCAAGGAGGAAGCTCCGATGGGTGGCGGCATGCCCGGCGGCATGGGTGGCATGGGCGGCATGGGTGGCATGGACATGTAAAGCCCAACCGCAGGCGGGGCCAGCCCCCGCCGACGCGGCAAGAAGCCCGCGCGCCCTCTGGGCCGCGGGCTTTTTCTATGTGTCGCCGCCCGGCCCGTGGCGGGCATCGTGACAAATGCACGAGCCCTCACAGCCGCAGTCGGTCGAACCCCCGATCCGAGGGGATGAGATGTCGATAGCGCGGCCCTAGACTGCCATTCACAGACAGCATTCAGCCATCACTCAGCACCCGCAAGACTCAGGATTCACCATGCCGACCCCCAGCCAACTGATCGCCGCCGCCAACGGACAAGTGCAATGCTCGGAGGGCTGGATGCTGCGCCCCTTGAGCCCGGATCTGCTCGAGTACATCGACGGACGCGCGGCCTGTCTGATCAATATCGGCAACCCGACACGGCAGGCCGTGCGGCCGATCTACGCCAGTGAATCGAGCTCGGATCTGTTCCCGCACCTGAGCGAACACGTTCGCCTGGCACTGCCTTATCTCAAGGGCAGCTACGTCGTCGTCTGAAGTCGCATCAAGTCGCGCGCGGCGTGGCCCGCGTCCAGCCGTACAGCGTCAGCGCAGCGTCGTCGACGCCGATTCGCTTGAGAGCCGAAAAAAGCGCCACCCCGACATCGGCATGCTCGGGACAGACCTCGCCGAGCAAGGTGTGAGCTGCCGCGAGTGCCGAGGCACCCGCGCTGCGGGTCAGTTTGTCGCACTTGGTCAGCAGCACCAGCAGCCGCACCGCACCGCCGGCCAGGCGGGGTGACAACAGGCCGAGCAATTGCCGATCCAGATCGGTGAATCCGAGGCGCGAGTCGATCATCAGCACGACCCCGGACAGGCTGCGGCGCTGCGCCAGGTACTGCGCCATCACCTCCTGCCAGCGCAACTTGGCGGCGCGTTCGACGGCGGCGTAGCCATATCCCGGCAGGTCCGCCAGCAAGGCATCGGGGGCGTCCTTCGGCCCCACTTCGAACAGATTGATGTGCTGCGTGCGCCCGGGGGTTCGCGAGGCGAAGGCCAGACGCTTTTGCTGCGCCAGGCGGTTGATGGCGGTCGACTTGCCGGCGTTGCTGCGCCCGACGAAGGCGATCTCGGCCAACTCGCTCGGCGGCAGCTGATCGAGCCTGGATGCGGTGGTCAGGAAACGCGCCGTATGGGTCCAGGCCAGGGCAGCGCGGGCCGGCCCTTGTAATGTCGCGCCGGCGGTTGTCGAAGGGTTGGTCATCGGCCATTGTAAAATTCGCAGGTTTAGTTTCGTACCCGACTCGCTCATCGAAGAAGCCCGTACATGAAGTTGCCCCTCCTGCTGCTGGTTGCCACTGCCCTTTGTGGCCCCGTCCTGGCCAAGGACGAAAAGACTGCGCCCAAGGCCGATGTGGCCAAGGGCGAGACCATTGCGACGCAGGTCTGTGTCGCGTGCCATACCTTCGACGGCTCACGCGGCCTGCCCGCCAACCCGATCCTGCAAGGGCAGCATCCGGAGTACCTGTCCAAACAGCTGGCTGACTTCAAGTCGGGCGCACGCAACAACGCCATCATGAAGGGCTTTGCCAGCACCTTGAGCGCCGATGACATGCGCAACGTGTCGGCGTTTTATGCCTCGAAGAATGCCAAGCCGGGCTTCGCCAAGGACAAGGAAACGCTGCTGCTGGGCGAGAAGATCTATCGCGG
Organism: Rubrivivax sp.; assembly: GCA_024641965.1. Classification (GTDB taxonomy): domain Bacteria; phylum Pseudomonadota; class Gammaproteobacteria; order Burkholderiales; family Burkholderiaceae_C; genus Rubrivivax. Next base: position 16,669 of record JAHECC010000050.1, read on the forward strand.
CGGCATTGCCGACCGGCAGATCGCCGCATGTGCCGGCTGCCACAGCCCGAATGGCGCCGGCATTCCCGTGCAGTACCCGCGGCTGAAAGGTCAGCACGGCGAGTACGCGCAAGCCCAATTGAACGCGTTCCGCTCCGGCTTGCGCGCCAACAGCCTGCAAATGACTGGCGTGGCCGCCAAATTGAACGACCGCGAGATCCAGGCTGTCGCCGATTACATGGCCGGGCTGCGCTGAACTGCGGCGCGTTTTCGGTCTCACACAACAAGTGGCCCGATGATCGCGGGCCACGTTCGCCACTTGTGTAAGACCCGGCTGTCGGCGCACGACCGAAGAGCCATCGCACCGGAGACGCCATGCAGTTCATCAAGGACCGAGGCTTCAGCACGCCTGTCGCCGAGGGCATCACCGCCCGGGCAACATTTGACCAGCGTCGCGACTTCCTGAGACAGCTTGCCGGCGGCAGCGCCGGGGTAGGCATGGCTTTGTGGTCGGGCCGGCAGGCGCTGGCACAGACCGCTGCGCCCGGCAAGATGCGGGCACTGCCAGGCGCACGGAGCACGGTGGCCGGCGCCATGACGATGGAGAAGTCCAGTTCCTATGCCGATGTCACCGGCTACAACAACTTCTACGAATTCGGCACCGACAAATCCGACCCGGCACGCCATGCCGGCAGGCTGAAAACGCAGCCGTGGAGCGTGGTCGTCGAAGGCGAGGTCAGGAAGCCCGGCACCTGGGACATCGATGCGCTGCTCAAGCTCAGCGCGATGGAAGAGCGCATCTACCGCATGCGCTGCGTCGAAGGCTGGTCGATGGTCATTCCCTGGGTCGGCTATTCGCTGGCCGAGCTGATCCGGCGTGTAGAGCCCACTGGCAATGCCAAGTACCTGCAGTTCGTGACCTTGGCCGACAAGGCGCAGATGCCGGGGCTGCGTTCGTCGGTGCTGGAGTGGCCCTATGTCGAGGGCCTGCGCATGGACGAGGCGATGCATCCGCTGACGCTGCTCGGCTTCGGCCTGTACGGCGAGATCCTGCCCAACCAGAACGGTGCGCCGGTGCGCCTGGTGGTGCCCTGGAAGTACGGCTTCAAATCGGCGAAGTCGATCGTGCGCATCCGCTTCGTCGAGGCACAGCCTGCGGCCAGTTGGAACGTCGCGTTGCCGAGCGAGTACGGCTTCTACTCGAACGTCAACCCGAAGGTCGACCACCCGCGCTGGAGCCAGGCCACCGAGCGCCGCATCGGCGACGACGGCCTGCTTGCACGCAAGCGGCCGACACTGATGTTCAACGGCTATGAGAACCAGGTCGGCCAGCTCTATGCCGGCATGGACTTGGCCAAGTACTTCTGAATCCCGCGCCGACGCTGCGGCGCCAGTCGCTCGCGTTCCCGCCATGAACAAGCTGCTGGCGCATCGCGCCACGAAGCCACTGCTGTTCGTGCTGGCGCTGCTGCCTTTTGCATCGCTGCTGTATGGGGCCGTCGCCGATACCCTCGGCGCCAACCCCGCCGAGGCACTGATGCGCGGCAGCGGTGATTGGGTGCTTCGTTTCCTGTGCCTGACGCTGGTGGTGACGCCGTTGCGTCAGTGGACCGGCTGGAGCGCGCTGGCGCGGCTGCGGCGCATGCTCGGGCTGTTCGCCTTCTTCTACGCCGTGCTGCACTTCCTCTGTTACGCGTGGCTGGACATGGGATTCGACCTGGCGGCGATCGTGCAGGACATCCCGAAGCGGCCCTTCGTGCTGGTGGGCAGCCTGGCGTTGCTGGCCATGACCCCCTTGGCCGCCACCTCCTTCAACCGCGCCATAAAGGCCATCGGTGCGGCACGTTGGCAGCTCCTGCATCGACTGGTGTATGCCATCGTGCTGCTGGGCCTGCTGCACTTCTTCTGGATGCGCAGCGCCAAGAACAATTTCGGCGAGGTGGCGGTCTATGCCGCGATCGTCGCAGTGCTGCTGGGCTGGCGCCTGTGGCGGCGATTGCGCGGCCGCCGCCCGGGCAAGCCCGCGGCCGGACTCACAGGGTAAGTGTTGACTGGCTCGCTTGGCCGGCCTTGTTAGGATCAGCGCTGATCCAGCCCCGTGGCCGCAGTTGCCCGGGCCCCTTCACCAATCGAGGATCCATGCATGTCCAAGCTCATCATCAAGCCCCTCGTCGTCGCCGGCCTGACGGCCATGGTGTCGGCCGCATCGGCGGACGTCACGCTCACCGCATCGAGCTGGGTGCCACCCGCACACCTGCTGTCGCGTGCCCAGGCCGACTGGTGTGCCGAAGTTGCCAAGCAAACCAGCAACCGGGTCAAATGCAACATCCTGCCCAAGCCAGTGGCACCGCCGCCAGGCACCTATGACGCGGTGCGCGACGGCCTGGCCGACCTGTCGTACAGCGTTGAGGGCTACACGCCGGGGCGTTACACGCTGGCCAAAATCGCCGAGTTCCCGTTTCTCGGCGACTCGGCAATTGCGACGAGCGTGGCCTACGAGCGCATCTACAGGAAGTACCTGGCCAAATTCGACGAACACCGCGGCCTGAAGGTGATCACGGTATTCACGCATGGTCCCGGCATCATCTTCAACAACAAGCGCCCGATCAGGTCGCTAGCCGACCTCGACGGCATCAAGTTCCGCGTCGGCGGCGGGGTCGTCAACGACATCGGCAAGGCCGTCGGCGCCAACATGACGCTGAAGCCGGCGCCGCAATCCTATGAACTGCTGTCGTCCGGCGTCGTCGACGGGGTGTGGTTCCCGGCCGAATCGGTCGATGGATTCAAGCTCGAGAAGCTGCTGAAGTACAGCACCAGCCTGCCCGGCGGTCTTTACAACACCAGCTTCGCGATGGTCATGAACCCGGCCACCTGGGCCAAGATACCGAAGGCCGACCAGGCCATCATCGAAAAACTGTCGGGCGAATGGGCGGCACGCTTCATCGGCAAGTACTGGGAAGACGCCGACCGCAAGAGCAAGGCGCTGATGCAGGCCGCCGGCTACGAAGCCACCGTCGCCGACGCCAAGTTCGTCGCCGACTTCAAGGCCAAGACCGCGCCGATCGAGGCCGAGTGGATCAAGGAAGCCGAGGCCAAGGGTCTGAAGAATGCCGCCGCGGTGCTGAAGGAATTCCGCGCCGAGGTCGCGAAGCTCGAGTAAAGGCGATTCCACAAGCGCCGCTGCCACCGGCGCAGCTCCTGCAACGACCGACCGGCATGCAACAGGCGCGCCCGGTCGGTTTGTTGCGTTTAGGCCCCGCGACATGAAACGCCTCGAATCACTCTTTGCAACGGTCGCCGCCATCGCGCTGTTCACGATGATGGCGCTGACCTTCGTCGACGTCGTCGGCCGCAAGTTCGTCGGCAACTCGCTGCCGGGCGCCGTGGAGCTGACCGAGATCTTCATGGTCGTGATGATCTATTGCGCGCTGCCGCTGGCCTCGATTGCCGGCGAGCACATCGTGTTCGACCTGCTCGACCGCAGGCTGCCGACCGCGCTGCTGCGCTGGCAGAAGTCGCTGTCGCATGGGTTGACGGCATTCATCTTCGCAGGCGCAGCCTGGGTCGTCGTGCATCGCGCAGCGCGCACGATGGAATACGGCGACATGACGGCGACGCTGGAAATTCGCCTCTGGCCCTTCCACTACATGGTCGCGGTGATGCTGGTCATCACCGCGCTGGTGCATGCCTGGCTGGCATGGCGGGCCGAGCGCCCGGCCGGGGACGCTGCATGACCGAAGGCCTGATCGGCTTCGGCGCGATGTTCGCGCTGATGCTGATGCGCGTGCCCATCGCCATCAGCATGGGGCTGGTCGGTCTGGTCGGCATGGGGCTGATGCGCTCCTGGCCGGCGGCAATGTCCTCGGCTGCGGGCGAGTTCATCGACATCGGCTCCTACACGCTGTCGGTGGTGCCGCTGTTCGTGTTGATGGGCAACTTCGTCACCCGCGCTGGCATGTCGCGCGACCTGTACCAGGCGGCCTACGCATTCATCGGCCACCGTCGCGGCGGATTGGCGCTGTCGACCATCGCCGCCTGTGCCGGCTTCGGCGCGATCTGCGGCTCGTCGATCGCGACCACGGCGACGATGGCGCGCGTGGCCATGCCGGAGATGCGTCGCTTCAACTATGCGCCGGCCTTCGCCGCCGGTTCGATCTGCGCTGGCGCCACGCTGGGCATCCTGATCCCGCCGTCGGTGATCCTCGTGATCTACGGCATCATGACCGAACAGAGCATCGGTGCGCTGTTCGCGGCCGGCGTCATACCGGGCCTGGTGGCCACCGGCTTCTACCTGCTGGCGTCGATGTGGGTCACCAAGCGCCACCCGAACTGGGGCCCGCCCGGCGAGCGTGCCAGCTGGTCCGCGCGTTGGCAGGCGATGCGCGGTATCTGGGGGGTGCTGGCGCTGTTCGCCATCGTCATGGGCGGCATGTACGGCGGCTTCTTCACGCCGACCGAAGCGGCCGGCGTCGGCGCCAGCGGCGGATTCCTGTTTGCGCTGGGGCGACGTGCGCTGAGCTGGAAGGTGCTGCGCGAGGTTCTGGTCGAGTCCTCGTGCACCTCGGCGATGCTGTTCACCATCGTCATCGGCGCCTCGCTGTTCGCCAACTTCCTGAACTTCACCGAACTGCCCAGCGCCTTGCGCGACTTCGTGACGCAGTTCGATGTGCACCCGGTTGCCGTCATCGTGGCCATCTGCGCGATCTACGTGGTGCTGGGCATGGCGATGGAGAGCCTGTCGATGATGCTGTTGACGGTGCCGCTGTTCTTTCCGCTCGTCACTGCGCTGGGGTTCGACCCCATATGGTTCGGCATCATCGTCGTCTGTGTCATCGAGATCAGTCTGATCACACCCCCGGTGGGCATGAACATCTTTGTGCTGTCCAGTGTGTTGCCCGAGGTCAAGACTTCGACCATCTGGCGCGGTGTGCTGCCCTTCGTCGCCGCCGACATGTTGCGCATGGGCGTGCTGATCGCCTTTCCGGCGTTGAGCCTGTACCTGCCTCGCCTGCTGCAACTCTGATCGCGCTACGCCTTCCGGACTGATGGCCGGCGTCGGCCGTGCAATAGGGCGCGCGCCGCGACGGAAATCCCCCCGGGACGGGGGGAAGCGCTTACATGGCGGGCCCCCTAGCATGGCACCGCGTCTCGATCCCACGGGGCGACCGAAGCGGAGAGCCCTGAATGTCCCAGCCCGAAACCCACAGCAGCGGCACAACGCTGAGCCACCTGATGCCCGAAGGTCGCGCGATGTTGCCGAGCCCCGCGCGTACCGCGTTGCGTCAGGCCGCCACGGCACTGGAACGGGCCGAGCGCTTCATGCAGCCGCTGGAGATGGCGCTGGCGCTGGCGCAGATGGCACGCTGCTATCGCGGACTGCAAGCCCTGGCGCCGGCCGAGTGGTACCTGGAGCGCGCTCTGGCCTGGGCGCGCACGCTGGGTGCCATCGACCAGAGTGTCGAGATCCTGTGTCTGCTGGCCGAGACGAGCTGCGCTCTGGCCGAGCGGCATGCGCGCAACGATGCGCGCCGCAGTCATGCTGCAGGCGAGCGCACACGCGACCGCGCCTTCGAGGTGGCTGGCCTTGCGGGCCATGTCGCCGACCCGGCATGGGAGATCAAGGTGTTGCTGCGCATCAGCGACGTGCTCGATCGCTGCGGCGACCACGACGATGCGGTGGAGCTGCAGTCGCGCGCAATGCGGCTGATGTATGGCCCGCACCTGGCCATCGACGGCAGCGAAGTCGCCGCTGCGGGAATGTCCCGGTCGGCCGAATCCTGAGCGCGCTTCGCGCTACGCCACGCCCGCCGGCACCGCCAACCCACGCGCCAGCACCGGGCGCAGCGCCACACCTGTGTGCGTGGCGGCGCGCACCACCGCTTCGGGCGGCCCGGCCAACACCACGCGCCCGCCTGCGGTGCCGCCTTCCGGTCCCAGGTCGATGACCCAGTCGGCCTCGGCAATGACGTCCAGATCGTGCTCGATGACCACCACGCTGTGCCCGCCCGTCACCAGACGGTGCAGCACGCGGATCAGCTTTTCCACATCCGCCATGTGCAGGCCGACCGTCGGTTCATCGAGCACATAGAGCGTGTGCGGTGCCTTCTGCCCACGGCGTCCGAGATCGTCGCGCACCTTGGAGAGTTCAGTCACCAGTTTGATGCGCTGCGCCTCACCGCCGCTCAACGTCGGTGAAGGCTGGCCCAGCGTCAGGTAGCCCAGGCCCACGTCCTTCAGCAACTGCAGCGGGTGCGCGATGGACGGCATCGAGGCGAAGAACTCGACCGCCTCGTCCACCTCCATCTGCAGCACCTCGCCTATGCTTTTTCCCCGCCAGCTCACCGCCAGCGTCTCGGCGTTGAAGCGCTGGCCGTGGCAGCTTTCGCAGGGCACCTTCACATCGGGAAGGAAGCTCATCTCGATGGTGCGCACGCCTTGCCCTTCGCAGGTGCGGCAGCGGCCGTCGCCGGTGTTGAACGAGAAGCGTGCCGCCGCATAGCCGCGCGCCTTGGCTTCCAGCGTCTCGGTGAAGAGCTTGCGGATCACGTCCCAGAAGCCGATGTAGGTGGCCGGGCAGGAGCGCGGTGTCTTGCCGATCGGTGTCTGATCCACTTCGAGCACGCGGTCGATCAGAGGCCAGCCATCGATGCGCTCGACGCCCTGCCAGTTCGGCTTCGCGCCGCGGCTGTTGATGAACTGCAGGTTGGCCAGCAGCACGTCGCGCGCCAATGTGCTCTTGCCCGAGCCGCTCACGCCCGTCACGGCCACCAGCCTGTGCAGCGGCACGTCGATGCTCACTTGCTGCAGGTTGTGCAGCGAGGCACCGTGCAGTTGCAGGGCCGCAGCGGCCGCATCGACCGCGCGGCGCGGCTGCAACGGATGGCGCAATGGCGCCGCCAGCAGCCGGCCCGTGACTGAAGTGGGGTTCGCCGACAACTGCGCCGCCGAACCCTCGGCCACCAAGGTACCGCCGCGCTTGCCGGCGCCGGGCCCGATATCGATCAGATGTTCGGCATGGCGGATCGTGTCTTCGTCGTGCTCCACCACCACCAGCGTGTTGCCCTTGTCGCTGAGCGTCTGCAGCGCGTTCAGCAGGATGCGGTTGTCGCGCGGGTGCAGGCCGATGGTCGGCTCGTCGAGCACGTAGCACACGCCCTGCAGGTTGCTGCCCAGCTGGGCGGCGAGGCGGATGCGCTGCGCTTCGCCGCCGCTCAAGGTCGGTGCGGCGCGGTCCAGCGTCAGGTAGCCCAGTCCCACCTCCTCCAGGAAACTCAGCCGCCCCGCGATCTCGCTGATGACGTCGCGGCCGATGCCGGTCTCGCGTTGCGTCAAGTGGCCATCGCCTAGCAGCGCATCGATCCAGACGCGTGCGTTGCCCAC
>JAHECC010000223.1 GCA_024641965.1 Rubrivivax sp.
CTTCTCGGCAAGACCAGCTACACCACGCTGTCGGGCAAGGGCGACGCCGGCATCGCCATGCCGCTGCCGGATCGCGTGCGCCGCCTGTGCCTGGGCCTGGCCGGGCCGTGGCTGGCCTTCACCGTGGTGGTTTATGTCTTCGCCTTCATCGGCGGTTTCGTGCAGACCTAGGGGCGCGACTACACGCCCACGCTGGCGCACTTCCGCACTGCCTTCGACCTGCAGTGGGGCACGCACGGGCTGGTCTGGGCCGGCACGGCGTGGAATTCGCTTTTCACCACGCTGAAGCTGGCCGGCATCGCTGCGCCGATCTGCGCCTCGCTGGGGCTGCTGATCGCGTGGCTGCTGGCACGCACGCAGTTCGTCGGCCAGCGCGCCTTCGAGTTCGGCGCGCTGCTGGCCTTCGCCATCCCCGGCACGGTGCTGGGTGTGAGCTACATCCTGGCCTTCAACGTGCCGCCTTTCGAACTGACCGGCACCGCGCTGATCATCGTGCTGTGCTTCGTCTTCCGCAATTTACCGGTGGGCGTGCGCGCCGGCACGGCCAGCTTCAAACAGCTCGACAAGAGCCTGGACGAAGCCAGCACCATGCTGCGCGCCGGCACCGCCACCACACTGCGACGCGTGGTGCTGCCGCTGCTGAAACCCGCGATCGTCGCAGCGCTGGTGTATAGCTTCGTGCGCAGCATGACCACCGTGTCTGCGGTGATCTTTCTGGTGACAGCCGAGAACGAGCTGGCCACCACCTACATCATCGGCCGCGTCGGCAACGGCGACTATGGCGTGGCGCTGGCCTACTGCACGGTGCTGATCGTGCTGATGTCGCTGGTCACGGCGGCGATCCAGTTTCTGGTGGGCGAGCGCAAGCTCGGCCGGCGTGCGATGCAGGGGCACTGAAATCATGGTCAACGGAGTTCAGTTCGAGCAGGTCACCAAGCGCTACGGCGATGCCAAGTCGCCGCTGGTCGTCAAGGGTGTGGACCTGATCGTGCCTAGGGGCACGCTGACCACCATCCTCGGCCCTTCGGGCTGCGGCAAGACGACGCTGCTGCGCATGATCGCCGGGCTCGACGCACCCACGTCCGGGCGTATCCTGATCGACGGCCAGGACGTGACCCATCTCGGCCCGGCCGAGCGCAACGTCAGCATGGTGTTCCAGAGCTACGCGCTGTTCCCGCACATGAACGTGCTGGCCAATGTCGGCTACGGCCTGGTGGTGCAGGGGCTGCCGAAGGGCGAGGCCGAGGCGCGCGCCCGCGCGACGATGGAAATCGTCGGCCTGGCCGGCTACGACACCCGGCTGCCGAGCGAGTTGTCCGGCGGCCAGCAGCAGCGCGTCGCGGTCGCACGATCACTGGTGCTGGAGCCTTCGGTGATGCTCTTCGACGAGCCGCTGTCCAACCTGGACGCACGGCTGCGGCGCAGCATGCGCGAGGAGATCCGCGCACTGCAGCAGCGCCTGGGCCTGACGGTGGCCTACGTGACGCACGACCAGAGCGAGGCGCTGGCGGTCAGCGACCAGATCATCGTCATGGACGCCGGGCGCATCGCGCAGGCCGGCACGCCGCAGCAGTTGTACGAGCATCCGCACAGCGGGTTCGTGGCCGGCTTCATGGGTGAGGCGATGCTCTTCGATGGCCAGGCGCTGGCCGATGGCACGGTACAGCTTGCGGCCCTGCGCGTCGTGCCGCGCCAGCCGGTGCCGGCGGGCGCGGTGAAAGTGGCGGTGCGGCCCGAAGCCTGGCGACTGAGCGCAAGCGAAGCCGGCGACAATAGCCTGCCCGGCACGGTGCAGAAGTGCGCCTACCTGGGCAGCTTCCAGGAAGTCACGCTGGACACCGCGCTGGGCGCGATCTTCGTGGTTACGCCGGAGCTGCGGCAGCCCTGGGCGGTGGGCCAGCTGGCCTGGCTGTCGCTGGCCGGACACGGCCTGTCGGTGGTGGCGGCATGATCGGACGCCCATCGGTGCATTTCGTCTTCGACTTCGGCGGCGTGTTGTTTCGCTGGCAGCCGCTGCAACTGCTGCGGCGTGAACTACCGCATCGCGCCAGCGACGAGGTGGCTGCCAAGCACTGGGTAGAGCAGATCTTTCAATCTTATGGCGGCGACTGGGCCGACTTCGATCGTGGCACGGTGACGGTGCCCGACTTGGTGCGGCGCATCGCGGCGCGCACCGGCTTGGACGAGATCGAGGTCCGCAGCGTGGTGGATGCGGTGCCGGCCGAACTGCAGCCCATCCCCGAATCGGTGGCCTTGCTGCGCCGCCTGCACGTCGCCGGACGGCGGTTGTACTATCTGTCGAACATGCCCGAGCCCTATGCCGGCCACCTCGAGCGCGAGCACGATTTCGTGGCCTGCTTCGAGTCGGGCCTGTTTTCGGCGCGTGTCGGGCTGATCAAGCCCGAGCCGCAGATCTTTGCGCTGGCTGCAGCGCGCTTCGCTGAGGCGCCGGCGCAGCTCGTGTTTCTCGACGATGTGCTCGGCAACGTCGAGGCGGCGCGTCGGGCGGGCTGGCAGGCGTTGCATTTTGCCGATGCCGCCAGCTGCGAGCGCCAGTTGCGCGACCACGGTTGGCTCTGACAAACACTACGGCAGCCGCTTCGTAGGTGTTTACGCGCCTTGCAAGGGGGCGACCTCTGGGCGCACAGTGCCAGCCCGCTGGTGTGCCCAAGATTGGCTTGGCACTTGCTACAAGGTCATCATTCCATTGAGACATCGGCGCACAGCCGCCGCCCCCTTCACCACAATCAGGAGCAAGACATATGCGTCAACTACTTATCACCGCCAGCCTGCTGACTGCCGGCCTCGCCACGACCCCGCTGGCCCATGCCGGCAAGACCCTGGATGCCGTCAAGGCCCGTGGCCAGCTGGTCTGCGGCGTCAACGAGGGCCTGGCTGGCTTCTCCAGTGCCGACAGTCAGGGCAAGTGGATCGGCATGGACGTCGATGCCTGCCGCGCCGTCGCCGCTGCCATCTTCGGCGACCCGACGAAGGTCAAGTGGGTGCCTTTGAACGCCCAGCAGCGTTTTACCGCCCTGCAGTCGGGCGAGATCGACGTGCTGTCGCGCAACACCACCTGGACGCTGACGCGCGACGCGTCGTTGGGTCTGGAGTTCACCGGCGTGACCTATTACGACGGCCAGGGCTTCATGGTGCCGGCCAAGCTCAAGCTGAAGAGCGCCAAGCAGCTCAAGGGCGCCACCGTGTGCGTGCAGTCCGGCACCACGACCGAGAAGAACCTGACCGACTTCTCGCGCGCCAACAACCTGAACATCAAGCCGGTGGTGTTCGAGAAGCAGGAGGCGACGACGGCCGCCTATTTCTCGGGCCGCTGCATCGCCATCACGACCGACGCGTCAGGCTTGGCCTCGTTCCGCAACAAGGAGGCCAAGAATCCGGAGGACCACGTGATCCTGCCCGATCTGATTTCCAAGGAGCCGCTGGGCCCGGTCGTGCGCCGTGGCGACGACGAGTTCTTCACCATCGTCAAGTGGGTGGGCTTTGCGCTGATCGAGGCCGAGGACTACGGCGTCACGCAGGCCAACGTCGACAAGATGATGAGCAGCGACAACCCTGCCATCGGTCGCCTGCTGGGCAGCACCGAGGACACGGGCAAGCTGCTGGGCCTGGACAAGGCCTGGGCGGCCAACGCCATCAAGGCGGTCGGCAACTACGGTGAGATCTTCGAGCGCAATGTCGGACCGAAGAGCGCCCTGGGACTGCCGCGCGGCTTGAACAACCTGTGGAGCAACGGCGGCATCATGTATGCACCTCCGGTGCGTTGATGCGCCGAGGCGGGTGGACCGACATCGTTCCGCCCGCCGTGTCCGCCTGCCATGAAAGTTCTGCGACCCGGACACGGGTCGAAGGAAATGCACGATGACGGCCCCGGCGCTGCCCCCTAGAACTCCTCCCACCAAGCGTGACTGGTCGTGGCGCAGTCGCCATGTTCGAGGGCTGATCTACCAGGTCCTGGCGCTCGGCCTGGTCGCGTTGGGGCTCTGGTTCCTGGCGCACAACACGCTGACCAACATGCGTGTGCGCGGCATCCAGAGCGGCTTCGACTTCCTCACCAGCCCCGCCGGATTCGACATCGGCGAGTCGATCATTCCGTATCAGTCGAACGATCCGTACTGGATGGCGTTTCTGGTCGGCGTGATGAACACGCTGCGCGTGGCCATCGTCGGCATCGTGTTGACGACCATCCTGGGCACGCTGCTGGGCATCGGCCGCTTTTCCCACAATGCCCTCGTGCGCGGCCTGTGTTATGCCTACGTCGAGCTGTTTCGCAACGTGCCGATCCTGCTGCAGCTGCTGATGTGGTACCTGTTCCTGATCGAGGCGCTGCCGACGGCCGGTGAGCCCGTGGCCTTCCTCGGTCTGTTCTACCTCGGTGCGGGCGGCCTGTCCTACCCGGTCCCGGTGTGGGGTCTGGGGCAGGGGTTGGCGGCGGCCGGCGCGCTGATCGGCGTGGTGCTGGCCTACCTCTGGGCGCGAGCCGCGCGGCTGCACTTCGAGCAGACCGGTCGGCCGCGCCCGGTGCTGCTGCCGTCGGTCGCGATGGTGATCGGTGGCGCGCTCGCCGGCTGGTTCTTCGGTGGCGCGCCGACCGACTGGAACATTCCGAAGGCCGGGGGCTTCTCGATGGAAGGTGGCAGTTCGCTGACGCCGGAGTTCATCGCCGTGCTCATGGGGTTGACGCTGTACACGGCGTCCTACGTGGCCGAGGTGGTTCGCGCCGGCATCGCGTCGGTGCCCCGCGGCCAGGGCGAGGCCGCCAGCGCGCTGGGCCTGTCCAAGGGCCAGCAGATGCGGCTGGTGTCGTTGCCGCAGGCGCTGCGCGTGATCATCCCGCCGATCACCAACCAGTACCTGAACCTGACGAAGAACTCGTCGCTGGCGGTGGCCATCGGCTATCCCGACGTGGTCTCGATCGCCAACACGGCGATCAACCAGACCGGGCGCGCAGTGGAGTGCATCTCGATCATCATGCTGGTGTACCTGACGACATCGCTGGGCACCTCGGCGCTGATGAACTGGTACAACAAGCGCGCGGCCATCAAGGAACGCTGAGATGGAAATCGCGACCTTCAAGGCCATCGCTCCGCGACCCGCCCCGGTGCGCACCGAGGGCGCGATGCCGTGGCTCAAGCGCAACCTGTTCGGCAACCTGCCGAGCACGGTGGCGACGTTGATCTTGCTCGCGCTGGCGGCCTGGTGGCTGCCACAGCTCGTCAGCTGGGGTCTCTTCAAGGCGGTGTTCGCCCCCAGCTTCGATGAATGCCAGGCGGTGCGCGGCGCCGGCGCTTGCTGGGGTGTGGTGACCGAGAAGTACCGCCTCATCATCTTCGGGCGCTACCCGTTCGAGGAACAGTGGCGGCCGCTGATCGCGACGCTGATGATGGTCGCCGCGCTGGTCATCAGCTGCGTCCGGATCTTCTGGCGGCCGTGGCTGGTGCTGATGTGGGCGGCCGTGCTGGTGCTGTTCTTCGGCCTGATGTTCGGCGGCTTCGCCGGCTTGACCCAGGTGCCTACCGACCGCTGGGGCGGACTGCCGCTGACTGTACTGCTGGCGACGCTGTCGATCGTGCTGGCGTTCCCGCTGGCGGTGGTGGTGGCGCTGGGCCGGCGCAGCAACATGCCGGCCATCAAGACGATCTGCGTGCTCTACGTCGAGCTGATCCGCGGCGTGCCGCTGATCAGCGTGCTGTTCATGGCCAGCTTCATGTTTCCGCTGTTCATGCCGCCGGGCACCAGCATCGACGTGCTGTTGCGCGTGCTGGTGGGCATCACGCTGTTCTCGGGCGCGTACATGGCCGAAATCGTCCGTGGCGGCCTGCAGGCCATCCCGAAGGGGCAGCAGGAGGCTGCCGACACGCTGGGCCTGAGCTACTGGCAGGCGCAGCGCAAGGTGATCCTGCCGCAGGCGCTGGCGCTTGTCGTGCCGGGCATCATGAACAACTTCATCGCCATCTTCAAGGACACCTCACTGGTGACCATCGTCAGCCTGTACGAGCTGACCGGCGCGATGGGCCTGGCGCTGGCCGATTCCGACTGGCGCCCCTTCAAGATCGAGGCCTACATCTTCATCGCCGCGATCTATTTCCTCTTCTGCTTCTCGATGAGCCGCTACAGCCTGTGGATCGAGAAG
>JAHECC010000224.1 GCA_024641965.1 Rubrivivax sp.
TGCCAGCGGCGATTCCCGGGGTCAGGTCGTCGGGCAGCAACCTGGACATCAGATCGGTGATGTAGGCCTTGTCCTTGGCGCCGCCGCGCATGTTCGGGAAGTACACCAGCCGCAGCCGGGCATAGCCGTTGGCGTATTCATCCAGCACGATGGCGAAGCGCTCGGCACTCGAAAGCCGGGTGAAGTTGACCAGCGGGAAGTCGTAAAGATCCAGCCAGAATGGATCTGATCGCCTCTGCGATTGGGCGTCGTTGACCATCACACGCAGGCGCTTCTCCAAGGGGTCGTGGCAAATGACCTCGATCGAGAAGCCACGCTTGTGGCTGATCGCCGGGTCTTGCGCATCCTGGTAGCGGGCCTCCAGGTCGATCACGACCGGCTCCTGCGCCACGTCATTTCCCTGAAGCGACGGCGCGCTGCAATTGCCGTCGGTACCCAACACCGGCACCTTGGCGAGCTCGACGGCGTGCGGGTCGGGCATCTCATTCGGCGCCAGGAACGCGATCTGCCGGTACTTCACATCCAGCGCCACGCGCTCCAGGCTGTTCTGCAGTTCGCCCCGGGCTGCAACCGGCAACTTTGCACGCTCGATCTTTCGGTCGAGCTGCCAGAACAAGGGGCTCAGGTTCAATGATTCGTGAAAGTTCAGCGCCAGCACCTCCAGCAGTACCACCTTGCCGTCGAGGTCAGGGTCGCTGGGATTGAGGTACTTGTCCATCAGCTTGTTGAACACATCGCGCCGGGCTTCCGTGTCGGCGCTTTCGCGCCGTTGCAGCAACTCCGTGTAGAGCTGCAGATTGCGGTCGGCCTTGGCGCGCTTGTCGGCGGCAATGATCGCCGCCTGGGCATTCTGTTTCGACTGTTCCTGGAAATGCGTGGACAGCAACAGCAGTACCACCGGCAAAGTGGCGGTGCCGACGAGCCATTTCAGGGTGCCGACCGTCCAGAACTTTTCCGCTGTCGGGTCCGTGCCGGACGCCTGCTTTTCGGTGTTCGTCTCGGAGGCCATCAGCGTTCTCTCAATTTGGCGTTGGCGCCGACGCCATCGAGGGCCAGGTCGACGCGTGCCGGCGACTGGTTGAAGAGAATCACTTCCATGCGCGCATTCGAGCCCGCCGCCTGCACAAAGCACTTGCCGGAGCCGTTGATCGTCAACCGGTACCTCCCGTTGTCGTCGCTGCGCCCGGTGACGCTGGATTTGCCGCAGCTCAGCAGCAGATATTGCCCTGCGGCCGGCTGGGTGCCCCTATAGACCGTGCCCAGCATCGTGGCCGCATGCGCCGATCCGGCCGCAACCAACATGAGGGCCACCGCCAAGCAATGCAGAAGTATGGGTTTCAGGCGCATTCGGGATTCTTCTTGTCGGTTGTCAGCACTGCAGTGCCGTGCAGTTCAGTGGCCCCTCGGAGTCTTTGGCGCCATCGCCAGCCGCACGCGTTCGACCTTGCCGCTGCGCGGGTGGCGCAGCGGCGCGGCCGTACCATGCTCCACGCGCACATGCATCAGCCCTTGCGCCGCAAGGAACGCAGCCAAGGCCTTCTTCGCGCGGGCGAAGGCCGCCTTCGGGTCGCTCACGGCATCTTCGAAGCGCAACTCCAGGCGATTCGGCGATGTGCAAAGCAACTGGAATTGCGTGACCAGCGCGCCTTCTTCGATCACCGTGCTCAGCGCCAGCGGCAGCAATCGCACCTCGCGCCGCTGCGTGTCGTGCAGCACCAGCGTGTGGTCGGCGCGCCCTTGCACCTCGATCGCGGGAAAGCCGCTGCCGCAACTGCAGCCTTCGGTGCACACGCGCACGCTGTCGCCGAGCTTGTAGCGGATCAAGGGCTGGGTGCGGTTGGCCAGATTCGTCAGAAGCACCGAGTCCGAGGCCTCGCCCGGCGGCACCGGGCGCAACTGCCGATCGACGGGTTCGAGAATCAACCAGTCGTGGTTCAGGTGCAGCCGGCCCGCCGGACACTCGCAGGCCATCGCATAGCACTCGGACGCGCCATAGTTGTTGCGCAAGGTGCAGGAAAACGCCGTACGGATGCGCTCGCGTTGTTCGTCCGACAACTGCTCGCCCCCCAACCAGACCTGCGATAGCGCCAACTTCAGCCGGCCTTCGGACTGCATCAGGGCGAGCGCGTCGGCGCAGCTGGGGTAGCTGATCAGCACCGTCGGCGCGAAGTTCATCAGCGCGTCCGCAAGCTCGTCCATGGGTTGCAGCACCGAGAAGGTCTGCATCACCGGCGTCATCCATTGCAGCAGCAAGGGCGCCGATGCGGCGATGCGCCGCAGCCGTTCGATGCTGGCCACGCCGGCGAAGTGCCCGCCGGTGGCGGCGACGAACGCAAAGCGCTGCGCGCCGCCCCATGCGGGCCAGGCCATCGACGGGGTGCCCAGGTCCTGCAGGCGCAGCGCGTCGATGGCGTCATAGGCCGCCAGGCTCAACGGATCCTGCACGAAGATGCCGGGTTCGCCCGTCGTGCCCGAACTGGTCCACACCAGGTACTTGCCCAGGTAGGCGTCGGCCAGCCGCTCGGGGTCGCTCAGGAATTCGTCGACGCTGGCGCGGGTGATCTGCCGATCGGTGGCCCAGTCGTCGAAGTGGCGCATCAGTTCGGCCTTGCCCACCGGCTCGACCGCCTCCAGCGGCGGCAACGCGCTTGCGCCGCCCGGCCGCCGGGCGAGGTAGAAGGGTGAGTCAGCGAAAGCCGTGCGCAGCAGTTGCGCCAGTCGCGCATCGCGCTGCATGCCGGCCACGCCCACGGGGTCGAGGCCGGCCGCATAGGTCTCACCCAAGGTCTGCGACCACAACCAGGGGTTCATCGGCAAGGAGGCATGCGCACTCATGGCGACCAATCGACGGTATTCAAGCTCACATCATCGGCGGCTAGCCGCAGGGGCCATTGAGCCGCGTCAACAACGACGGCATCGTTGGCGCGTTGCGAATTGACAGGTGCAGGTGCCGGGGCCAACATGGTTGCGTCGGCAAGCGGTGGCGCCATCGTGCGAACACACCGCGTCGGCGATGGAGTCGGGCCTTGAGCATGCGCTTTGACGATCGACAGCAGGCTGGGCGCGCGCTGGCGAAGCGCCTGCTCGCCCTGCCTTTGCCGGCACCGCGCGTCGTGCTGGCCTTGCCGCGTGGTGGCGTGCCGGTGGCACCGCTGGACACCTGGGCGGCACTGCGTCGCGAGGCCGACGAGGCGGTGTGCCTGGCCACGCCGCAATCGTTCCACGCGGTCGGCGAGCACTGCGTCGATTTCGACGCCGTCAGTGACCGGAAGGTGATCGAAGCACTGGACGCGGCGACGCGCGAGGTGCACGATGGCGTGGCACACACAAGGAGAGGCGCATGCTGAAACTGTTGATTGCCGTCGATGGCTCGGATCACTCGCGCCGTGCCATCGATGTGGCGGCCAAGCTGGCCGCGCACATGACGCAGGTGCAGACGCTGATCCTCAACGTCAGCGACGGCGCCGTGTTCTACGGCGAGATGGCGCCCATCGACTACGACGCCTTGGAGCAGGCCAGGCTGCAGCATCAGCAGCAGCTGCTCGATGAGGCGCAGGGCCATGCCCGTGCCAGCGGGCTGCAGGACGTGAGTGTGTTGGCCGCGGTGGGTGCGACGGCGAACGAGATCGCACGCGTGGCAGATGAGCAGGGCGTCGACCAGATCGTCATGGGCACGCAGGGCAAGGGCGTGCTCGGCAGCCTGTTCCTGGGCTCGACGGCGCAACGTGTGGTGCACCTGGCGAACATGCCGGTGTTGTTGGTGAAGTAGGCTGCGGTGCCGACAGCCGGAGCAATGAGAAGGATCCTTCAGATGGCACAGAAATCCAAGCACAAGGTCGCGGCGCCCAGGAAGGGGCCCGCGTTACACGCTGGGCGGGCGGACGACGAAAAACTGGATACCAGCGACCCGGGCGAGCGCATCTTTGCGCGCCCCGACGGCTATTACTGGCAGGCCCTCGACGGCAAGCAGGAGATCGGGCCCTTCGAGAACCTGGCCGAGGCCATGGCCGACATGGACTCCGGCGATGCGGCCGGCTGGGTGCCGGGCGAGACGCTTGCGGAAGCCGAGAGCGAGATCGGCGTGTCCGACTGGATCGATCCGGACAGCGGCGCCTTGGCCGAGGGCCATGCGCACACGCACCTGGAGCGCGAGTGATCCTCCGCCCGGCCCGCTGAGGCGCGTCGCGCAGCGCCTCGATGCGGTTTTACGATGTCTGCAACGGCGATGCCGATGGACTTTGCGCCGTATTGCAGTGGCGCCTGGCCCGACCGCAGCCTGCGACGCTGATCACCGGTTTGAAGCGCGAGCTCGAGCT
Organism: Rubrivivax sp.; assembly: GCA_024641965.1. Classification (GTDB taxonomy): domain Bacteria; phylum Pseudomonadota; class Gammaproteobacteria; order Burkholderiales; family Burkholderiaceae_C; genus Rubrivivax. Next base: position 4,317 of record JAHECC010000224.1, read on the forward strand.
GCTGCAGAAGGTGCCGGCAGCGCCCGGTGACGAGGTGCTGGTGTGCGACCTGTCGATGCAGCGCAACCACGCGGCGCTGCTGCAACTGCTGGCCAGGGGCGTGCACGTGCGCTATTTCGACCACCACAAGGTCGACCAGGTGCCGCAGCACCCGGCGCTGCAGGCGCATATCGACTTCGATGCGCAGGTCTGCACCAGCCTGCTGGTCGACCGCGAATTGAAGGGGCGCTTTCGCCGCTGGGCGCTGGTCGGCGCCTACGGCGACAACATGACGGACACGGCCGACAAGCTGGCTGCCGGCATCGGGCTGCAAGAGAGCGACCGACGCGAGTTGCGGTTGCTCGGCGAAGCCGTCAACTACAACGCCTACGGCGATGAGGCGGCAGACCAGCACATCGCACCGCAACGGCTCTACGCGCTGCTCGTGCGCTACCTCGACCCGCTGCAGTTCTGGCGCGACGAGCCGATCGGCCGTGAACTCGACGCCTTGCGCCGCGCCGATCTGGATCTGGCGCTGCGCCTGACGCCGCAAGACGTGGGCGAGCATGCGCGCCTGTTGATGCTGCCGGATGCACCGTGGAGCCGCCGCGTCATCGGTGGCCTGGCCAACGCATGGGCCTCGGCAGAGCCGCAGCGGGCGCATGCGGTGTTCAAGGCCGACCGCCGTGGTGGCCATGTCGTCAGCCTGCGCGCGCCGCAGGCCACACCCGGTGGCGCCGATGCGCTGTGCCGCCGCTTCGGCGGCGGCGGACGCGCGGGCGCCGCCGGCATCGACCATCTGCCCGCCGCGGAGACGCTGCGCTTTGTCGATGCGCTGGCGGCGACCTCATGGGGCGACGCGCCGCCGCGTTGACGCGGTGCGGGTGAGGGGATGCGCAGATGCACCAGGCCGCCATTGCGCACGACCGAGGACTGAGCCCGACCGAACAATTGCAGGCCGTGACCGCGTTGCAGCAGGCACTGCATGCGCGCCTGATCGAAACCCACATCTCCTACGTGTTGCTGACGGCGGAACGGGCATTCAAGATCAAGAAGGCGGTGAACCTGGGTTTCCTGGACTTTGGAACGCTGCCCCATCGCGAGTTCTACTGCCGCGAGGAACTGCGCCTCAACCGCCGCACCGCGCCGGCGTTGTACCTGGACGTGCTGCCGTTGGTGGGCACGCCCGCGCAGCCGCGAATTGGTGGCGACGGCGAGGCCATCGACTGGGTGCTGTGCATGCGCGCGTTTGCGCAGCAAGGACTGTGGCAGCAGCTGGCGCGCTACGGCAGGCTACGGCCCAAGCACATCGATGGCGGCATTGAGGCCTTGTGCGCGCTGCACCATGATGCCGCAGCCGCTGCGCCAGATGACCCGGCGGGCCGGGCGACCCACGCGCGGGCGCCTTTGCTCGACACCCTGTCGGCTCTGCGTGCGCTTTGTACGGGCCCGAGAGAGCTTGCGCGTCTCGATGAGCTGGCCGTATGGGAGGCCAGCGAATTCGAGTTGCTGCACGGTGCCTTCGAACAGCGCGCGCACACTGGTCGGGTGCGCGAATGCCACGGCGACCTGCACCTGGGCAACGTCGTGCAGTTCGAAGGGCGCACGCTGCTCTTCGACTGCCTGGAGTTCAATGCAGCGCTGCGCTGGACCGACGTGATGAGCGACCTGGCCTTCATCACCATGGACCTGCGTGCGCACGGCCTGCCGCAGCTGGCGCATCGGCTGATCAACGGCTATGTCGAGCGCACCGGCGACCACGAGGGCCTGGGCCTGTTGCGCTACCACCAGGTGTACCGGGCGCTGGTGCGCGCCAAGGTGGCGGCACTGCGCGGCGCGCAACTGG
>JAHECC010000225.1 GCA_024641965.1 Rubrivivax sp.
CCTGCAGCGCACTGAGCGTCGGTGGCCGTGGCGCTGCTGCTGGCGCCGTCGCTGCAGGCCTGTAGCCGGAGGCCTGTGCAACTGTCCGCCTGGCAGATGCTGCCGAAGCTGGCACTTTGCCCAGCCACGCCCAGCGCAGCCGTGCTGGTGCCGCTGCCGCTGGTGGTACGCAGATTGTCGTTGCCGTTGTCTGGTCCGGCGGTGGACGTGGTGGTCGTGGTCAGTGTGCGCGTCGACGTGACGTTCAGCGTCGCGCCGGTCGGCACGCCTTGCGCGGCATTGAACTGCGCCATTGCCGTATTACCCAGCACGACATTGCTCAGTGTCGTGGCACCACCGGTTTCGCTGTCGCTGATGTCGCGGGTGTAGTCGAAGGTGGCCGTCGATGGCCGCAATGCTCGCGATTGCGCGCTGCACGCGCTGTCTACCATTTCACGTTCGGCGTGCCGCGACAGCACGCCTCCCTAGGGCAAGGGGGTAGGCGCGGGCAGCTCTTACCGCGTGATTGTCCGCACCGTCCCGATTTCGGACTGGCCGCAAGGCCCGCAGCCGGGGGCGCGCAATGAATGGCAAGATCCGGTCGTGTCACGCGCGCAGCAAGACTTGACCCCTTTGAAACTGGCGTCCATCGCTGCCGCGGGCGGGCCCTCGCTGCTGGCCTACAACGTCTCGCCATCGCCGACCTTCCTGAACCAGGCCCTGGCGCTGGTGCTGTGGGGCTGCTTCGTGGTCACGATGGGGCTGGCCTCGACCGGCGCCCGCCCCATGCACCAGGTGGCACGCGACAGCGCGTTGCCGCTGTCCGCGTTAGGTCTGCTGCTGTTGTCGGTACTCTGGTCGTGGGGCCCGGGCGCGCTGCCTGGCGGGTTGGCCTTGTCGGCGATCGGCTTGCTGCTGGCCACGGCCGTGATGCTGCTCGGCGGCGCCGCGGCGCGTACCGACGAAGAAGCGGCATCGCTGTTCGCCGCGTTCTGCCTGGGCTGGGTGGCGGCTGGCGTGTTGAGTGCTGCCATCGGCATCTTGCAGGTGTTCGCGCCGCAGTGGGCCGACGGCGACTGGATCGCGCGTTCTGGCCTGCCGGGCCGCGCGGTGGGCAACCTGCGACAGCCCAATCACTTGAGCAGCCTGCTGTTGTGGGCGGCGATCGCCATCGTGCCTCTTCTCGAACTGGGACGCCTGCGGCGCGCGCCGGGGTGGGCCCTGTTCGTGCTGATGACCTTCGCGGTGGTGCTCACGGCCTCGCGCACTGGCGTGCTCGGCATCGGGGTGCTCGCCTTGTGGGGTCTGCTCGACCGGCGCTTGTCGCGTGCGACGCGCGCCATGCTGTTGGTGTCGCCACTGCTGTACGCGCTGGCCTGGGGCGGCCTGGCGGCCTGGGCCGAGTTGAGCCGCCATGCCTTCGGCGGCGAGGCACGATTGGCCGAGGCCGACTTGTCCGGCTCTCGTTTCGGCATCTGGTCGAACACGCTCGAACTGATCCGCCAGCAGCCCTGGAGCGGCGTAGGTTTCGGCGAGTTCAACCTCGCCTGGTCGCTGACACCGTTCCCCGGGCGTCCGGTGGCCTTCTTCGACCACACCCACAACCTGCCGCTGCAATTCGCGGTGGAGCTCGGCCTGCCGCTGACGGCGCTGGTGCTGGCGCTGCTGTTGGCTGCGCTGTGGCGCGCCTGGCGGCTGGCCGCGGCGGCCGAGGCGCCGCAAGGCGTGACGCTGCGCTGTGCCTGGGTCATGCTGCTGCTGATCGCCTTGCACAGCCAGCTCGAGTACCCGCTGTGGTATGCCTACTTCCTGCTGCCGACCGCCTGGCTCTGGGGCTACACACTGGGCCAGCCGGCGCTGCCGGCGCGCCCCGCCGCAGCCCCGGCGCGCTGGTTGGTCGCCGGCGGTGTGCTGCTGGTCATCGGCAGTGCCGTGTCGCTGCTGGACTACACGCGCGTGACGCGCATCTTCGTGCCGCCACCGGACGGCTCGTCGCTGTCGCAGCGCATCGACAGCGGCCTCCGAAGCTGGCTCTTCGCCCACCATGCGGGCTACGCGGCGGCCACCACCGACAGCGCCCTGCCCGCGACAGACCAAGCCTACGCGTCTGCGCCGCACTACCTGATGGACACGCGCCTGATGATCGCCTGGGCCCAGGCACTGGCCGCGGCGGGCGACACCGACAAGGCACGCCACCTGGCGCAGCGCCTGCGCGAGTTCCGCAACCCGGCCGCGGACGAATTCTTCGCGCCCTGCGAGGCACCGCCGCAGGGTGCAAGCCTGCCCTTCCAGTGCGCAGCGCCTTCGCGCGAAATATCCTGGCGCGACTTCCTGCCCTGAGCTCGCGCTATGGTGCAGCGCTCCACTCGCCGGACTTGCCGCCGCGCTTGTGCAGCAGGCGAATATCGTCCATGACCATGCCGCGGTCCACCGCCTTGCACATGTCGTAGACGGTGAGCAGCCCCACCTGCACGGCCGTCAGCGCCTCCATCTCCACGCCGGTGCGGCCCAAGGTTTCCACCTGCGCGGTGCAACGCAGGGTCGATGCTTCTGTATCGAGCTCGAAGTCGACCGCCACGCGCGTGATCGGCAGGGGGTGACACAGTGGCACCAGGTCGGAAGTTCGCTTGGCGCCCTGGATCGCGGCAATGCGCGCCACCCCCAGCACGTCGCCCTTCTTCGCGCTGCCCGAGGCGATCAGCGCCATCGTGCCGGGCAGCATGCGGATCACGCCGGAGGCGCGCGCCACGCGGTGCGTGCTGTCCTTGGCCGATACGTCGACCATGTGCGCCTGGCCCTGGGTGTCGAAATGCGTCAGCGTGGAACTCATCGATGTGCAGGCGACCAAACCCCGGTTGTTCGAAGGCGGTGTCATGATAGCGGCGCCGATTCGGCCCACCCGGGCGCCGGCCCGCGACACCTGTATGCATCGACCCCTCCTTTCGGCGCGTTTGCGCGCGCTGATCCTCGCCGCCGCGATGGGCGCGGGCCTGCCTGCGCAGACGGGCTGGGCCCAGGTGCGCCTGCCGGCGTTGGGCGAAGCCGCCGGCGAGGAATTCAGCGTCAGCACCGAGAAGGCCCTGGGCGAGCAGATCATGCGCGAGATCCGCCGCGATCCGGACTATCTGGACGACCCGCCGCTGCTCGAATACCTGCAAAGCGTCTGGCAGCCGCTGATCGAGGCGGCGCGCAAGCGTGGCGAGATCACCCCCGAGACGGCGCGGCTGCTGGCCTGGGAGGTGTTCCTGGTGCGCGACCGCAGCGTGAACGCGTTCGCGCTGCCCGGCGGCTATGTCGGCGTGCATCTGGGCCTGATCGCCGTCACCAGCAGCAGCGACGAGATGGCGGCGGTGCTGGCGCACGAACTCACGCACGTCACCCAGCGGCATATCGCCCGCGGCATCGTCAACACCCAGCGCACCACGCTGCTCAGCCTTGCGGGGCTGATCCTGGGCGTGCTGGCAGCCAGTCGCGCCGGCAACGCCGAGGCCACGCAGGCGGTGGTGGCGGGTTCACAGGCGGCGGCGATACAGGGGCAGCTGAACTATTCGCGGGACATGGAGCGCGAGGCCGACCGCGTGGGTTTTGGCGTGCTCACCGATGCCGGTTATTCGCCCTCGGGCATGGCGGCGATGTTCGAGAAGCTCGAAATCGCCAACCGCATGAACGACAACGGATCGTTTCCCTACCTGCGCAGCCACCCGCTGACCGTCGACCGCATCAGCGAAGCGAGGGCCCGAACGGCTCTGGGCGGCACGGCAGCGCCAGCCGATGCAATGCTGCATGTGCTGATGGCGGCGCGATCGCGCGTGCTGATGGACAGCAGCGTCGACGGGCTGCGGCGACAGCAACAACGCCTGGCCACGGCGATGTCACCCGGCACCGCACCCATGTCTCTGAACGAACGCCTCGGCGTGCTCTACGCCGGTGCCTTGGCGGCGTCGCTGTTGCGCGACAACGGCGACGCCGAAGCCGCGGTGGGCAAGGCGCTCGAGCTGTTGCGCGACAAGGCCTCGCCGGCGGTTGCCGAGCGCGTGTTCAAGCAACTGCAGGCCCAGCTGTGGATGCAACGCGGTGATGCCAGTGCGGCCGCCGCCTTGCTGAACGCGCCGATCTTCCAGCCCGCGTCGAGATCGACGCTGCTGCTGCGGGCCCAGGCGGCGGTGCTGCAATGGCACGCGCAGCAATCACAGGGCAGGCCGGCTGCCTGCACGCCGTCACCACAACCGGCTGGCACCGCATCGGCGGATCGCGTCTGCGACGACGGCGACCCCGCCTACAAGGGCCTGCGGCAGAGCGCCGAGGCCTTGCAGTCCTGGGTCTCGATCCATTCCGACGATCCACTGGCCTGGGGACTGCTGGGGCAGTGCGAAGAACTGCTGGGGCAGCGGCTGCGCGCCATGCGCGCCCAGGCCGAGGCGCGCGCCGCGCTCGGCGACCTTGGCGGTGCCGTCGACCGGCTGCGCGCGGCGCAAGCCCTGGCGCGCGGCGGCCAGGCCAACGACTTCATCGAAGCCTCGGTGATCGACGCGCGGCTGCGGCAGCTCGAAGCCCAGCGCCGTGAAATCAACGCCGCGATGCGCGGCGGTTCATCCGATCGCTGAGGCGGCGCGCCGCGTTGCGCTCGGCAGGCAGAATGTCCGACTCAGCCTCAAACGCCACTGCACCATGCCGCAAACGCCCCAGGAGCCCGACGCGCTGTACCGCAGCCAGCTGCATTCGCTGCCCTTGCTGGCGCGTGGCAAGGTGCGCGACAACTACGCGGTGGGCAATGACCGCATCCTGATGGTGGCCAGCGACCGCATCTCCGCCTTCGACGTCATCATGGACGAGCCCATCGCGGGCAAGGGACGCTTGCTCACGCAGATGGCGCTGTTCTGGTTTGCGCGCCTGGCCCATGTCGTGCCCAACCACCTGAGCGGCGACGACCCCGCCGGCGTGGTGGCGGACGATGAGCGCGCGCAGATCGCCGGGCGCGCGATGCTGGTCAAGCGGCTCAGGCCCTTGCCCGTGGAGGCCGTGGTGCGAGGCTACCTGGCCGGTTCGGGATGGGCCGAATACCAGCGCAACGGCACGGTGTGCGGCGTGGCCCTGCGCGCCGGGCTGCTCAACGCATCGCGCCTGGACGAACCGATCTTCACGCCGGCCACCAAGGCCGAAGCCGGCGCACATGACGAGAACATCGACTTCGCGCGCATGCAGTCGCTGATCGGCGATGCACTGGCGCAGCAAGTGCGCGAGCTGTCGCTGCGCCTGTACCGTGAAGCCGCCACCTACGCGCTGTCCAAGGGCATCATCATTGCCGACACCAAGTTCGAGTTCGGCCTGGACGAGGCCGGCACGCTGACGCTGATGGACGAGATCCTCACGCCGGATTCATCGCGCTTCTGGCCGCTCGATGGCTGGCGCGAAGGCCAGAACCCACCGAGTTTCGACAAGCAGTTCCTGCGCGACTGGCTCGAGTCTGCGCAAGTGGACGGACGGCCCTGGAACAAGCAGGCGCCGCCGCCGGCACTGCCTGCGCGGGTGGCGCAGGAGACGGCCGCGCGTTATGCCGAGGCGCTGCGCATCCTGACCGATTGAGCGTCATGCCGTCGCGACTGCTCACCCAACTGGCCGCGCGCATTGCCGCGACGCGCGATCCGGTCGACGCGGCCTGCCTGCGCGCGCAGCGCTCGGTTTACCTGGCACGGCAGGGCAACCGCGACGAGGCCGAGGCGGTCGTGAATGCGATCCGCGAGGAGTTCGGGGTCATACCGAATGCGCAGGTGACGGCCTGGGTCAGCCTGGCCGAGGCGCTGATCCATTTCTACAGCCACCCCGGGCCGCAGGCGATGGACCGGCTGAAGCGCGCGCACGCACTGAGCCGTGCCATGAACCATCCGGTGCTGGTGCCGCTGTGCGAGGCCTGGCTGGCGCACATGGAGTTCAATGCCAACCGCATGGAGCCGATGCTTGCGCACGCCGTCGAAGCGCTGCGGCTGGCGCAGCCGGAGCATCACGCCGCATTGGCACGCGTCAGCCTGGTCGTTGCGGACGCATTTCACTTTGCCGGTCGATTCGACCTGGCCAAGAATTGGTATGCGGCCGTGCGCGAACATGCGCTGGCCGATGGGGATGATGCGACGATCAGTGCGATGTTGCATAACGTTGCG
>JAHECC010000051.1:0-21381 GCA_024641965.1 Rubrivivax sp.
TGCGATCAGCTGCTGCAGCTGCATCTCGTCGCCCAGCGTCACGCTCTGCGGCCAGCCCATCGCCAGCGGGTCCTTCATCGCGCCGTCGAGCATCATCGACACGAACAGCAGCACGATGAAGTTGAGCAGCAGTGTGGTCACCACCTCGTCCACGCCCAGGCGGCTCTTCAGCAGCGCCGGGCCGAGCAGCAGCGCCGCGCCGGCCAGCGCCGCAGCAGCCATCATCAGCGGGAACAGCAGCCACGGCGCCAGCGCGAAGCCGTCGCCGCCATGCAGCCCTCCCACCGCCACGGCGGCCAGCGCTCCGGCATAGAGCTGGCCTTCGGCGCCGATGTTGAACAATCGCGCGCGAAAGGCCACCGCGGCCGACAGGCCTGTGAGGATCAGCGGCGTGGCGCGCGTCAGCGTCTCGCTCCAGGCAAAGGTGGAGCCGAAGCCGCCTTCGAGCAGCAGCGCATAGGCCCGGCCCACCGGCGCGCCGGCCCAGGCGACGAGCAGCGAACTGACCAACAGCGTGAAGGCCACGGCCAGCAGCGGCGCGGCCAGTTGCAGCCGCCGCGAAGGCAGCGCGCGCCGTTCAATGCGCATGGGATTCGTCCGCGCCGGAACCCGCCATCGCCAGGCCGATCTCGGCCAGCGTCCATGAGGCCGTAGGTCGGGCCGGGCCGAGCCGCCCCTTGTGCATCACCGCCACCCGGTCGGCCAGGGCGAAGATCTCTTCCAGGTCTTCGGACATCAACAGCAGCGCCGCGCCGGCCGCGCAGGCGTCGAGCAGCTGCTGGTGCACATAGGCCACCGCGCCGATGTCCAGGCCCCAGGTCGGCTGGTCGGCGACGATCAACAGTGGTGGCTTGGGGTCGCCGGGGTCGCCGGTCAGCACCCGCCCGAGGATGAGCTTTTGCATGTTGCCGCCGGACAGCGCGCGCGCGGGCGTTTCCAGGCCCTGCGCCTCGGTGCCGCGCACGTCGAAGCGCTGCACCAGGTCAGCGGCGTGCGCCATCGCCGCGCCGCGTTTGACGACGCCCAGGCGCGAGAAAGCCGGCGTGGCCAGGCGTTCCAGCGCGGCGTTCTCCCACAGCGGCAGGTCGCCGATCACGCCCAGCGCATGCCGGTCTTCCGGGATGCGTGCCACGCCGGCCGCCACCCAGGCGCCGGCGCGCGCCGGCATGGCCCGGCCCTGCAATTCGAGCCGCCCAGCCGACAGCGATTGCAACCCGAACAGCGCTTCAGCCAGAGCCTGCTGACCGTTGCCGGCGACACCAGCGATGGCGGTGATTTCGCCGGCGCGCAGTTCCAGGTTCACGCCGTTCAACAGCTTGCGGCCCTGCGCGGATTGAAGCGTGGCCTGGTCGAGGCGGCAGACTGTTTCGCCCACTGCGCGCGCGTGGCGTTGCGGCATGTCCACCTTGCGTCCGACCATGGTCTCGGCCAGCAGCGGCTTGTCGGCGCCGGTCGCCGGCAGCACCGCAATCAGCTTGCCGGCGCGCAGGATGGCGATGCGCTGTGACACGCGCAACACCTCGTCGAGCTTGTGCGAGATGAAGATCACCGACAGGCCCTGTTCGATCAGCTGGCCCAGCGTGTCGAACAGCGATTCGGCCTCGGCCGGCGTGAGCACGGCGGTGGGTTCGTCGAGGATCAGGATGCGGGCACCACGCACCAAGGCTTTCAGGATCTCGACGCGCTGGCGCTCGCCCACCGACAGGTTGCCGATGAGCGCGTCCGGGTCCACGCCGAGGCCGAAGCGCCTGCCCGTTTCGACCAGCTTGTCGCGTGCGGCAGCGCGGCGCGAAAACGGCCACCACAGCGGCTCGGTGCCGAGCATCACGTTGTCGAGCACGCTCAGGTTGTCGGCCAGCGTGAAGTGCTGGTGCACCATGCCGATGCCGGCGGCCAGCGCGGCCTTGGGCTGGCCCGGCGGCAAGCGCTGGCCGAAGACCTCGATCGAGCCCTCGTCGGCGACATAGTGGCCGAACAGGATCGACACCAGCGTGCTTTTTCCAGCGCCGTTCTCGCCCAGCAAGGCCAGGACCTCGCCGCGGCCCAGCTGCAGCGAGATGGCGTCGTTGGCCACCAGCGGGCCGAAGCGCTTGGTGATGCCGCGCAGGCGCAGCACCGTGTCGGTTTCCATCCGCGAGAAAGACGCGATGGCCCGGCGCTATGCGTGGCCGGATCCGTGCAGCCCTACTTCGCTGTCGGCTTGGGCTGGTTGTCGTCCACCTTGACGCTGAAGCTGCCGTCGAGGATGGCCTTCTGCTTGGCCATCACTCTGGCTACCAGATCGGCTGGGATCTTCTTCTCGAAGGTGCCCAGCGGCGCCAACTCGCTGCCCTTGTACTTCATCATCGAATATTTGCCCAGGTCCTCGGCCTTGAACTTGCCGTCCTTGACCATCTTCAGCGCCACGTCGACGGTGGGCTCCATGTTCCACAGCGCCGAGGCGACCACGGTCTCGGGATACTTGTCCTGCGTGTCGATGACGTTGCCGATGGCCAGCTTGCCCTTTTCCTTGGCCGCGTCGCTGACGCCGAAGCGCTCGGCGTACATCACATCCGCCCCCTGGTCGATCATCGCGAAGGCGGCTTCCTTGGCCTTCGGCGGGTCGAACCAGCTGTTGATGAAGGTGACCATGAACTCGGCCTTCGGGTTGACCTCCTTCGCGCCGGCCATGAAGGCGTTCATCAGCCGGTTCACCTCGGGAATCGGGAAGCCGCCGACCATGCCGATCTTGTTGCTCTTGCTCATGCCGCCGGCGATCATGCCGGTCAGGTAGGCCGGCTCCTGGATGAAGTTGTCGAAGACCGCGTAGTTCGGCGCCTGCGGCTTGCCCGAGCTGCCCATCACGAAGCTGACCTTCGGGTAGTCCTTGGCCACCTTGCGCGCCGCCGCCTCGACCGCGAAGGACTCGCCGAAGATGACGGTGTGGCCCTTCTCGGCATAACCGCGCATGACGCGCTCGTAGTCGGCGTTGCTCACGTTTTCGGAGAACACATACTCGATCTCGCCGCGCGCCACCGCGGCCTTCAGCGCCTTGTCGATGCGCGACACCCACTGCTGCTCCACTGGCACGGTGTAGATGGCGGCGACCTTGATCTTGTTCTGCGCAACGGCGGGCAGACTGAGGGCGGCGACCGCGACAGCGGCGGCGCAAAGGGTCAAGCGGCGGGACAGGCTCATGAAAACTCCTCGTTGTGGTTTGAAACTTGCAAACAATCAGGTTGCGACGCCCGCCCGCTCCAGCATCGCATGCAGCAGCACGTTGCAGCCGGCGGCGATGTGCTCGGGCTTGGCGTCCTCGATCTCGTTGTGGCTGATGCCGTCCTTGCAAGGGATGAAGATCATGCCGGAAGGCGCCAGCCGCGCCATGTACACCGCATCGTGCCCGGCACCCGAAACGGCCGGCATGTTGCTGTAGCCGAGCTTCTTCGCCGCGCGCCCGACCGCGTCGATGCACTCGGCGTGGAAGGGCTGGGCCGGGTAGGCCGAAACCTGCTCGATCTCGATCGGCAATCCGCTGTCGGCGCTGATCTTCGCCGCCACGGCGCGGATGTCGGCGTCCATCGCATCGACCAATTCGTCGCTGGCGTTGCGCAGGTCGATGCTGAACTTGACGCGCCCGGGGATGACGTTGCGGCTGTTCGGGTGTACCTGCACCATGCCCACGGTGCCGCGGCCGTGCGGCGCGTGGCGCATCGCGCAGGCCACCACTTCCTGCATCAGCTTGGCGGCAACTTGCATCGCGTCCTTGCGCAACGCCATCGGCGTGGGACCGGCATGCGCTTCCATGCCGGTGACGGTGCAGTCGTACCAACGGATGCCGAGCACGCCGGTGACCACGCCGATGGTCACGTCATGGTCTTCGAGCACCGGGCCTTGTTCGATGTGGGTTTCGAAATAGGTGCCGATCGGATGCGCGCCGGGCTCCTCGGGGCCGATGTAGCCGATGCGTTCCAGCTCGCCCTGCACCGTCTTGCCTTCGGTGTCCTTGGCCGCATAGGCATGTTCCAGCGTGAAGGCCTTGGCGAACACGCCCGAGCCCATCATCACCGGCACGAAGCGCGAGCCTTCCTCGTTGGTCCACCAGGCGACCTCGATCGGCGCCTCGGTCTGGATGCCGTGGTCGTTGAGCGTGCGCACCACCTCCAGCCCGGCCAGCACGCCGTAGTTGCCGTCGAACTTGCCGCCGGTCGGCTGGGTGTCGATGTGGCTGCCGGTGACGACCGGCGGCAGCGCGTTGTTGCGCCCGGGGCGGCGCAGGAAGCCGTTGCCGATCTTGTCGATGGTGACGGTCAGCCCGGCCTCTTTGGCCCAGCGGCTGACCAGGTCGCGGCCCTGCTTGTCCAGGTCGGTGAGGGTCAGGCGGCACACGCCCCCTTTGGGCGTGGCGCCGATCTTCGCCAGCTCCATCAGGCTGCCCCACAGGCGTTCGCCGTCGATGCGCAGCTTGTCGATGTTCGTCTTGACCTTGGTGTCCATGTGCAGCTCCTTTTCAGCGGTTCACGGCTGTCGGCGCCAGGGTCTGGCTGCGCAGGCGCTGGGCGTCGAAGTTGGCGCCGAAGGCCGGGCGCTTCAGGTAGCGGCCCGCGCCCTTCTCGGCACGCAGATCGCCTTTCGCGTACACCACCTTGCCCTGGCTGATGGTGGTGCTCGCGATGCCGCGCACTTCGCGGCCTTCGAAGACGTTGTAGTCGCCCTTGCTGTGCTGTGTCTTCACCGACAAGGTCTTGTGCGCGGCAGGGTCCCACAGCACCAGGTCGGCATCGGCGCCGACGCTGACGCTGCCCTTGCGCGGATACAGATTGAAGATGCGCGCGGCATTCGCCGAGGTCACGGCGACAAATTCGTTGGGCGTCAGCCGGCCGCTGTTCACGCCGGCATCCCAGATCACGGCCAGCCGCTCCTCGATGCCGCCGCAGCCGTTGGGGATCTGCGCGAAGTTGGCCTTGCCGGCCGCCTTCTGCTCGGCGCAGAAGGTGCAGTGGTCGGTGGCCGTGGTGTGCAGCTGGCCCGACTGCAGGCCGCGCCACAGGAATTCGGAATGCCCCTTGGGCCGGAACGGCGGGCTCATCACATGCGCCGCGGCGGTGGCGAAGTCCTTGTTCCGATAGACGCTGTCGTCCAGCACCAGGTGGCCGGCCAGCACCTCACCGTACACGCGCTGGCCGCGTGCGCGGGCCCGCGCCACGGCCTCGGCGGCTTCGATGCACGACACATGCACGATGTAGATCGGCACGCCCAGCACATCGGCGATGGCGATGGCGCGATTCGCCGCTTCGCCTTCCACCATCGGCGGGCGGGAGAGCGGATGGCCTTCGGGCCCGGTGATGCCCATCTTGGCCACTTCGGATTGCAGCAGGTACACCAGCTCGCCGTTCTCGGCATGCACGGTGGGCATCGCGCCAAGTTCGAGCGCGCGCCGGAAGCTGTTCACCAGCGTCTCGTCGTCGCACATGATGGCGTTCTTGTAGGCCATGAAGTGCTTGAAGCTGTTCACGCCTTCGTCCTGCACCAGCGTGCCCATGTCGCGGCGCACCGATTCGTCCCACCAGGTGACCGCCACGTGGAAGCCATAGTCGGCCGCCGACTTCTCGGCCCAGCCGCGCCACTTTCGGTAGGCGTCGATCAGCGGCTCCTTCGGGTCGGGAATGACGAAGTCGATGATGCTGGTCGTGCCCCCGGCCAGCCCGGCTGCGGTGCCGGTGTAGAAGTCGTCCATCGTCACCGTGCCCATGAAGGGCAGCTGCATGTGCGTGTGCGGATCGATGCCACCGGGCATGACCAGCAGTCCGCCGGCATCCACCACCTCGGCGCCCGCAGGCGCCTGCAGGTCCGCACCGACGGCGCGGATGACGCCGCCTTCGCACAGCACGTCGGCGCGCTGGCTCAAGTCGGCATTGACGACGGTGCCGCCGCGGATCAACAAGCTCATATCAACCTCCTCAACCGAAAAGGGGCGGCACCTCCGCCCGCTTTCCGTCCGTTTACTTCCCTGTTGCCTTGTTCCACACCTCGTGCGTCCACGCATCGGCACCCGGGTCCTTCTTGATCACCGGGTCGCTGCCGCCGGCCAGCAGCACCTTCACCGTGCGCTGGTAGGCGGCCGGCTCCAGGTAGCCCATCTTCGGGCCGTTGGCCACGGTGATCAACTTGGCCACGTTCTCCAACTGGCGCTTCTGCACCGCTGCGGTGGAGCCGCCCGAGGTGTCGTTGGCAAGCACGATCTTCACCGCCTCGTCCTGGTTCTTCAGCGCGTATTCCCAGCCCTTCATCGAGGCGGCGACGAACTTGCCCAACTTGGCGACGAAGGCCGGATCCTTCAGCTTCGGGCCGGCCGCGTAAAGGCCGTCTTCCAGCGTGGCCACGCCCTGGTCCTCGTAGGAGAAGGTGACCAGCTGGTCGGGCTTGACGCCCGCGTCGATGATCTGCCAGTACTCGTTGTAGATCATGGTCGACACGCAGGCCGCCTGGTTCTGCAGCAGCGGGTCGACGTTGAAGCCCTGCTTCAGCACCTTCACGTCCGGGTTGGCGCCGCTGGTCTTGTAGCCCAGCGTGCTCATCCAGCTGAGGAAGGGGTACTCATTGCCGCCGAACCAAACGCCCAGCGTCTTGCCCTTGAAGTCCTTCGGCGTGGCCACGCCGCTGCTCTTCTTGCAGGTCAGCATCATGCCGCTGCGGTTGAAGATCTGCGCCACGTTGACCATCGGCACGCCGGCCTCGCGCGCGGCGAGCGCGCTGGGCATCCAGTCCACCGTGATGTCGGCGCCGTTGGCCGCCAGCACCTGCGCCGGCGAGATGTCGGGCCCGCCCGGCTTGATGGTCACGTCCAGCCCGGCGTCCTTGTAGAAGCCCTTGGCCGCGGCCACGTAATAGCCGGCGAACTGGGCCTGCGGCAACCACTTCAGCTGCACGGTCACCTTGTCCTGTGCCGCGGCCGTGCCGGCCGCCAGCAGCAGGGACACCATCAGAACGGTCTTGCGCATTCGATCAACTCCTGTGTGTATGCCTTGCGGCGGTTCTTGAAAAATCCATCCAAGCCGGTCTCATCATCCCATGCGGATCGACGGGTGCCAGAAAGTGCTGCGCCGCTCGATCCAGCCCAGCAGGGCGTAAAGCAAGGACCCGGCCAGCGCCGCCACCACGATCGCCGCCCAGACCAGCCCCATGTTCAGTCGCGCCGCCTCGGTGGAAATACGAAAGCCCAACCCCTGCACCGGCGAGCCGAAGAATTCCGCAACGATGGCACCGATCATGGCCAATGTCGAGTTGATCTTGAGCGCGTTGAAGATGAAGGGCAGCGCCACCGGAATGCGCAGCGAGAAAAGCGTGCGCCAGTAGCCGGCGCCGTAGCTGCGCATCAGGTCGCGCTCCATGTGGCCCGATTCGGCCAGCCCGGCCAGCGTGTTCACCAGCATCGGGAAAAAGGTCATGACCACCACCACCGCGGCCTTGGAATGCCAGTCGAAGCCGAACCACATGACCATGATCGGCGCCACGCCGACCAGCGGCACGGTGCTGGCCAGCGCGGCTACCGGCAGCAGCCCACGGCGCAGGAAAGCGCTGCGGTCGATGAGCACGCCGACCGCGAAGCCCAGCGCGCAGCCCGCAAGCAGGCCGGCCAGCACCGAATGCAGCACGGTCTGCACGAAGTCGCCCCACAGCGTGGGCCAGTCGTCGAACAGCGAGGCACCGATCAGCGCCGGCGAGGGCAGCAGCACGCGCGGCACATCGAAGGCGGTGGTCAGCAACTGCCAGAACACCAGCACCCACCAGCCAAAGACCAGCGGCGTGGCCGCCATGCCGAACCAGCCCTTGGCGGGCAGCGCGGCCAGCCGGCGCAGCGTGGCCACGGCCAGCGAGGCCAGCGCCAGCGTGCCGGCATAGAAGGCCAGCCGCCCCGGCTGCCCGGCCAGCGCCACGCCGGCCGGCACCTGGGTCGATGCCCAGGCCAGGCCGATCGCCAGAAGGCCGAGCAGCGCATTCATTTGCGGCCCCCTGGCAAGAG
This sequence comes from Rubrivivax sp., assembly GCA_024641965.1. Taxonomy (GTDB): domain Bacteria; phylum Pseudomonadota; class Gammaproteobacteria; order Burkholderiales; family Burkholderiaceae_C; genus Rubrivivax. The sequence goes on from JAHECC010000051.1 coordinate 8,003, forward strand.
CAGTTTTTCGGCCCAGGCGACGCAGCCGACCAGGCTCAGGCCGAGCAGCGAGGCCATCACCAGCGCCGACCAGATCTGCACGGTGTTGCCGTAGTACGAGCCGGTGAGCAGCCGCGCGCCCAGACCGGCCTGCGCGCCGGTGGGCAGCTCGGCGACGATGGCGCCGACGAGGGCCGCGGCAATGCCCACGCGCAGCGATGGGAACAGGAAGGGCAGCGAGGCCGGCACGCGCAGCTTCCAGAACACATGCGAGGGCGCCGCGGCGTAGGTGTGCATCAGCTCCAGCTCCATCACGCCGGGCGAGCGCAGGCCCTTGACCAGCGCCACCGCCACCGGAAAGAAGCACAGGTACATCGAGATGATCGACTTCGGAAACACGCCCGTCAGCCCCATGCTGCCGAGCGCGACGATGACGATCGGCGCGATGGCCAGCACCGGCACCGTTTGCGAAGCGATGATCCACGGGAACAGGCTGCGGTCGAGCGTGCGCGAGTGCACGATCAGCACCGCCAGCAGCACCCCCAGCGCCACGCCCATGACGAAGCCGAGCAAGGTGGCGGCGGCGGTGACGCCGGTGTGGAACAGCAGGCTGCGCGGCGCCGTCAGCGGCCAATCGACGATCGAGTGCCACATGTCGAGCGCGATCTGGTGCGGCGCCGGCAGCACCGGCCGGTCCATCGACCAGGTCAGCGGCAGCAGCTCGGCCAAGCCCCAGCCAGACTGGTCGGACAGTTGCCGTTCGATGACCTGCGGCGCGTTCAGCCAGACTGCCGCCGCGTACCAAAGCACGCACAGCGCAGCGAGCACCGTGAGCACCGGGCCGAGGTGTTCAGTCCTGCGCATGCGCGTCGTGCAAGGCCACGCGCACGCGGTGCGCGATGTGAATGAACTCGGGCGTCTCGCGGATGTCCAGCGTGCGGTCCGCCGGCAGGGTCGAATCGATGATCTCGGTGATGCGCCCGGGCCGCGGCGACATGACGACGATGCGCGAGGACAGGAACACCGCCTCGGGAATTGAGTGTGTGACGAACACCACGGTGCGCCGCTCGCGCTCCCACAGCCGCAGCAGCTGCTCGTTGAGCCGGTCGCGCGTGATCTCGTCGAGCGCGCCGAAGGGCTCGTCCATCATCAGCAGCTTGGGCTCGAAGCCGAGCGCGCGCGCGATCGACACGCGCTGCTGCATGCCGCCGGACAGCTGCCACGGGTACTTGCCTTCGAAGTCCTGCAGCCCCACGCGCTGCAGGTGCTCGCGCGCCGTCGCCAGGCCTTGCGCGCGCGGCACGCCGTGCACCTGCAGCGGCAGCATCACGTTGCCCAGCACGGTGCGCCAGGGGAACAGCGCCGGCGCCTGGAAGACATAGCCGTACGCACGGTTCAGCCGCGCATCGTGCGGGCTCATGCCGTTGACCGTGACCTGGCCGGAACTCGCCTGTTCCAGGTCGGCAATGACACGCAACAGCGTCGTCTTGCCGCAGCCCGAAGGGCCGATCAGCGAGATGAACTCGCCTTCGGCGATATCCAGGCCGATGCGCTCCAGCGCCACCACCGGCGGGTCGCCCGGGAACACCACCGACAGATCGCGCACCCGCACCACCGGCGCGGGCTTGGGTTCGCCGGTCATGCGCGGGCCGGGTTGTTCGGGTGCGTGGTCCAGTTGGCGTACTCCGCCGACACCGCCTGCCCGGTGCGCTTGTCCACCTGGCCCGGGGCCAGCGGCCGCAGCGTGATGCACTGCGGCACCGGGCAGATGGCCACGCACAGGTTGCAGCCCACGCATTCCTCGTCCTTCACCTCGAAGTGGCGCTTGCCGTCCTTCGTCGCCATGATGGCCTGGTGCGAGGTGTCCTCGCACACCGCATGGCAGCGGCCGCACTGGATGCACTTGTCCTGGTCGATGACGGCCTTGTCGATGTGGTTCAGGTTCAGCTGGTTCCAGTCGACGATGCTCGGCACCGCGCGTCCCACCAGCTGCTGCACGCTGGCGTGACCGTGCTCGTCCATGAAGTTCGACAGGCCGTCGCACAGGTCCTGCACGATCTTGAAGCCGTAGACCATGGCGGCGGTGCAGACCTGCACGTTGCCCGCGCCCAGCGCCAGGAACTCGGCCGCGTCGCGCCAGGTGGTGACGCCGCCGATGCCGGAAATCGGCAGCCCCGCGGTGGCCGGGTCGCGTGCGATCTCGGCCACCATGGCCATGGCGATGGGTTTCACCGCCGGGCCGCAATAGCCGCCATGGGCGCCTTGGCCGCCGACGCTGGGGTTGATGCGCATGCGCTCCAGGTCCACGCTCATGATCGAGTTGATGGTGTTGATCAGGCTCACCGCGTCGGCGCCGCCGGCCTTGGCGGCGCGCGCCGGGTGGCGGATGTCGGTGATGTTCGGCGTGAGCTTCACGATCACGGGCAGCTTGGTATAGGTCTTGCACCAGCGCGCCACCATCTCGATGTATTCAGGTACCTGGCCCACCGCCGAGCCCATACCGCGCTCGCTCATGCCGTGCGGGCAGCCGAAGTTCAGCTCCACGCCGTCGCAGCCGGTGTCCTCGACCATCGGCAGGATCGACTTCCAAGCGCCTTCCTCGCAGGGCACCATCAGCGACACCACCAGTGCGCGGTCGGGCCAGTCGCGCTTCACGCGTCGGATTTCGGCCAGGTTGGTCTGCAGCGGCCGGTCGGTGATGAGCTCGATGTTGTTGAAGCCGATGACGCGCCGCGCGTCGGCATACAGCGCCTCGTAGCGCGGGCCGTTGACGTTGACGATCGGCGGGCCTTCTTCGCCCAGCGTCTTCCACACCACGCCCCCCCAGCCGGCCTCGAAAGCGCGGCAGACGTTGATTTCCTTGTCGGTCGGCGGCGCGCTGGCCAGCCAGAAGGGGTTCGGGCTCTTGATGCCCACGAAGCTGCTGCTCAGGTCGGCCATCGTCGTTCTCCTTCAGGCCCGCAGTACATGATCAATGGCGATGGCCGCCACCTTGCCTTGCTCGACGGCCTCGACCGTCAGGTCGCGCCCGCCGTGGCGGCAGTCGCCGCCGGCCCAGACCTTGGGGTGCGAGGTCTGGCCTTCGGCATCGGTCTGGATGCGCCCGTCCTTCAACGTCAGCACCAGGCCCAGCGGCTGCGCCTCGAAGTTCTGGCCGATGGCGGTCAGCACCATGTCGGCGGCGATGTCGAAGCTCTCTTCGGTCTGCTGCAGATGATCGTCGCGCAGCTCGGTGCGGGCGAAGCGCACGCCGCGCACCTGGCCGCCTTCGATCAACATCTGCAGCGGCGCGCCCCAATGCTGGAGCCGCACGCCATTCGTCTGCGCCCATTGCTGCTCGTGCAACGACGCCGACATGCCGTCGGGCCCGCGCCGGTAGACGATGGTCACCTGCTCGGCGCCGAGCAGCCGGCTTTGCACCGCGGCATCCACCGCGGTCATGCCGCCGCCGATGACCACCACGCGCCGGCCCACCGCCACCGTGGCTGGTGACGCCGCCTGGCGCAATTCGGCGATGAAGTCCACGGCAGCGCGCGCCGCGGCGTCGGCCGGTTCGGCGATGCCGAGCGTGTTCACGCCCGCCAGGCCCAGACCCAGGAACACCGCGTCATGGTCGCGCACCAGCGCGTCCAGGTGCATGTCGCGGCCGAGGCTGTGCTGGGTGCGCACCTCGATGCCGCCGATGGACAGCAGCCAGTCCACCTCCTTCTGAGCGAAGTCGCCCACCGTCTTGTAGGTGGCCAGGCCGTATTCGTTGAGGCCGCCGAGCTTGGGCTTGTCGTCGAAAAGGATCACCGCGTGGCCCAACAGCGCGAGCCGGTGCGCGCAGGCCAGGCCCGCCGGTCCGCCGCCGACCACCGCCACTCTGCGCCCGGTGGGCGCCGCACGTTTGAACAGCGGCGCGCCGGGCTTGCTGAAATGCGCATCGGTGGCATGGCGCTGCAGCAGGCCGATCTCCACCGGCTTGTCCTCCTGCGTGTGGCGCACGCAGGCCTGCTCGCACAGCACCTCGGTCGGGCACACGCGCGCGCACATTCCGCCGAGCACGTTGGCCTCCAGAATGGTGCGCGCCGCACCATGCAGGTTGTCCTGGGCGATGCGCGCGATGAAGGCCGGCACGTCGATGCCGGTCGGGCAGGCCGTGGTGCAGGGCGCGTCGAAGCAGTAATAACAACGCTCCGCCTCGAGCCGTGCCTGGGCCGACGTCAGCGGCGGATGCGCATCGGCGAAGTTTCGCGCGTAGTCGGCCGGCGACAGTCGGCCGCAGGCCACATCGGGCAGGGTGCGGGGCAAGCTCATGTGGGCATCCTTCGAATCCAGGGCCGGTGCCGGCGGACGCACCGTTTTACCACCCGCCCTTCGTTCCTGGGGCATAGCAGGATCGGTGCCGACCGCCTTCTAGAATCAATCGCTTCGTCAACCGCCTGAGTGCCACCCATGAGCGTGTCGCCCATTTCCGCACTGTCGCCGCTGGACGGCCGTTACGCCGCCAAAGTGGCGCCGCTGCGCCCGCTGCTCAGCGAATACGGCCTGATGCACCGGCGCGTGCAGGTCGAGGTGGAATGGTTCATCGCGCTGTCCGATGCCGGCTTCGCCGAGTTCAAGCCGCTGGGCAAGGCGGCACGCACAACCCTGCGTCGTCGCGTGGCGGCGTTCAGCGAGGCCGATGCCGAGGCCATCAAGGCCATCGAGAAAACCACCAACCACGATGTCAAGGCGGTGGAGTACTGGCTCAAGGCCGGCTTCAGCGGCGACGCCGAGCTGACGGCGGCGGCCGAGTTCGTGCATTTCGCCTGCACCAGCGAGGACATCAACAACAGCAGCCACGCGCTGATGCTGCAGCACGCACGCGCCGAGGTCATGCTGCCAGCGCTGGACGGCCTGATCACCACGCTCACCGACATGGCGCTGGCGCAGGCCGACGTACCCATGCTCAGCCGCACCCATGGCCAGACGGCCAGCCCGACCACGCTGGGCAAGGAAGTGGCCAACGTTGCCGCGCGGCTGCGCACGGCGCGTCAGCGCATCGCCGCCGTGCCGATGCGCGCCAAGATGAACGGCGCGGTCGGCAACTACAACGCGCACCTGGCGGCCTATCCCGACTTCGACTGGGAGGCCTTCAGCCGCAAGCTGATCGAGAAGCGCCTGGGCCTGGACTTCAATGCCCACACCATCCAGATCGAGCCGCACGACTACATGGCCGAGTTGTTCGATGCCTTCGCGCGCGCCAACACCATCCTCGTCGACTGGTCGCGCGACGTCTGGTCCTACGTGTCGCTGGGTTACTTCAAGCAGAAGCTGAAGGACGGCGAGATCGGCAGCAGCACCATGCCGCACAAGGTCAACCCGATCGACTTCGAGAACGCCGAAGGCAACTTCGGCCTGGCCAACGCGCTGCTCAACCACCTCAGCGCCAAACTGCCGATCAGCCGGCTGCAGCGCGACCTGTCCGACAGCACGGTGCTGCGCAACATGGGCGTGGCGCTGGGCTACACGTTGCTCGGCTACGACAGCCTGCAGCGTGGTTTGGGCAAGCTGCAGGTCAACCCGGCGGCGCTGGCCAAGGACCTGGAGGCGAGTTGGGAGGTGCTGGCCGAAGCCGTGCAGACGGTGATGCGCCGCCATGGCCTGCCCAACCCCTACGAGCAGTTGAAGGCGATGACGCGCGGCAAGCCGATCACCGCCGCCGCAATGCGCAAGTTCATCGGCAAGCTCGATCTGCCGGCGAGTGACAAGCGGCGTTTGCTGGCGCTGACGCCGGCCAGCTACACCGGCAAGGCGGCGGAACTGGCGCGGCGTGATTGAAATGAGTTTCACGGAAATACTGCATTCGGCGCAGCGGGCCAATGATTCGATGCTCTGCGTCGGCCTCGACCCCGAGCCGGCCAAATTCCCCGGCGCCTGGAAGGGCGATGCGGCGCGCATCCTCGATTTCTGCGCGTCGATCGTCGACGCCACGCACGACCTGGTGTGTGCCTTCAAGCCGCAGATCGCCTACTTCGCGGCGCACCGCGCCGAAGATCAGCTGGAACGGCTGATCGCCCACATCCACCGCGTCGCGCCAGGTGTGCCGGTGATCCTGGACGCCAAGCGGGGCGACATCGGCGCGACCGCCGAGCAGTACGCCGCCGAGGCTTTCGAGCGCTACCAGGCCGATGCGCTGACGCTGTCGCCGTTCATGGGCTTCGATTCGATCGAACCCTACCTGCGCCATGCCGGCAAGGGGCTGATCCTGCTGTGCCGCACCTCCAACCCGGGCGGCGACGACCTGCAGGCGCAGCGTCTGGCCAGTGGCGAATTGCTCTACGAACATATTGCCCGACTCGCGGCGGGGCCCTGGAACCGCAGCGGCCAGCTCGGTCTGGTGGTCGGCGCGACCTACCCCGAGGAGATCGCCCGCGTGCGCGCGCTGGCGCCCACGTTGCCGCTGCTGATCCCCGGCATCGGCGCGCAGGGCGGCGATGCCGCGGCCACCGTGCGCGCCGGTTGGCGCGGCGGCGAGGCGCCGGCACCGATCATCGTCAGCTCGTCACGCGCCATCCTCTATGCCGCGCCGGGCGAAGACCATGCGGCGGCCGCGCGTGCCGTTGCAAAGGCGACACGCCAGGCGCTGAACAGGGCGCGCGGCGTGAACTGATGCCCCCCTGAGGGGAAAATGAGGCTGCGCGTCTGTCGCCCCTGCGCGACACTCGCGAACTTGCACAAGAGTCGGCGAGGACCCCTTTCGGTCATGAAGCCCACCCTGGCCCCATCACCTCTCACTTTGGGCGAAGACGCCGACCCGCAGCGCGCAGTGCGGCACATCATCGGCCGGCACTTCTTCGGCACGGCTGCGGTGTTGGCGTTGCTGCTGGCGCTGCTCCTCGGCGTCGTGCCCTTGGGTCTGGGAGCCCAGATGCGCTGGACGCTGGTGCTTTGCTTCAGTGCGCTGGGCGTGCTGGCCGCGCTGTCGATGCGCGCGGGGGTCCGTCGCATGGAAGACCTGCTGGTGCTGGCGGTGATCGCCTCGATTGCAGTCATCACCTTGGCGGCAACGCTGCTCGACTGGGGCATTGCCGGACCAGGCATCGGTTTTCTGGGGCTGATGACCTGCATGGTCTGTGCGATGGTCAGCCTGCGACTGGGCCTGCTGATGGCCGCGCTGAGCGCGGCCGTGGTGCTGGGCCTGGCCTATGCGCAGCACCGTGCCTGGCTGTCGGCCGGCAATGCCGCGGTTTCGGTCGAAAGCCTGGGCCTGCGCACCTTGATCCACCTGTTCGTCATCGGCGCGGGACTGGCCGGTGGCCTGCTGGTGTCGCGCGTGGTCTCGCGCTTCGTCAGCGCGGCCGACCTGCGCGAGCAGCGCTTTCGAGGCTTGCTCGGCATCGCGGCCGATGCCTACTGGGAGATCGACGCGCAATACCGGCTCGTGACCTTCACGCAGCAGGGTCGCAACAGCAGCCCGATGGGTAGCGCCAGCGCCAGCGCCTTGGGCCGCATTCCCTGGGAGATCCCCGAATTCCAACTGGACGAAGACACGCTCGACCTGCTGCGTGCCCATATCGAGGCACATGAGTCCTTCAGCGAACTACCGGTGACCTGGCTGGGCGTGCCCGGTCAGGTGCGCCACTTCGTCGTCAGCGGCGAACCACGCTACGCGCCGGCGTCGGTCTTCCTCGGCTATTGGGGTGTGGCACGCGATGTCAGTGCCGACGTCCAGGCGCTCGAGGCCTTGGCCGCCACCGAAACGCGCTATCAGGAACTGTTCAGCCGCATCCCGACGCCGCTGGTGCTGCACGCCCACGGGCGCGTGCTCGATGCCAACCCGGCCGCGCTGGACCTGTTCGGCCATGCCGATCTTCAATCGATGCTCGGGCAGGACCTGCTGGCGGCCTACGAGGGCGGTGACTCGCGCGAGCGTGCGCGCCGCGGCATCGACGCGCTGCAGGACATGCGCGCCGGGGAGGCGCTGCCGGTGGCCGAGTTCAAGCTCATCGGCCAGGCCGGGCGGCGCACCGTGGTGCGCGGCACTGGCGTGCGCGTGGACGCCCACGGCGCGCCGGCGGTGCTGTCGATCTTCGTCGACGACACCGAGCGCAAGCGGGCCGAGGACGCGGTGCGCCGCTCCGAGGCGATGCTGTCGCACCTGGTGGCCACCAGCCCCGACGTGATCACGCTGACCGATCTGGCCACCAGCCGCTACGCGATGGTGAACCGCACCTTCGAGCAACTGCTCGGCTACAGCGCCGCCGAGGTGGTGGGCCGCACCGCCATCGAGCTGGGCATCTGGAGCCGCTTGCAGGACCGCGAACGCTTCGTCACCAGGATCCGTGAACAGGGCCAGGTGACAGACATGCCGATCGAGTTCGTCGCCAAGTCCGGCGCGATCCGCCCGATGCTGGTGTCGGGCGCACGCTTCGCGATGGACCGGCGCGACTATCTGGTGATCAATGCGCGCGATGTCTCGGCGAGTGAACGCGACCGGCTGGAGCGCGAGGCCATCCTGCAGAACGCCTCGATCGGCATTGCCGTCACGCGCGAACAGCGCTTCGTGCTCGCCAACCCGCGCTTCGAGCAGATGTACGGTTGGCCGAGCGGTGCACTGGCAGGCCAGAGCGGACGCGTGGTGTGGGACAACGACGAGGACTACCGGCGCATCGGCGCCACGCTCGGCCCGCTGCTGGCACGCGGTGAATCGGCCGAGATCGAGACCTCGGCGCGGCGCTTCGACGGCAGCACCTTCCTGGCGCGTGTCACCGGCAAGGCCATCGACCCGACGCATCCGGCCAAGGGCGGCACGATCTGGATCGTCGACGACATCACCGAGCAGCGGCAGGTGGCGCAGGCGCTGGAGCGTGCCCGCGACGAGGCCGAGGCCGCCAGCCGCGCGAAGAGCGCCTTCCTGGCCAACACCAGCCACGAGCTGCGCACGCCTTTGAACCAGCTGATCGGGCTGGCGCAGCTGGCGGCCGCGGCAGACGGCGACGAACTGCGCCGCAAGCAGTACCTGCTGCAGATCAGCCATACCGCGCAGGCGCTGTCGGCCGTTATCTCCGACATCCTCGACCTGTCGAAGATCGAGGCCGGCAAGCTGCAGCTGGAGGCCGTGGCCTTCGATCTGTGCGAACTGCTGCGCGAGATGCAGCTCGGTTATGCCACCCTGGCCGAGTCCAGGCCGCTCACGGTGGGCCTGGAGCTCGGCGAAGACCTCGAAGGCCAGGTGCTCGGCGACTCGATGCGTACGCGCCAGATCCTGCGCAACTACCTGGACAACGCGCTGAAGTTCACGCCGCACGGCGAGGTGCGTCTGCTGGCGCGGCGACTCGATGCGCAGCGCGTGCGCTTCGAGGTGCACGACACCGGCATCGGCATCGACGACGACACCCAGCGCCATCTGTTCAGGCCCTTCACGCAGGCCGACCAGTCGACGACGCGGCGCTACGGCGGCACTGGCCTGGGCCTGTCGATCTGCCGCGAGCTGGCCACGTTGATGGGCGGCGAGGTCGGCGTGCAAAGCCGGCCCGGCGTGGGCAGCTGCTTCTGGGCCGAGCTGCCACTGCCGCCGACCGCCGCGCCGGCGCTGCAGGTCGACGCGCTGCGCGGCGCGACCGTGCTGATGGTCGAGGACGACCCGGTCAACATGCTGATCGCCGCGACGATGCTGGAGCAATGGGGGCTGCGCATCGAGCGTGCCACCGATGGGCGCCAGGCGGTGCAGGCCGTGCAGCGCATCGCGCGCAGCGGCGGCAGGATCGACGCGGTGCTGATGGACGTGCAGATGCCGGTGATGGGCGGCCACGAGGCCACGCGGCAACTGCGCCGCGAGTTCAGTGCCGAGCAGTTGCCGATCATCGCGCTGACCGCGGCGGTGAGTGAGCGCGAGCAGGCGTTGGCCGCCGGCATGAACGACTTCCTGCTCAAGCCGATCCAGGTGTCGCTGCTGCGCCAGGCACTGGCGCGCTGGATCTCGCCGCAGCGCAGCGGCACGCCTCAGGACGCAGACCCGGCGGCGTAGACGCCGGCGTCGGTGTCGAGCAGATCCAGCGGGTGGCGCCGGCCCGCCCGGTGGTCGGCAATGCAGCGCCACACCAGCGGGCTGCGGTGTCGCGCGGCGCTGGCTTGCACTTCGTCCGGCGTGAGCCACAGCGTGCGCACGATGCCGTGGTCCAGCGCACGCCCCGGCTCGGGCTCGCCGACCGTGCCGCAGAAGGCAAAACGCAGGTAGCTGATGTCCTCGGCACCATGCCGCAGGCGCGCCAGGTACACCGCGACCAGGGCCTCGGGAGTGAAGTGGCAGGCCGCTTCCTCCAGCGTCTCGCGCTTCACCGCCTGCAGCAGCGATTCGTTCGCGTCCAGATGGCCGGCCGGGTTGTTCAGGCGCAGGCCCTCGGGCGTGTGCTCCTCCACCAGCAGGTAGCGGCCGTCGCGTTCGACGACGGCGGCCACGGTGACGGACGGGCGGAAGCGTTCGGTGGGCATCATGCGACGATGGTAGCCTTCGCGCGCCGGAGACAACCATAAGCTACGCGAGGAGAAGAGCCATGCGCATTGGAGTGCCAAAGGAAACCGCGGACGGTGAAAAGCGTGTCGCGACCGTGCCGGACGTGGTTGAAAAACTCGTCAAGCTGGGCTTCACGGTGGCCGTGGAAAGCGGTGCCGGTGACGCGGCGCACTTCGCCGACGAGACCTACTGCGCCGCCGGTGCCGAGATCATGGGCACGGCCGCCGAGATCTGGGCGGACTCCGACATCGTCTTCAAGGTGCGTCCGCCGAGCCCCGACGAAGTGGGCCTGCTGCGCGAAGGCGGCACGCTGATCGGCTTCATCTGGCCGGCGCAGCACCCCGAACTGATGCAGCAGCTGGCAGCGCGCAAGGCCACCGTGCTGGCCATCGACAGCCTGCCGCGCCAATTGAGCCGAGCGCAGAAGATGGATGCACTGACCTCGATGGCCGGCATCAGCGGCTACCGCGCCGTGATCGAGGCCGCCAACGCCTTCGGCCGTTTCTTCAACGGCCAGATCACGGCCGCCGGCAAGGTCCCGCCGGCCAAGGTCTTCATCGCCGGCGCCGGTGTTGCGGGCCTGGCCGCGATCGGCACGGCGGCCAACCTTGGCGCCATCGTGCGCGCCAATGACACGCGCGCCGAGGTCGCCGACCAGGTCAAATCGCTGGGCGGCGAATTCGTCAAGGTCGACTACGAAGAAGAAGGCTCGGGCGGGGGCGGCTACGCCAAGGTCATGAGCGAGGGCTTCCAGGCTGCGCAGCGGGCGATGTACGGCCAGCAGGCCAAGGACGCCGACATCATCATCACCACCGCACTGATCCCGGGCAAGCCGGCGCCCAAGCTGATCACCGCCGAGATGGTGCAAAGCATGAAGCCGGGCAGCGTCATCGTCGACATGGCGGGCGAGCAGGGCGGCAATTGCGAACTCACCGAACCCGGCCAGGCGGTGGTGAAGCACGGCGTGACGATCATCGGCTACACCGATCTGGTGAGCCGGCTGGCCAAGCAGTCATCGACGCTGTACTCCAACAACCTGCTTCGTCTGACCGAGGAACTGTGCAAGACCAAGGACGGCGTCATCGACGTCAACATGGAAGACGACGCGATTCGCGGGCTGACCGTCATCAAGGACGGCAGCATCACCTGGCCGCCGCCGCCGATCCAGATGCCGGCGCCGCCACCCAAGCCGGCCGCGGCGGCTGCACCCGCGCCGAAGGGCCACGGCCACGGCAGCAGCGAACCGATGTCGGCCAAGTCGCTGGTGACGGTGTTCGGCCTGGGCGCGCTGGCCTTCGCGCTGGTCGGCCTGTATGCGCCGGCCAGCTTCCTGGCGCACTTCACCGTGTTCGTGCTGGCCTGCTTCATCGGCTACATGGTGGTGTGGAACGTGACGCCGTCGCTGCACACGCCGCTGATGAGCGTGACCAACGCGATCTCGTCGATCATCGCCATCGGTGCGCTGATCCAGATCGCCCCGCCGCTGACGGATGCGGGCGCCGACCGGCCGAACGCGCTGATCCTCGCCCTCGCCGTGCTGGCGCTTGCGCTCACGGCCGTCAACATGTTCGGCGGCTTCGCGGTGACGCGGCGCATGCTGGCGATGTTCCGCAAATAAGGGGACGGACATGACCGCAAGTCTCGCCACCGTCTGCTACATCGGCGCCACCATCCTCTTCATCCTCAGCCTGGGGGGTCTCGCCAACCCCGAGACCGCGCGCCGCGGCAATCTGTTCGGCATCATCGGCATGACGCTGGCCGTGCTGGCCACGGTGCTCGGCCCGCGCGTCACGCCGGCCGGCTACGCCTGGATCATCGGCGCACTCGTCGTCGGTGGCAGCGTCGGTCTGTATGCCGCGAAGAAGGTGCAGATGACACAGATGCCCGAGCTGGTGGCGTTGATGCACAGCCTGGTCGGCCTGGCCGCCTGCCTGGTGGGCTTCGCCAGCTACATCGACACCTCCACCGTGTTCCCGACCGAGGCCGAAAAGGCGATCCACGAGATGGAGATCTACATCGGCATCCTCATCGGGGCCGTCACCTTCTCCGGCTCGGTCATTGCCTTCGGCAAACTGTCGGGCAAGATCGGCGGCAAGCCGCTGATGCTGCCCGCGCGGCACTGGCTCAACCTGGCCGGATTGCTGATCGTCATCTGGTTCGGCCGCATCTTCCTGCATGCCGAAAGCGGCTGGGGCGGCATGGGCGCGCTGCTCGTCATGACGGTGATCGCGCTGCTCTTCGGCGTGCACATGGTCATGGCCATCGGCGGCGCCGACATGCCGGTGGTGGTGTCGATGCTCAACAGCTACTCGGGCTGGGCCGCGGCGGCCACCGGCTTCATGCTCAGCAACGATCTGCTCATCGTTGTCGGCGCTTTGGTGGGATCGTCGGGCGCGATCCTGTCGTACATCATGTGCCGGGCGATGAACCGCAACTTCATCAGCGTCATTGCCGGCGGCTTCGGCACCGGCGGCGGCGCGGTCGCGGCGGCGGCCGGCGATGGGCAGCCGGCCGGCGAGGCGACACCGATCAGCGCGCTGGAAACCGCCGAGCTGCTGCGTGAGTCGAAAAGCGTGATCATCGTGCCCGGCTACGGCATGGCGGTGGCGCAAGCGCAGCACACGGTGTTCGAGATCACCAAGCACCTGCGCGACAAGGGCGTGAACGTGCGCTTCGGCATCCACCCGGTGGCCGGGCGCATGCCGGGCCACATGAACGTGCTGCTGGCCGAAGCCAAGGTGCCTTACGACATCGTCATGGAGATGGACGAGATCAACGAGGACTTCCCTGACACCGACGTGGCGATGGTCATCGGCGCCAACGACATCGTCAATCCGGCCGCGCAGGACGATCCGACGAGCCCGATCGCCGGCATGCCGGTGCTGGAGGTGTGGAAGGCCCACACCTCGATCGTCATGAA
>JAHECC010000051.1:21481-23877 GCA_024641965.1 Rubrivivax sp.
TGGCCGCCATGGCGTGGAACCTGTACCTGATCTACGAGTTGGGCATGAAGGCCGAGGAATTCTGCAGCGGCCTGGACTGCGTGAAGCGCACGCCGCTGTATTGGGTCTATCCGCTGCTGGCCTTGGTGTCGTTGCTGGCCCTGGTGCAGGGCTACGTCCACATTCGCGATCAGCGGCAGTCGGCGCGACGGCAATAGCCGGCAGTCGTGTGGCGCCCCGCCGCGGGGCCCAACGACGCATGCCCGGCTCAAGCGCCGGCGAGCAGGCCGAGCGCCTCGTGCAGCACGAGCCAGCTGTCGAGGAACGCGCCCCCGCCCGGCAGGAAGTCGCTGACCTCCCACGGCCCCGGCGCGTGCAGCCCGACCGGTGCCGCGACGAACTCGACCGACCAACCGATCCGTGCCGCAGCGCCTCTGAACGCGCGCAGCGCGCGCGGCTGGTGGTAGTCGTGCGTGACCAGCACGACGCGGCGAACGCCCGCGTCGTGCAACATCGGCGCCATCAGCACCGCGTTCTCGGTGGTGTCGCGCGATCGCCCTTCAGCCCAGCGCAGCGGAAGCCGGAATTCGCCGGCGGCAATGCGCGTGGCGATCTCTGCTTCCGACGGGCCGGGCTGCTGCGCATGTCCGATCCCGCCGGTGTAGCCGACCGGCCAGCCCGTCTGCCGCGACAACCACAGCCCATAGCGCAGGCGCTCAATGGTGGCCGGCTTCAGGTTGGCCATGCCGTATTCGGGCGAAAGCTCGCGCCTGCCGGCGCCGAGCACGACGATCGCGGTCGACGCCGGGTTCGGCGCAGCCATGCGCAGTGACTCGAGATCGGACGTGCTGAGCGCGCGCGGCGGATGCAGCAGCATCGGGGCCAGCAGTCGTGCGGCCGCCGGTGTCGCGACGAAGTACAGGCCGAAGCAGCCCAGCAGCAGCAGCGCCCAGCCAAGCGCGCGGCGACGCCGGTGCAGCGTGACCGCGCCGAGCAGCACGAGCGCGACCAATGGCAACGGCGGCAGCAGCAGCGCGCCGATCACCCCCTTCCAGCCCGACAGGCCGGCGCCGGCGAGCCAGGCGTTGATCATCCTGCCGCGGTGCGCCAGCGTCGCAGCAGCGTGCGCCCCAGCGGCCACAACCAGATCAGCACACACACCGCACCCAGCGTACCGGCGATCGGCCGCTCGAAGAACACGAGAAAGTTGCCGTCGGCCTTGATCAGGCTGCTGAAGAAATGCTGCTCGAGCATCGTGCCCAGCACCACGCCCAGAATGGTCGGCGCGATCGGGAAGCCCCAGCGTTCCATGAAGAAGCCCAGCACCCCGGCGGCGAGCATGATGATGATGCCGAAGGGGCTGTTGTTGATGGCGAACGCACCGACGATGCAGAACAGCAGGATCAGCGGCATCAGCACGTTGGCCGGGATGCTCAGGATGCGCTTGGCCACCTTGATCGCCATCCAGCCCAGCGGCAGCATCAGGAACTGCGCGAACATGAAGATGATGAACACCGCATAGATGTTCTGCGGATTGTTGACGAACAGCGTCGGCCCCGGGTTCATGCCCTTCAGATAGAGCACGCCGATGGCGATGGCGGTGATCGAATCGCCTGGTATGCCGAACACCAGCGCCGGAATCCATGCGCCGCCCAGCGCCGAATTGTTCGCCGCGCCGGCCTCGACGATGCCTTCGACGTGGCCGGTGCCGAACTTCTCAGGCTCCTTCGAGAAGCGCTTCGAGATCGCATAGGCCATCCACGCGGCGATGTCGGCGCCAGCACCGGGCAGCGCGCCGACCAGCGTGCCCAGGGTCGAGCCGCGCAGCAACGCCATCGGGTACTTCTTCACCAGCGCCCACATACCGGCAAAGATGTTGCCGAAGGGCTTCTCGGTGAACGGCGGTGGCTTGGCCACCACCACCGCGTAGCGCAGGATCTCGGACACCGCGAACATGCCGATCATCAGCGGGATCAATTCGATGCCGCCCATCATGTCGGCGTTGCCGAAGGTGTAGCGCGGCGCGCCGGCCGGGTTTTCCAGCCCGACCACCGAGATCAGCAGGCCCAGCAGCAGCGCGACGATGCCCTTCACCGGGTCCTTGCCGGCGATGAAGATGGCGCAGGTGAAACCCAGGATCACCAGCCAGAAGTATTCGAAGGAGCTGAAGTTCAGCGCCACCTCGGCCAGCGCCGGTGCGCTGAATGACAGCACCAGCACGCCAAAGATGCCGCCGAGCACCGAGAACACCAGCCCGGCGCCGAGCGCGGTCTCAGCCTGGCCCTTGCGCGTCAGTTGGTAGGCCTCGTCGGCATAGGCCGCCGACGCCGGCGTGCCGGGCATGCGCAGCAGCGCCGCCGGGATGTCGCCGGAGAAGATGGCCATCGCGGTGGCGCTGACGATGGCCGCCACTGCGG
>JAHECC010000226.1 GCA_024641965.1 Rubrivivax sp.
GTGCGGATGTTGCCCATGGCCGCCATCTGCAGGCTGACCTTCATGAGGGCCTCCTCGCTGCCTTCGGACACCAGCACGATGTCGAAGGCACCGGTGGTCCAGTGCACGCTGTGGATCTTGATGCCGGCGCCCTCTGCCACGGCCTTGAAGGCCTCGAAGCGGGCCGGTGATTCCTTGATGTTGCGAGCGCCCTGGTCGGTGAAACTGGCCAGTGTGACGTAGGCAGGCATATCGTTCTCCTCTCGCCCATGCAGCGCATGGGCCGAATGGCGGCCCGGATTTGCGGCTGGATCGAGGAGGGCCACCGTCACCCCGGCCGCCATGTCCCTATGCCATGAATCGGATCGACCCTACGCCGATCTCGGCGCAAGTCAAGCCACGGCGCGACGCCACTTCAGGTAGGGAATCGAGACTGCCGCCGACGCGACGATGTAGGCTGCGATGAGCACCGTCGTCTTCGGCCCCGGAAAGGACGACGCTACCAGCACTGCCAGCCCGACATGGCGTGTGGCGCAGGCGATGGCCAGTGCGGTGCGATCGTCGGCAGCAGGCCCGCCCATCGCGTGGCCGATCGCCAGCGCCGCCAGCAGCAGCAGCACCAGCGACAGCATGCCGATGTTCTGCATCTCCATGAACACCTGCCAATGCGTGGCCAGCAGGATCAGCGCCGAACCCGCGAGCACGAGGCCGGCGGCGGCCATCAACCGGTCGGCGAAGCGCTCGGCCAACGCGGGGAACAGCTTGCGCAACACCAGGCCCACCAACAGCGGCAACAGAAAGGACTTGGCGATGACGCTGGCCACCGCACTCGGCTCGAGTTCGGCGGCCACGCCGAAGGCGTTGCCCGCCAGCGCCAGCCAGGCCGGCACCAGCACGATCGCCAGCAGCGACGACAGCACCACCAGGCTGAACACATAGGCATCGCTGCCGAGGGCACCGAGCTTGCGCGGCAGCAGCGGCGCGCCCGCGGACACCGCCAGCACCAGCAACGCCGCCTTGACCGCGGTGCCCAGCGGCAGCAGGCTGACCAGCAGCACCGCGGCCAGCGGCACCAGCACGTACATCGCCAGCAGAGAGCGCAGCAGCAGCGCGGGGCGGCGCCAGATGTACAGCAGGTCGGCGAAGGTCGAGCCCAGGCCGATGGCGAGGATGAGCACCCCGACCGCGACCTTCAGCGCGATCAGCAGCAGCGTGGTCACGGCAGCCCTCGCACTACTTGGTCAGGAAGCCCAGCAACCGATCGGCGAACTTGCCATAGGGCGGCATCATGAACTTCATGCTCGTCCAGCGCGCTTGATAGAACACCGGGCGCAGCTTGGAGAAGGTCTCGAAGCCTTCCTTGCCGTGGTAGTGGCCCATGCCCGAGGCGCCGACACCGCCGAAGGGCAGGTCGTGCTGGCCGACGTGGAACAGCCCGTCGTTGACCGACACGCCACCCGACATGACGTGGTCCAGCACCTTTTGCACCTTGGCCTTGTCGTGGCTGAAGGGGTACACGGCCAGCGGTCGCGCACCGGCGTTGATACGCTCGATGACCGCGTCCAGCGAGTCGTAGCTGCGCAGAGGCAGGATCGGGCCGAAGATCTCGCGCTGCATCAGCAGGCTGTCGTCGGGCGCGTCGAGCACGATATGCGGCGCGATCTTGCGCGTGGCGCGGTCGTGCGCCGGCCCCGGCACCAGTTGCACCAGCGTGGCGCCACGCTGGCGCGCATCGTCCAGCGCATGCACCAGGCGATCGAAGGAACGCTCGTCGATGATCGAGGTGAAGTCCGGCGACTCCAGCCGGGGGTAGTGCTTGGGAACGATGTCGCGGGCGAGCTTGACGAACTCATCGACCATGCCGGCGGGCAGCCAGGCATGGTCCACGCTGGTGCAGATCTGGCCGGCGTTGAGGTACTTGACGAACAGGATGCGCTCGGCCGCGGTTTGCACCGGGTAGTCGTCCATCACGATAGCCGGCGCCTTGCCGCCGAGTTCCAGCGTCACCGGGCACAGGTTGCGCGCGGCGGCGGCCATCACCGCGCGGCCGGTGGTGCCCGAGCCGGTGAACAGCAGGTGGTCGAAGGGCAGCTTGGAGAATTCGACGCCGATGCCGCCGGTCTCGTCGAAGAACTGCAGCTTTTCCGGCGGGAAGTACGCCGGCATCTTCTCGATCAGCAGCGTCGCCAGGTGGCGCGAGTTCTCGCTCATCTTCACCATCGCGCGGTTGCCGGCAGCGAAGATGTAGGTCAGCGGCAGCAGGCTCAGGTTGACGGGAAAGTTCCACGGCACGATCACGCCGACCACGCCCAGCGGCTGCGGAATGACGCGGTTCTTCGCGCCGAAGAAGTTGCGCCAGTCCACCGCGCGCCGTTGCGGTTTGGCCCATTGGCGCAGGTGCTTGATGGCGTGGTCGATGCCATCGAGCACCGGGAAGATTTCTGCCAGCAGCGTCTCATGCGTCGAGCGGTGGCCGTAGTCGGCGCTGATGGCGTCGCAGATGGCCTGCTTGTTCTCGCGCACGAAGCGCTGCAGCGTGCGCAGGTCGGCCTTGCGCTCGTCCAGGCTCGGCACCGGCTGGGCCAGGTAGGCCTTGCGCTGCAGCGCCAACGCGTCCGCCAGGCGCTGCACGCTGGCCTCGTCGGCCAGATTCAGAGTCATGTCGTTCATCGCTCACTCCTATGCCCGACTCGTTGGCCGGCTCAAAACCCCGATTGTGCCGAAGCCTCAGGCCCAGTACGACAGCACGCGCTCGATGACCCAGAACATGGCGAGGCCGCCGATGGCATAGGGTGCCATGTACGACACCCAGGCAGGCCGGCGCACGATGGCCGATTCGAACACCCGGCGCAGGGCCAGCACCGCGACGACGAAGATCAGCTGCCCCAGTTCGACGCCGACATTGAACATCAGCAGCGCCAGCGGGATCGCCGTCTGCGGCAGCCCGACCTCGGCCAGCGCACCGGCAAAGCCGAAGCCGTGCAGCAGCCCGAAAACGAAGGCCACGACCCAGGGCGCGCGGGCGGTCAGCCCCGGCTTGCCGCGAAGGCCGTGCACCACCTCGGCGGCCACGAAGACGATGCTCAGGGCGATGATCGCTTCCACCGGGGGGCCGGGCACATGCATCCAGCCGAGCGTGGCCGCCACCAGCGTGATGCTGTGCGCCACGGTGAAGGCAGTGATGGTGAGGAAGATGCGCTTGCCACCGTGCACGATCAGCAGCAGCGCCAGCACGAACAGCAGGTGGTCGATGCCGCCGAGGATGTGTTCGACCCCCAGCACCAGATAGGACCAGGCCACCTCACCGCTGCCGGTCGGGCCCTTGACCGTGAAGCTCGGGCTTTCGGGCAACAGCCGCTCGACCTGGCTGCTGCCGTCGGCGCGTTCGATGCGCACGATGACATCGGTGACGCCGCCGCTGATGCCGTCGATGCGCAGCATCTGCCCGACCAGCCCGCCACTGCGCTGGATGCGCCAGCGCTCGACGAAGGCGCCGTCGGTCAGCAGCGCCTGCGGCGGCGACAACTGCGTCGTGTCGGACGGGAACACCACCTGCACCGCGAGCCGTGCATTGCCCTGGGCCGGCACCTTCCACAGCACGTCGTAGCGGCCTTCGCCCAGCTCGCGCAGTTCCAGATAGGCCGGGCGGAAGATGTCGGCGTGCGCGGCCCACGACAGGGTGCACAACAGCAGCGCGAGGACCCAGCGCAGGGGGCGGCTCATCATCGGTTCAGCCCGCGGGCTTCTGCGGCTTGTCTTCGGCCTGGACGCGCACCGTGTAGTTGGCCCGCAGCTTCTTGTAGAAGTCCTCCTTGGCCTGCAGCGCGCGTGAGCGCAACAGGTCACGCTCGACCGCATCGCGCGCCTCGGTCAGCGTGGCCGTGCGCCCGTCCACGCGTTGCTCGATCTTCACCAGGTGCAGCCCGAAGCCCGAGCGCACCGGCCCGACCCATTGGCCGACCGGCAATGCCTTCAGGCCACCGGCGAAATCGCTGCCGAAGACGCGGGCCACCTCGAAGGCCGGTGCAGCCTCCAGCTTGGCCGGCAGCATCGTCGAGTCGCCCGCCACCGCACGGCCCGCGGTCAATGCCGGCAAGGCGTCGGCAAGGTCGGCTTCCACCCGAGCGCCGCGTCGGGCGGGGTCGAAATACACCTGCCGCAGCGTATAGCTCGGCTCGACCGCGTACTTGTCGCGGTTCGCGTCGAGCCAGGCCTGCAACTCGGCATCGCTGGGCGCGGCCGGCGCCTGCCCGTCGGCGATGAACTCCAGCTTCTGCGCGATTCGCCTACGTACCACCGGGTCGTCGCGCTCCAGCCCCAGCGCCTGACCTTCGCGGTAGAAGATCTCGTCGCGCACCCATTGCTCGACCAGCCCCTTCAACTCGTCCGCCGAGGGCTGGCGCTGCCAGGTGCGCGCGAACTGCGCGCGCAGGTTGTCCAGATGCCCTTGCGTGACGACGATCTCCTGCGGCACCTTCGCGGCACCGCCGTTGATCCCGCCGTACAGCGCGAAGAGCAGTGCGCCGAGCACGGCGAAGTGCAGCAGCGGCTCGCGTAGCAGCTTGCGCAAGTCAGCGAGCCCTCATGCGTGCTCGTTCGTCACAGCGGCGTGATCCAGATCGGTGAACTCCAGGCGCGCTCCTGGATGCTTGCCGCCAGCCCCTTGGGAATCGGCAGCCCCAAGCGTGCCGCGTCGATGGTGCTCCAGCGCGGCGTCGGAATTTCGAGCACGCGCACGTAGTAGAAGGCGCGCTGGCCTGCCTTGAAGTCGGGGTCGGTCCACGCGGCCTGCAGCTCGGCAGCGCCGATGCTGTTCTCGTAGCTGCCCTTGGCTACATCAACGGTGTTGCCCACCGCCGTCAGCTTGCCCTTGGCATTGGGCTTGCGTTCGCCGCTCCAGGCCACGTCGTGAATGCGCTCTTGCTGCTTGCCCTTGTCGTCGAGCCAGCCCTTGACGATCTGCACGCGGTCGAGGTTGCCGCTCTTCGGATCCTTCATCGCGATCACGAAAAGCGTCGGCGCCTTGTCGCCGGCGGGCTTCAGGTCGCCGCCCATCGGTATGCCCTTGGCATAGGCCTGCTTGACGAAATCGGTGGCCTTCAGATCGTCGGCCGTCAGCTCGCTGCTGGCGAAGAAGCGCAGCTTGATCATCGGGCCGGAGGTTGCGAAGGTCTCCTTGCGCACCATGGCGTCATAGATCGCCTCGCGCGTGTTCTGTTCGGCCCATACGCCCGCGAGGCCGCCGGAGCTGAACTCGCGGATCTGCTGCACCTGCGACGGGGGCTGACCCTTCTGGCCTTCCATGCGGTCTTTCGGATCGTTCTCGAAGGCGAACTTGCCGCTGTAGTTGAACTCCTCGTGGCTGGCCGCGGCGTTGTGCGTGTCGGTGTCGCCAATGAAGCCGTACTTGAAAGGGTTGCCGTTGCCCTTGGCCTCCTGCGCCATGCCTTCAATCAGGGCCTGGCGCGCATAGCCGCCGCGGTGCTTCTTCGGCCTCTGGGCATCGGCGCTGAGCGTGTAGTCCCACAGCTCGAAACTGGCGAACTCGTCGTTCGGCGACAACGACGGCCAGGTCTCCGAGGTGCCCTTGATCTGCGTGATTTCGTACAGCGGCTCGTTGGTCGCGCGTGTCTTGTTGTAGGCGGCATCGATCGGCTTGCCGTCGAACTTGACGGTCTCGAACATACGCCCGTCGCTCGCATTGCCGTTGTGCGGGATGGCGAACAGCGTGGAGCCCTTGGCGCGCAGGTCGTCCATCCACGTCCACAGCGTTTCCGGGTCTTCAGAGTCGAGTGCCGACAGCACCATCGGTGGCAGCTTCGCCGTGTCCCGGAAGACAACCACACGATGCAGGTTGCGCTGTTGCGGATTGGAGGTCCACTCGTAGCCGGCGAAGGTGGTGAACTTGCCCGGTTGATAGTTGTCGTCGGCCGCCTTGACGATCTGCTGCCACACCGAGCCGGCCAGCGCAGCGTCGCTCAAGCTCGGGTCGCGCTTGCCCGCGCTCATGTCGCGCAGGATGCCTGCGAAGGTCTGGATGCG
This sequence comes from Rubrivivax sp., assembly GCA_024641965.1. Classification (GTDB taxonomy): domain Bacteria; phylum Pseudomonadota; class Gammaproteobacteria; order Burkholderiales; family Burkholderiaceae_C; genus Rubrivivax. The sequence continues at coordinate 6,022 of JAHECC010000226.1, forward strand.
CGTGTTGCCGTCGCTGGATGTCACGCCCGCGGCCAGCGGGTGCTTGCTCAGCGGGCTGTCGGGGTTGGCCATCTGGTT
>JAHECC010000227.1 GCA_024641965.1 Rubrivivax sp.
CGACGAATACCGTTCCGATGTTTCTATTCTTTTCAGTAGCCCGCTCCCTGGAAATCGGGTCATGGGAGCGGGCGGAAATGGCCCAGGTCGTCACCGACAAGCCGGCGCCGAAAGTCGCCGTCTCGAAGAACGGGACGAATCCGAACTTCGGCATGAACATGCCGTTGATGAGCAGCGCCTTCGACACCGCGATGTGGCAAAGCGCAGCTTAGTCGGCCGGGCCTGAAGGCCCTGGTCATGAAGCGGCCCGGCAACGGGCCGCTTTCATTTCGCCTTTCGAATCAGCCCACGGCCAGTCGCTGCGCCAGCGCGACGTACTGCGCCACCGGCACCTCCTCGGCGCGCCGCTGCAGGTCGAAGTCGCCGGCATGGCCGCGGGCCTCGAGCCAGCGCCCGAGCGTGTGCCGCAGCAGCTTGCGGCGCTGCGAGAAGGCCACCGTCACCAATTCCGGCAACAGCTCCAGGCGTTGGCCAACGGGCTGAGCCAGCGGGCGCATGCGCACGATGGCCGATTCCACCCTCGGCGGCGGCTCGAAGGCGGTGGCCGGCACGTCGAGCACGGTCTCGATGTGATAGCGCCACTGCAGCATCACCGACAGCCGCCCGTATTCCTTGCCACCTGGCGCTGCCGCCATGCGCCGGGCGACTTCTTTCTGCAGCATGAAGTGCTGATCGGCCACGACATGCGCCGAAGCCAGCAGGTGGAACAGGATCGGCGTGGAGATGTTGTAGGGCAGGTTGCCCACCAGCCGCAGCGGCCGCGCCAGCCGCTGCGCCAATGCGCCGAAATCGACCTGCAGCACATCGGCTTCGATCACCTGCAACCCGTCGCGTCGGCGCAGCCGAGCCACCAGGTCGCGGTCGAGCTCGATCACCGTCAGCGACGGGCAGCGCAGCAGCAGTGGCCAGGTCAGCGCGCCCAGCCCAGGACCGATCTCGACCAGCGCGTCGTCAGCCTGTGGGTCGATCAGGTCGACGATGGCGCCGATGATGAATTCGTCAGTCAGGAAATGCTGCCCGAAGCGCTTGCGGGCGGCGTGCTTCATCAACTCGCCTGGGGCGGATCGCGCATCTCGACGTAGGCGCGTGAACGCAATTCCTTGACCCACTCGAGGTAGGCTTGCTCGAACTTCTGTGCGCGCAGTGCATTGCGCGCCTGCTCGCGCACCTGCTTGGCGTCGACCGTGGACTCGCGTCGCTCGACGACCTCGATCAGGTGCACGCCAAAGCGCGTGCGCACCGGCATCGACAGGCCGCCGACGCTCAGGCGGTTCATGGCCTCCTCGAACTCGGGCACGAAGGCGCCCGGCGATACCCAGCCCAGGTCGCCGCCCTGGGCTGCGGAGCCGTCTTCGGAATAGCGTCGCGCCAGGTCCGGGAAGGTGGCGCTGCCGCGCTCGATCTGCGAGCGCATGTCCGCCAGCCGCTGGCTGGCGACCTCGACGCTGAGTTGCGGTGAAGGGCGCAGCAGGATGTGCCGCGGACGGGTCTGCGTGACGCGTATGCCGGTGGTGTCGCGCCGCTCGACCAATTTCAGCACATGCCAGCCGGCGCCGCTGCGCAGCAAGGTGGGCGACACCTGACCGGGCTCGAGCGTGCGCACCTGCTCGACGAACACGTCGGGCAATCGCGAGGCCGCGCGCAGGCCGATCTCGCCGCCTCGGGCGCGGTTGCCGTCGTCGGACATCTCGGCCGCGACCACGGCGAAGTCCTCCCCGCCCTGCACGCGCGCCAGGGCCTTCTCGGCGCGCGCCTTGACTTCGGCCTGCACCGCCTCATTCGCGCCTTCGGGCAAGGGAATCAGGATCTGCGCGATGTTCAATTCGAGATCGCGCGCGGCAACGGCGTTGTTGTCCGCCAGGTATTTGTCGATTTCGGTGTCGAGGATGCGCGTGCGCTGCCCTACCTCGCGTTCGCGCACCCGTTCCATGAGGATCTGGTCGCGCAGGTTGTCGCGAAATCGCGCGAAGTCGATGCCCTCGATGCGCAGCCTTTCGCGCAACTGGTCCAGGGTCATCTGGTTTTGCGCCGCGACGCTCTGCACCGCACGATCGATCTCGACATCGTCGACGCGCATGCCGCTCTCCCGGGCATAGGTCATGACCACGCGCTCTTCAATCAGCGCTTCGAGGGCCTGCTGGCGCATCTGCTCGGTGATCGGCGGCGCTGCACCGCCACGCGCCGCGGCCGCGGCGCGGGCGCGCTCGATGCGCTGATCGAGCTCGCCCGCCGTGACCACTTCACTGTTGACCACGGCAATGATGTAGTCGCCCGCGTAACCGGGGTCCTGCTGCTGCGTTGCCGCCGGCGCGCGGTCGGCGCTGCGGATCTGCAGTTGTGCCAAGCTCGAACCCACGCCCAAACCCAGGGCCAGCGCGGTGCCGAGCAAGCGAAGGCGAAGCATCGAGTCAGTCATAGAAGGCCGATTCCGGCGAAGTGCTGCGGCTGCTGCGCAGCAACTGGTAACCGGGGATATTGTCCCTCAGGACGCTGGTCGCACTCGATCCGAGCCGTGACAGGCCGACCAGCTCGAGCTGGAACAGCACCTGCGTCGAGGCCTCGCTCACGCCGGTGGACCAGCGGCTTACCGCCAAGCGCGCGATCCAGCAGCCGGCATCGTATTCGATGCCGACGATCGAATCCGTGAGCCGGTTGTCGGTGGTGTTGTAGGTCAGCCGGCCCACGCTGTACCAGGCGCCGCTGCAGCTCGCGCTGCTGCCGACGTTGCGCCGCCGCGCGCCACCATCGGGCTCGTACAGCGGCCATTGCCACGAGCCTTCCCACTGGGAGCTGACGTCGCGTGCGTAGCGATAGGTCAGGTTCAGCGTGCGAAACGGCCCCGGCGCGTACTGCGCGCCCAGGATCGTGCGCACCACCCGGTCCACGCTCGGGCTGTAGCGCAGGTAGCCCTCCAGATTCCAGGGTTTCAGCACGCGTGTGGAGCCGCGCAGCAGCACGTCCGAGAAACCCTTGCTTTCGGGTATTCCGCTTTCGGTGACCAGCTGGTCGTTGAACAGGTAGCGCTGCACGATGCCCAGCTGCATCAGTTCCGCGCCGCTGGTGCCGTCGAGCAGCCGTGTCGTGACGCCGGCGGTCAAGGCATTCGTGTCGGAGACACGGTCGATGCCGGAGAACACGTTTTCTGAGTAGATCGAGGCGAAGCTGTAGTCCTTCACCGCCGAATCGAAATTCGGGTAGGAGGACTGGTTTACGTAGGGCGTGTTCACGTACAGCAGGCGCGGCTCCAGCGTCTGTCGCAGGCCGCGGCCCAGCCATTGCGTCTGCCGCTCGAATTCGGCGCCGCCGCCCAGGCTGAAGGTCGGGATCACGCGGGCCGCGCTGTTGCGGCCGTCGGACATCGGCTCGTCGGTGTAGTAGCTGGCGGCGTTGAACAGCATGCTCGGCGTGACCCACCAGCCCGGCTCCCGCCAGGGCCGCGTGATCCAGCCCTGCGCATGCATGCGCGTGCCGTTGCTCGGCATCGACTGGCTGGTGTAGCCGGGGTTGTCCGGCAGGTCGAAGCGGTTGCCTTCGGTCTCGAAGGCGTACTGCGTGCCGCCGAGCAATGCGCCGGCACTGCGAAAGCCGAACTGCGCCGAACGGTCGAAGGGCGCTTCCATCGTGTTCGGGTACTGCAGCAGCTGCCAGCGTTGCGAGCGTGCATACAGTTCGGCCGACCGGTCCTTCGAGCCGAAGTCGCCCTCGGCCTGCAGCGTCGCCGGCAGCAGGCGCGGCGTCAACGACACATGCCGGCGCGGAAAATCATTCCACCAGTTGTCGTCGGACACACGCTCGACCTGCGCGCTGTAGCGGGTGTGGTCCGAGATGCGGCCCTCGTGGTCGAAGGTCAGCCAGTAGCGGCTGCGATCGGCCACGACGTCATGCGGCAGCCAGTCCAGGTTGAGCTTGCCGGCAAAGTCCGGCTGCAAGTAGCGGAACTCGCCGTCCACAGCGAAGCCGCGGCGCGTGGAGATCGATGGCGCGATTGTCGCATCGCGGTTCGGCGCGATGTTCCAGTAGTAGGGCGCGCCCAGCTCGATGCCGCTGCCGCTGGTGAACTCCAGGTTCGGCGGCAACCAGCCCGACTTGCGCTTGTCGCTCAGCGGAAAGCTCAGCGTCGGCAGGCTCAGGATCGGCACATCCATAAAGCGCAGCTCGGCGCCTTCGGCCACGCCCACGCTGGTGTCCAGATCGAGATCGAGCCGCCGCGCGCTGAGCACCCAATCGGGCTTTTCCGAACCGTCGCGGGAGCAACTGGTGTAGTCACCATTGATCACGCGAGATTGGCCCGGGCCGAGGATCTCGACGCGGTCGGCACGACCCCCGGCGCCCGTCTGTGCCAGGTGGTACTCGGGCTCGCGCACGTAGCCTTCCATGCGCTGCACCTTCAGCTGCATCTCCGGCCCGCTGAAGCTGGAGCCTTGGAAGGTAATGCGCACCCTGCCCTGCGCCACCGCAAGATCCTCGGCCCGGTCATAGCGCAACTGGTCGGCGCGGATCACCACCCCGGCCTGGCGCAACTCGACATGGCCTTGGGCCTGCACCTGCGCAGTCGGCTGGCCATCGATCTCGTCGGCGCGCAGGTACAGCGGTGCGTGCGCGCGCGCGGCGTCCCCCGTGGGCGCCGGGCGCAGTGCGGGGCTGGGCTTGAGACCCGGATCGCTGTCTTCGGCCTGGGCCCCGCCCGCCATCAGCAGGCAGGCCACGGCCATGCGCAGCGCAAACGGGGATGGCTTGGCGGCAGGTGTGGACACGTAGGAAGACAAGGGCACGGGCGGCGCCGCCGAGCCCAGGCCCGACGCTTTGCGCCGACGCTGTGTCGTACGAGCGGTTTGTAGAATTCATTATCCAACGAGCGCGCTGCAGCGGCGCCACCCCACCCATGAGCAGCATCCCCCCGGCAGGCAGCGCGCCGATCGCCTGGCCCGATCCGCAGCGCGAGCGCGAATTCTTTAGCTGGATCGAGGCGATCGCGCCGTTGCATGGCCTGCGACTGCATACGTTGGCACCGGCCTCGGCTGACGCGAGCTTCAGGCGCTACCTGCGCGTTCAGGCCGACAGCGGCAGTTGCATCGTCATGGACGCGCCCCCGCCGCAGGAGGACGTGCGCCCCTTCGTGCAGGTGGCGCAGTGGATTGGTGAAGCCGGGCTGAATGGCCCGCGTGTGCTGGAAGCCGACCCGGCACGGGGCTTCCTGCTGCTCAGCGACCTGGGACATCAGCTGTATCTCGCAGCGCTGCAAGAAGCCGGAGCCGCGCGCGCCGATGCCTTGATGCGCGATGCCATCGTCGCGCTGGTGCAATGGCAGCTGCGCATGCCGGCACCCGCGCTGCCACCCTATGACGAGGCGCTGCTGGCACGCGAGCTGGCGTTGTTTCCACAGTGGTGCGTGCAGAGCGAATTCGGCGTGACCTGGAGCGACGCCGAGCAGCAGCGCTGGGACGGCGTGTGCCGCAGGCTCATCAACAGTGCGCTGGCGCAGCCGACGGTGGCCGTGCATCGCGACTGGATGCCACGCAACCTGATGGTGGCCGAGCCCAACCCCGGCATCCTTGACTTCCAGGACGCAGTAAACGGACCGGTCAGCTACGACATGGCCTCGTTGCTGCGCGACGCCTTCATCTCCTGGGACGAAGAGCGTGAGATCGACTGGGCTGCGCGCTACTGGAGCGAAGCCAAGCGCGCCGGCGTGCCGCTGGGTGACGTGCTCGGCGCCGACTTCGGTGAATTCTGGCGGGCGCTGGAATGGATGGGCCTGCAGCGTCACCTGAAGGTGCTGGGCATCTTCTGTCGGCTGAAGCACCGCGATGGCAAGCCGGCCTATGCCGAGGACCTGCCGCGCTTCTTCAGTTATGCCACCAAGGTGGCCGCGCGCTATGCGCCGCTGCGCCCGCTGCTGTCGTTGCTCGAGCCGCTCAGCGGCCTGCGCTCGGCGACCGCCTACGCGTAACTCAATCGAGCGTTTGCCGATAGCGCTTCAGCGCCACCGCGCCGGCGAACAGCAGGAAGGCCAGCATCGGCCACAGCTCGGGCAGCACCTGGGGCAGGCCGTTGCCCTTGAGCAGGATGCCGCGCACGATGCGCA
>JAHECC010000228.1 GCA_024641965.1 Rubrivivax sp.
GCGCCGGCCGAGCGAGGTGAACAGCACCAGCGGCAGGGCAGGGTGCGTGGCCTTGATCTGCTGCGCGAGCTCAAGCCCGTCCATCTCGGGCATGTGCATGTCGATGATCGCCAGGTCGAAGGCTTGGCCTTCCTTCAGCCATTGCAAAGCCGTCGCAGGCGATTCGGTGTCCTTGGGTTTCAAGCCCCAGCGCGCGCTCTGCAGCCGCAGGATCTTGCGGTTGGTGGCGTTGTCGTCCACCACCAGCAGCCGCTTGCCGGTCAAGCCCGGCTGCTCGCCGGCAAAGCTGCGGCGCGCACTCTGCGGCAGCTCGGCGGGGGATGCCGCGATGGTGAAATGGAAGCTCGAGCCGCTGCCCGGCCCGTCGGACTCCACCCACATCGTGCCGCCCATCAGTTCGGCCAGCCGCTTGCTGATGGCCAGCCCCAGGCCCGTGCCGCCATACTTGCGCGTGGTGGTCGAGTCGGCCTGGCTGAAGCGCTGGAACATCTTGGCCTTGCCGGCTTCGGTGAGGCCGATGCCGGTGTCGCGCACCGTGAAGTGCAGGCGGCTGCCTTCGTCGGTCTGCTCGTCGCCCTCGGCGCTGACGCTGAGCACCACTTCGCCGCTTTCGGTGAACTTCACCGCGTTGCTCAGCAGGTTCAGCAGGATCTGGCGCAGCCGCGTGACGTCGCCGCTGATCGCCACCGGCAGCTCGCCTTCGCCGTGGTTCTCGAAAACATAGGCCAGGTCCAGGTGCTTCTCGGCGGCGCGGCTGCCGATCAGGTCCAGCGCCGATTCGACGCACTCGCGCAGGTCGAAGGGATGCGTCTCCACATCCATGCGACCGGCTTCGATCTTCGAGAAGTCCAGGATGTCGTTGATGATCGTCAGCAGCGCGTCGCCAGAATCGCGGATGGTCGCGGCGAAGTCGCGCTGGTCGTTGTTCAGTTCCGTGTCGAGCAGCAGCCCGCTCATGCCGATGACAGCGTTCATCGGCGTACGGATCTCGTGGCTCATCGTCGCCAGGAAGGCGCTCTTGGCTTCGTTGGCGGCTTCGGCCTGGGCACGTGCTTCCTGGGTCTGCCTGAACATTTTCGCGTTCTGGATCGCGATCACCGCCTGGTCGGCGAAGGTCTTCAGCAGCTCGATCTCCTTGTCGGAGAACCGTCGTGCTGGAGTGCGCAAGACGTCGATAGTGCCGAGCGCCTGGTCGTGCCAGAGCATCGGTGCCATGAGCAAGGAGGCGTTGCTGTCCCCGAGTTTCACGAAGGCGCGAAAGGCCTCGGGTACTTCGGGTCCGTTCCACAGGTCTGGATAGTGAACCACCGCGCGGCGGTGCATGGCCTTGCCTTGAATGGTTCTGCGTGCAGACGCCGGATAGAACTGATGGAAATCCTCCACCTGCGCTGGCGTGTAGCCGACGGTCGACTTCATGTGCAGCAGGCCATCCGCCGCAAGTGCAAACAGGCCGACGTGATGGCCATCGAACAGGCGCAGGCAGCTCTGCGCGATCTTGTCGAAAACCGGTTGCTCGTCGGCCATCGAACCGCTGATCACCTGCAGCACCTCGGCCGTCGCCGTCTGCCGTTCCAGCGCATCCTTCGTCTCGTTGAACATCCGCGCGTTCTGGATCGCGATCACCGCCTGGTCGGCGAAGGTCCGGATCAGCCCGATCTCAGTGTCGGTGTAGCCTCGCACCGGCTGGCGGAAAAGGCAGAACGAGCCGATGCCCTGGCCCTCCCAGATCATCGGCACCCACACCGCCGAGAAGTTCCCCATGTGCGCCAGCATCTCTTGCACAGAAGCCGGCATGCTCACAGCCGAAGCAGCATCGGGCAGATGCACTATCCGGCGTTCGCTGATGACGCGGCCGCTGATCGTCTGGTCCACCGGCTTCGGGAAGGTCTTGGCGATCGCCTCGATGGCATCGCCGCGCCAGGCCACCGCATGCACCTGGCCGTCGTCCGCGAGCGTGAAGATGCCGAGCTGATCGCTCGCGAACAGGCGCGCGCAGCGGTCGATGATCTTGTCGAAGACCGGCGCGCTGTCGGCCACCGACTGACCGATGACCTGCAGCACCTCTGCCGTCGCGGTCTGCCGCTCCAGCGCCTCCTGCGTCTCGTTGAACAGTCGCACGTTCTCGATCGCGATCACGGCCTGCGCCGCGAAAGTTTGCACGAGCCCGAGCTGCTTGTCGCTGAGCTTGAAGCCCACCTGCGGGTGCGTCAGGATGATCGAGCCGATGCCCTGGCCTTCGCGGATCAGTGGCACGAAGACTGCCGAGCCGAAACCGCCCGTGCTCGCGGCCCGCCGGGTAAAGACGGGCGTGTCGGGTCCATGCGCATCCAGGATCTCGATCGTGCGGCGCTCGATGATCGCCCGTGCTGAGGGGGCGCGTTCGGGATCGAAGGGAATCGGATAGACGGCCTTGACCCGCGCCATGTCGGCTTCGCGGCCGGCGCCGCCGTGCCAATGCAACTGGCCGTCCTGCAGCATCGTGATCGTGGCGTTGCAGGGGTCGAAGAGCTCGGCCGCGCTGCGCACGATCGCCTCGAACACCGGCTGCACGTCGGTCGGTGAGCTGCTGATCACCTTCAGGATCTCGGCGGTGGCGGTCTGCCGCTCCAGCGCCTCCTTCGTCTCGTTGAACAGCCTCACGTTCTCGATCGCGATCGCGGCCTGGTCGGCAAAGGTCGCCAGCAGTTCGACGTGCTTGGGCTCGAAGGGTCTGACTTCCGTGCGGCGGACGAGGATCGTGCCGAGCGCGCGCCCCTCGCGCAGCAGCGGCACCGCCAGGATCGTGCGGTGACCGTACTGCCGCGCCATCTGGCTTCCGCGCGGGAACTCGTCGTTGGGGGCCTGCAGGTCGTCGACCTGCAACGTGCGGCCGTCGACGATCGAACGGCCCATGACGGTGCTCCGGTCGAGCGGGATGTCCATTCCCGCGGGCCGGCCGAGTTCGCCGACCGACGCCGCCACGTGCATTGAGTCGCCTTGCCGCAGCACGATGTCGGCGAACTCTGCCTTGCAGATGCGCGCTGCGCGTTCGGCGACGGCGTCCAGCACCGGCTGCACGTCGGTGGGTGAGCCCGAGATCTCGCGCAGGATCTCCGCCGTCGCGGTCTGCCGCTCGAGGGCTTCCTGGGTCTCGTTGAACTGCGCGGCGTTCTGGATGGCGATGACGGCCTGCTGAGCAAAGCTCTTCAGCAGCGAGACCTCGGGCTCCGAATACGGCGACACCGTGCTGCGGGCGACGAAGATGCTGCCGATGCCGCGCTCCTGCCAGACCAGTGGCGCGAACACCACCGAACGGGCGCCCATCAGCTCCGCACCGCGCCTGACCGCGGCGGGAACGGCCTTGTCCGTCAGCGCATCGGCGAAGTGCACGGCATCGCGAAGTCGGATCACCAGGCCGGTGCCGCTTTCGTCGTCCAGAGGTATCGGGAAGATGCTGCGGAACTCGGCCTCGCCCGGGCCGACGAATGCACCCAGGTCGACCAGGCCGTCGGGGCGCTTCAGGTTGAGTCCCGCGTACGCGGCGTTGAACAGGCGCTGGCAACTGCGGGCGATGGCGTTGAACACCGGCCGGGCGTCGGCGACCGAACTGCCGATGACTTGCAGCACTTCGGCGCTGGCGGTCTGGCGTTCCAGCGCCTCGCGCGTCTCGTTGATGAGCCGCGCGTTCTTCATCGCGATCTGCGCCTGCGCGGCGAAGGCCTGCAGCAGGCCGATCTGCTCGGCGCTGAACGGACGCACCTGCCTGCGGATCAGGGTGAACACCGCGACGATCTCGCCGTTCTCCCTGATCGGCACCGACAGGTTGGTGCGCGCGTGGGCCAGATCCACACTGGCAACGATGAAGGGGACACCCTTGCGGTACGACGGCAAGGCCTTGACGTCGTCGGTCTGAACGAAGGGCTTGTCGTCGGCCTCGCGGCCGATCAGGTAGTGCAAGGGCACGGCCTCGGCCGCCATCGAGTCGAGGTAGGGCTCGGCGAGATTCGCGCCGCGGCCGCCATAGACACGGGCCATGCCACCCTGGACGAGCCAAAGTCCGCCGCCGTCGGCCGCACACAGCTGCTTGGCGCTCTTCATAATCGCGTCGAACACCGGGTCCAGGTCGCCGGGCGAGGCGTTGATGACCTGCAGCACCTCGGTGAAGGCCGTCTGGCGCTCCAGCGCCTCCTGCGTGTCGCGGAACAGCCGCACGTTCTCGATCGCGATCACCGCCTGGTCGGCGAAGGTCTGCAGCAGGGCCACGAGGTGCGGAGCGAACTGCCCGGGCTCGCGCCGACTGACGCCGATCGTGCCGATCGGCTGCCCCTCGCGCAGCAGCGGGCACGACAAGGTGCTGCGGAAGCCCCGCAGCCGCGCCTGATCGCGCAGGCCATGGTGGGCCGGCGGCAACTGCTCGGTATCTGCGATTTGCACGACCTCGCCGCGCAGCACGGCCGCGCCCATCGGGGAATCGCCCAGGGGGCGCGGAAACCTCCTCTTCAGCGCCGCGTCGGCCTCGGGGCCGGTGGAGGTGAAGGCGACCAGGTGCAGCGCCTCGTCGATGATGCGCGTGACGATCGTCGAGGAGCCACCGAGCAGCCGGTTCGCGCTGCGCGCGATGGCGTCGAACACCGGCTGCACGTCCGACGGCGACCTGGCGATGACCTTCAGTATCTCGGCTGTCGCCGTCTGCCGCTCCAGGGCCGCTTCGGCCTGCGCCAGATGCTCGGCCTTCTGCGCGATCTGCGCCTCGCGCGCATCGGCCAGCTGTGCCTGGATGATGCGGGCGCGCTGTCCGTAGATCAGGCTCGGCACTATCACGAAACCGCAGAAGCCCAGCAGGTTGAACACGGTCAGCGCGGTCAGCGCCTGCGGCGACAGGGCGTTGCCGTGCGGGATGAACGGTTCGGCCAACCCGGCCACCATGATCGCGCCGATGGTGGCGGTCAGCCAGGGCCTGGTGTAGCGCGAGTCGACCAGCACCGGCACCAGGAACAGCGGCACCAGCGCATACACCAGCACCAGCGCCGACGACGTGAACCCGCCGAGCGCCAGGTGGATGGCCGTGATAGCCACGATGGTCAGCCCGTTCGTCAGCCACAGCATCGACTGGTAGCGACGCGACGCGATGTAATAGGTGCAGGCGGCAAGCTGGCAGAGCGCTCCGACGGCGCAGACCATCGCTGCCCCATGGGCGCCCATCGCGGCATAGAAGGCGCCGTAGGCCGGGTAGACGACGACGAGCAAGAAGGCCAGGGCGATGGCGATCGACTTGCGCAGCTTCAGCTCGGGCGGATCCTCGGGCTCGGCGGCCAGGCGAACGAAGCGTTCGCGCAGCCGCTGCGCGACGGACTGCGGGGCAGTGCCCCGCCCGGCAGCGGGGGTGTTCACGCGCCGCTCCTTGGCGACACCTGCAGCAGGCTCGTCACCAGCGCCTCGACGCGGATCGGCTTGGTGATGTAGTCGTCCATGCCGGCGGCGAGGCACTCCTCGCGGTCGCCGGCCATCGCGTTGGCGGTCATCGCGACGATGCGCGGGCGTTCGAGCGGCTGCCATCGGCCGGTGATGCGCCGCGAGGCCTCCAGCCCGTCCATCTCCGGCATCTGCACGTCCATCAGCACCACGTCGTAGGTCTGGCGTTCGATGCACTCGATGGCCTCGATGCCGTTGGAAGCCAGATCGGCGCGGTAGCCCATCTGCTGCAGCAGCCGCATCGCCAGCTTCTGATTCACCACGTTGTCCTCGGCCAGCAGGATGCGCAGCGGGTGGCGCTTGGCCATGTCCTTGTCCAGCGTCGGCTTGACCGGAGCGGCCTTGCGCTGCGCCGCATCGGTCTCGCCGCCCAGCAGGTCCATCAGCGTATCGAACAGCTGGCTCTGGTGCAGCGGCTTGGCCAGTTGCGCCTTGAACAGGCTGGCCTCTTCGGCCGCGCTGTCGCGCCGGCCCAGCGAGGTGAACAGCACCAGCGGCAGGGCAGGGTGCGTGGCCTTGATCTGCTGCGCCAGCTCAAGCCCGTCCATCTCGGGCATGTGCATGTCGATGATGGCCAGGTCGAAGTTTTCGCCGTCCTTCAACCACTGCAGCGCCTGCGCGGGCGATTCGGT
>JAHECC010000052.1 GCA_024641965.1 Rubrivivax sp.
CCACGCGCGGCGCGCCGGCACTGCCGCGCCGGCCCGGTCTGCCACGTCGCGCGCACCATAGCCGGCCTGCTCCACCGCCGCGCGCAACGTCGCCGGCGGCACGGTGGACAGCGCCTCGACCGTGGCGCGCTCGGTGGCGAGGTTGACCGAAGCGCGGGTCACGCCGGGCACCTTCAGCAGCGCCTTCTCCACCCGGGAAACGCAGGACGCGCAGCTCATGCCCTCGATCTGCAGGGCATGCTGCGACGTCGGCACCTCGTAGCCGGCCTTGTGCACCGCCGCGCTCAGCGCTTGCGCGTCGACCTGCGTCGCGGCCTCGACCTGGGCCGTCTCGGTGGCCAGGTTGACGCTGGCCGAGGCCACGCCCGGCACCGCCAGCAATGCCTTTTCAACGCGCGACACGCAGGACGCGCAACTCATGCCGGCAATCTGCAGGTGGATCGGGTGGGTCGGAACCGGGGCTTCGGTGGCGTGCTTCATGGTGTCTGCGCGTGGCGCCCAAGGGGAAGGTTGATCCGATTCTGAAGCTTCCCATCATGGCAAGGTCAAGTGCCGCGCTTGCGCCGGCTTCCGGCACCGGTCAAACCACCACGTAGCCACCGTCGACGGCATGCGCATGCCCAGTGACGAATGACGCGGCGGGCGAGCACAACCACAGCACCACCGCGGCCACCTCCTCGGGCTCGCCGATGCGACCCGCGGGGTGCAGCGCCGCCACGCGCTGTGTCACTGCGGGGTCGGCGTCCACCCAGCGCTGGTACATCGGCGTGCGGATCACGCCAGGACAGACGGCGTTGATGCGGATGTTCTGCTTGGCAAACTCCGCGGCGGTGGACTTGGTCAGCCCCAGCACCGCATGCTTCGATGCGCTGTAGGTGGCCAACCTCGGCGCGGCCACGAGCCCGGCCACCGACGCGGTGTTGACGATGGCACCAAAGCCCTGCGCTTCCATCTGCTTCAGCTGGTGCTTCAGGCACAGCCACACGCCCTTGACGTTGACGGCCATGAGGCGGTCGAACACCGATTCGTCGCAGTCGGTGATGCGCGTGGTCTCGATCTCGATGCCGGCGTTGTTGAAGGCGCAGTCGATCCGGCCATAGGCCGTCACCGTGGCCGCCGCCAGCGCCGCGACCTCGGCCTCGCGTGAGACGTCGGTCCGGTGGAACTGCGCCTCGGCGCCCAGCGCGCGCAACTGCGCCACCAGGGCCGCGCCGGCGGCGGCGTCCAGGTCGGCCAGCATCAAGCGCGCGCCGGCACGGGCGAATGCCAGGGCAGTAGCTTGGCCGATGCCGCCTGTGGCGCCGGTGATCAGCACCGATTTGTCTTGGAAATCCCTTGTCATCGACGTCTCCATGTTCGTGCTTCGAGTTCAACCCCAACTTCAATGCACTGAGCTGAGCGTTGCGCTTGGGACGTGAAACCGCCCACTGAAGAATTAGGCACCGCATTGCATTCGAGACAAAGCCCGACAGACTCCTAGAATCATTCGATGTTGCACTCCCCGAGCGAGGAAATCGCCAGCGCGGCCGCCCGGCTGGTGGTGGACGAAGGCATGGAATATGCCCAGGCCAAGCGCAAGGCGGCGCGCGTGCTGGGTCGGCGCCAGCGTGGCGGCGCCGAGCTGCCGAGCAACGAACTCGTCGAGGACGAGGTGCGCGCCTACCTCGAGCTGTTTTGCGCCGACACCCAGCCGGCGGAGTTGCATGCCTTGCGGCAGGTCGCGTTGCGCTGGATGCAACGCCTGGCCGAGTTTCGCCCGCATCTGGCCGGCGCGGTATGGCGTGGCACGGCGACGCGGCTGTCGGCGGTCCATATCGACCTGTACTGCGACGACACCAAGGGTGCCGAGATTGCCCTGATCAACCTGGGCGTGGACTACGACGTGGCCAGCAGCGACGCGCAGGCCGAGCTGCACTACCTGAGCGTGTCGGAGCACAACGCGGACCTGAACGAGACGGTGACGATATTTCTGGCCGTGCGCGACCTGGACGCGCAGCGCGGCGCCCTCAAGCCCGACACGCGCGGGCGCAGCTGGCGCGGCGATGCGGCTGCGCTGCAGCGGCTGCTGCTGACTGAAAGAACGTGAGCACAGCACGCACGCGCCGCTGGGTCCTGGCCGGTGCCGGAGCATCGGCCGCGGCGGTCGGCGCCGCACTGTCGTGGTGGCGACTGTCGCCAGCCGAAACACAGCCGGGCGCCGTCGATGCACTTTGGGGGCTGCGCTTCGAGCGTCCGCAGGGCGGCGAACTGGTGATGGCCAACCTGCGCGGCCGCCCATTGCTGATCAACTTCTGGGCCACCTGGTGCCCGCCTTGCATCAAGGAACTGCCCGATCTGGACCGCTTCGCCGCGGCGCACGGCCAGCGTGTGCAGGTGGTGGGGCTGGCCATCGACAACCTGGCAGCGGTACAGGCATTCCTGGCGCGGCAGCCGCTTCGCTTCGACATCGGGCTGGCCGGCATGGCCGGCACCGAGTTGGGGCGAACATTGGGCAATCAGGCGGGTGTGCTGCCATTCACGGTGCTGCTCGACGCAAAGGGCGCCGTACTTCGGCGCAAGGTCGGGCAGTCGCACTACGAAGAGCTGGAAAACTGGCTCAAGCTGCTATAACGCGTCGGCCAAACATGCCATGGCACGCGATTGCTCGCAACTGAGGTCTTTCAGACGGCAAATGCGCGCAAATGGGATCGCGCTGATGGTCCGAGGGTTTGCGCCATGCACGCGTCGACGCGTCAATGCGGCACAATCTGCCGATCGCGACAACGTGTATCTGCGTTTCGCGACCTGATTTGAACGCAGTTCGATTCCGAAACCCACCTGTTCGTCGCTGTTGATGGACAACAACACAGAATGTGCCTAAGTGGCAATGGCTGCGCCTGCGTGACACGCGATCGCGTCGCGCCAGCGCAGCGCCAGAGGAACAGTTCCAGAGGAATGCCATGGATTTGCGCAAACTGAAAACCCTGATCGACCTGGTGTCGGAGTCGAACATCTCCGAACTGGAAATCACCGAAGCCGAGGGCAAGGTGCGCATCGTCAAGGCAGGCCTGATGCCCGCGGCCACGATGATGGTGGCCGCGCCGGCGACTGCGGTGGCCGCGCCGGCGTCGGCCGACGCCGCAGCGCCGCTGGCTACGACAATGGCCACGCCCGCCGCGGCAGCGGCCGCCGAAACCGGCCACGCCATCACCTCGCCGATGGTCGGCACCTTCTACCGCGCCTCCAGCCCGGGCGGCACACCGCTGATCGACCTGGGCAGCAGCGTCAAGGAAGGCGAGCCGGTGTGCATCATCGAAGCCATGAAGATCATGAACGAGATCGAGGCCACTCAAAGCGGCACGGTGACGAAGATCCTGTGCCAGGATGGCCAGCCGGTCGAGTTCGGGCAGCCACTCTTCGTCATTGAATGATGCGGGCCGAACCGGTGGAGGCTCATATGAGCGAAGCGCATGTGAAGACCGCGACAGCGGCCGGCCGGAACCAATTCGGTCAACCGTTGTTCGTCATCGACTAGCGCGGCCCTCATGTTCCAGAGCATTTTCATTGCCAATCGAGGCGAAAACGCCGCATGGGGCGTTGCGGCGAAGCCAAATTGCAATGCGGGCGCAGCCCGCTAAGGGCGATCGAGCCGAGGCACCATGTTCAAGAAGATTCTCATTGCCAATCGAGGCGAGATCGCGCTTCGCATCCAGCGCGCCTGCCGCGAGATGGGCATCAAGTCGGTCATCGTCTATAGCGAGGCCGACCGCGAGGCCAAGTACGTCAAGCTGGCCGACGAGGCGGTGTGCATCGGTCCGGCGGCTTCGTCGCTGAGCTACCTGAACATGCCGGCGATCATCTCCACCGCCGAAGTCACCGACGCCGAGGCGATCCACCCCGGCTACGGCTTTCTGTCGGAGAACGCCGACTTCGCCGAACGCGTGGAGCGCAGCGGATTCGTCTTCATCGGGCCCACGCCCGCGTCGATTCGCATCATGGGCGACAAGGTGGCAGCCAAGCAGGCCATGATCAAGTCGGGCGTACCCTGCGTGCCTGGCTCCGAGGGCGTGCTGTCCGATGAGCCGAAGGAGATCATCCGCGTGGCGCGCAGCATCGGCTACCCGGTGATCGTCAAGGCCGCCGGCGGCGGCGGCGGGCGCGGCATGCGCGTGGTGCACACGGAAGCCGCGCTGCTGCATGCGGTGCAGACCACGCGCGCGGAGGCGGCGGCAGCCTTCGGCAATCCGGCGCTGTACATGGAGAAGTTCCTCGAGCACCCGCGCCACGTCGAGATCCAGGTGCTGGCCGATGGGCACAAGAACGCGGTCTGGCTGGGCGAACGCGACTGCTCGATGCAGCGTCGCCACCAGAAGATCATCGAAGAAGCGCCGGCCCCCGGCATCGCGCGGCGCACGATCGAGCGCATCGGCGACCGCTGTGCCGCGGCGTGCAAGAAGATCGGTTACCGCGGCGCCGGCACCTTCGAGTTCCTGTTCGAGAACGGCGAGTTCTTCTTCATCGAGATGAACACGCGCGTGCAGGTCGAGCACCCGGTGACCGAGATGGTCACCGGCATCGACATCGTGCAGATGCAGATCCGCATCGCCGCCGGCGAGAAACTGCCCTTTACGCAGCGCGCGATCCAGATGCGCGGCCACGCCATCGAATGCCGCATCAACGCCGAGGACGCTTACAAGTTCACGCCTTCGCCCGGCCGCATCAGCATGTGGCACCCGCCCGGCGGGCCCGGCGTGCGCGTCGATTCGCATGCTTACACCAACTATGTCGTGCCGCCGAACTACGACTCGATGATCGGCAAGCTCATCTGCCACGGCGACACACGCGAGCAGGCGCTGGCGCGCATGCGCACAGCGCTGTCCGAGACGGTGGTCGAAGGCATCCAGACCAACATCCCGCTGCACCGCGAACTGATGGTCGACGCGAAGTTCATCGAGGGCGGCACCGGCATCCACTACCTGGAAGGCTGGCTCGCCCAGCACAAGCGCTGAACCGCGCCAGGCCATGTTCGAGCTCGTGCTGCGCGCGCCGCAAGCTCTGGTGGAGCCGGTGTCTGACGCACTGATCGACGAGTTCGACGCGTTGTCGGTCTCGGTCGAGGACGCCGATGCGGGCAGCGACAGTGAGCAGGCCCTGTTCGGCGAGCCCGGCCTGCCGGCGCCGGCCGGCGGCTGGCAGCGCTCCACGCTGAATGTGTTGTTCATCGACGAGGCGCACGCCACTGCCGCGGCTACGCGTCTGTTGGCGCAAGCCTGGTCAAAAGGACTGCATGTGCAAGCGCTGCGCGCGCTGCCTGAGCAGGACTGGGTGCGGCTGACGCAATCACAGTTCGCGCCGGTGCAGATCACACCCGATTTCTGGATCGTGCCCAGCTGGCACGAACCGCCGGCTGGCGCCGCACGGGTGATCCGGCTCGATCCCGGCATGGCCTTCGGCACCGGCACGCACCCCACCACGCGCATGTGCCTGAGCTGGATCGCCGCACATGCCGAACACTGGGCAGCGCCGGCATCGCGCGTGCTCGACTACGGCTGCGGCTCGGGCATCCTGGCGATCGGCGCAGCGCTGTTCGGCGCCACCACGATCGATGCGGTCGACATCGACCCCGCGGCGGTCGGCGCCACCCAGGCGAACGCCGCGGCCAACAGCGTGCGCCTGCACGCTGGCCTGCCGGAGCAGGCCCAGGGCCACTACGCCGTGGTGCTGGCCAACATCCTGGCCACGCCGCTGAAGCTGCTGGCACCGCTGCTGTGCGATCGGCTGCAGCCTGGTGGGCAACTGGTGCTGGCCGGCATCCTGGAGCGCCAGGCCGACGAAATTAAGGCCGCTTATACGCCGTGGCTGGCGCTGCAGGTCAGCGACACGCGCGACGGCTGGATCCTGATGACCGGTGAGCGTGGGGCGCTGTCGTGAGCATTGCCACCCGCTGCCCAGCCTGCGGCACCGTCTTCCGCGTGGTGCGCGACCAGTTGAAGGTGTCCGAGGGCTGGGTGCGCTGCGGCCGCTGCTCCGAAGTCTTCAACGCCGGCGAACGCCTCTTCGAACTGGAGCAGAACCGCCCGCCTGACGCAGGCCCCGCCTTAGCGCCGGCCGCGACCAGCACCTCCGCGGCCCGCGTCGGCACCCCGCTGGCGCCACCCAGCCCTGCCATGTCGCCGCCGGCGACGGTGCACGCGCTGGCCAAAGCGCCGGCGGCCAACGATGCGGCCGAGGCCAAACCTGAGGCGCGACCCAAGCCGGTCGCGGTAGTGCCGGATGCGAACGTGATGTCTGCCGAGGCGCTGGACGCTGCCGTCGCCCCGCCTGTCGACGCGCCAGTCGCTGCAGCCGATACACCCACACGTTCCGAAGACCTGGACCTGCGCGCCGAACCCACACCCGGCTTCGTGCTGCGCGCCGAACGTGCCGAGCGCTGGCGCCAGCCGCGGCGGCGCGGCGGCATGCTGGCGGCATCACTGCTGCTCGTGGCGACGCTGCTGGGGCAGGTGGCACTGCACTTCCGTGACGACCTGGCAGCGCATTGGCCGGCCGCGCAGCCCACGCTGCAGTCACTATGCGGCGTGCTCGGCTGCAGCGTCGAGCCGCCACGCCACATCGACAGCCTGGCCGTGGACAGCAGCGGGCTGGCGCGCGTCGAAGGCAGCGAGCTATACCGTCTGTCGCTGGTGGTGCGGAACCGCTCGTCCACACCGGTGCGCATGCCGGCGGTCGATCTGGCGCTGACCGACGCGCAAGGCGGCACCACGGCGCGGCGCGTGCTGCTGGCCGGCGAACTGGGCAGCGGCGCCGACAGCGTGCCGTCAAGAGGCGACGCCACGCTGCAGGGCATGCTGGAATTGGAGGGCCAGCGCATCGCCGGCTACACGATCGAACTGTTCTATCCGTAGCGCGCCGCACCGCCTGCGCTACGCCAGGACGAGCAGCACGAGGCCGATCGCCGCAGGCAACGCCTGGATGAACAGAATGCGTTTGCTGGCCGTGGCCGCGCCGTACAGGCCGGCGACCAGCACGCACAGCAGGAAGAAAACCTTCACCGGGCCGCCCGCGTCGCCCAGACTCAGCCCCCAGAACAGGCCGGCGGCGAGGAAACCGTTGTACAGCCCCTGGTTGGCGGCCAGCACCTTGGTGGCGATGGCGAAATCCTGCTTCAGCCCGAAGGCCTTGCGCCCGGCGGGCTTGTCCCATAGGAACATTTCGAGCACCAAGATGTAGATATGCAGCAGGCCGACAAGGCCCACGACGATGTCGGCGGCAAGTCTCATGCTCGGACTCAGGGATGTGGGCCCCAGGGCGCGGCCAGCATCAGCTGGTTTTCCTGCCGCTTGACCAGCGGTCGCAGCTGCTTGGCGAAGGCCATGAACTCGGCGTTCTCGAACAGCCGCTTCCAGAAGGCGCGCCGGTCGTCATCGCTATCGAAGCGCCACAGGTGGATCAGCTGGTGCAATTCGCCGGTGTCGCTGACGAAGTAACCGATCAGCTTGTCGCCGAAGCCGCCCTTGTGCAACGCCGGCCAGCCTTCGGTCGAGTACAGGCGGATGACTTCGGCCATCTGGCCGACGGTGACCGAGTAGGTGCGTTTCTCGTAGATCGTCGGCATGCCGTCACCTCGCTTGGAAGACTCAGAAGGGCCAGGCGCCGTAGTGCGCCTCGTAGCTCGAACGGATCTCGCTCAACGTCGGCTGGTGGTTCTGGCAGCCCTGAACCGCGATCTTGATCGCACCCAGCACGCTGCCCAGTTGCGCGCCTTGCAGCAGCGGCACACCCTTGGCCAGCGCCAGCAGCAAGCCGGCGCGGTAGGCGTCGCCGCAGCCGGTCGGGTCCTTCACGTCGACGGCCCGCACTGGCGCGACCTGCTGGCGGTGCCCGTCGTGCATTACCAGCGAGCCGTCGGCGCCGCGCGTGACGATCAGCGTCTCGACGCGCCGCGCCAGCTGGTCGAGCGACTCTCCAGTCTTGTCGGCGATCAGCTCGGCTTCATAGTCGTTGCACACCAGCACCGGCGCGGCGTCGATCATCTGCAGCAGCTCCGCACCGCTGAACAGCGGGATGTTCTGCCCCGGATCGAGGATGAAGGGCACGCCGCTTGCGGCCATCTGCTGCGTGTGCAGCTGCATCGCGTCCTTGGCGTCCGGACCCACCAGCCCGCAGGCCACGCGGCCGGCCTGCGACACCGGGATCTGCGCCGACGCGCCCATCGCGCCGGGGTGGAAACCGGCCAGCTGGTTGTTGTGCAGGTCGGTGACGATGAAACACTGCGCGGTGTACTGGTCCTTCGCCTGCACCAGGCAGCTGGCGTCGATGCCGTGGCGCTGGTAGTGCTCCATGTAGGGCCCGAAGTCATCGCCGACCATGCCGATGGGCACCGGCTCGCCGCCCACCAGCTTGTAGTTGTAGGCGATGTTGCCCGCGCAACCGCCGTATTCGCGGCGCATGTTCGGCGACAGGAAGGACAGGTTGATCTTGTGGATCTGGTCCGGCAGGATGTGGTCGGTGAACTGCCCTTCGAACACCATGATGGTGTCGTAGGCCATCGAGGCGGCGATCGCGGCGCGCATGCTCATGGGGTCGGTCTGCGGTGGTTTTGGTTGCGGCGGAGCATAGCCGAAGGCCCTGCCGCGCCGGCTGTCACGCCGCCCGGCACGCTGCAATGGGCTCACGCCCTTCGTGCTCGACAGCGCGCAACCGCAGGTTCTGCGCTGCCAATGATGTTCAGTTGGTTCTTGTCTCAGCGTTCCACAGTTCCGCGAAAGGCGAGCGTGTTGTCGAACTGACGCTGGCTGCTGGTGGGACAAGTGGTTTTCATCAGCGCTGCGAGTTGCGATTGAATGCCTTTTGGCACCGTGGCCTGTGTCTGATCGGGGGGCTCCAGCTAATTTTTCGCGTCGATCTCGGCGTTGAGCTTGATCAACTCCATGGCTGGACCTTCTAGGTGGAACGGCTGCGCGCGTTCGCCGCCCGCCGCTACCTCGTTCCCGCAAGCGCACTCGGGCAGGAGAAGCGCTGCCGCACGGGTGGTGGACGATGCCAAGATGAATTTCATGCTCATACTCTCGCGTTGCGATCGGTCCGTCACTTGGAGCCAAAGGCGTTGAACTGTCCGCCGACAAGTACGAGGAACTGCTGCTCGCCACCGGTATTCAGTTCGTAACGCAGGTCCAGGCTGAGCTTGTTGCCGGTCAGGGTCCTATTCACCGCTTGGAGTTCGGCGATGGCGCTGCGCCCGATTGGGTCGATACCCGCTGTGACCTGGGCTTGAAGAATGTCTTGCCCATAGAGCCAGCCCTTGGCCCCCACGATCGTGCGCCCCTTGGCAAGTTCGGACAAGACCACCCCGCCCTCGAGCCCCAGCAGTGGACTCAAGCCAAACTTCTTGTGGACGACAAATCCGGAAATCGGAATGCTTCCAACGCTGACCGCTCCCTGCGCCTCCAGCCGAGTGGCAAGCGCAAGCGCTTCCATGTTTTCGAGCCGATAAATGACGGTACGAACCACCCCCTTGAAGTCCTGCGGAAACTTCTGCTTCAGGAGCGCCTTCACCTCGCGCATCATTGCTTTGGGACTGAGGTCACCACTCAGGACTTGCTGCGCGAGTTTGGTGAACGCTTCCGACTTGAAGACTTCCTTGAGGTCTTCCACCTCCGGCCCTGCCAGTCCGCTCAACAATGCGCCCAGGTCGATGTATACCGTCCCATGAACGTGAAACTGCAGGGCCCCGCGCGCTTGAACGTCAAAGGATCCGCGGAGCCCCAGGCCTCCGTGAGCGCCATAGCGTCCGATGTCCGGGTCCAGGTGAGCCGCTGACTTGAGAGCACCGAGACCCGGCACGCCACCAAGGGTCGAGTAGGCGACGAAATTGACTTTTGGCGTGACGCGCACGAACGAGGGCCCGCTCAGGGTCAGCGGGGCCTGGGCGTCGAACCGTTCGGGTCGGCCGGGGATGGAAACGCCTCCAGCGAAATACGGGCGCTCCCTGAACTGATGAAGACGGATGTCCTCGGGCAGAGTCAATGTCGCGCCCGTGTTCGAAACGCCCAGGAGTGCCTTGGGCAGTGGTGTGGGTGAAGGGCCCGTTCCACTTCTGCAGGCCTTGGGACTGGCGTCCGGGCACAGCGGCTTGGCACTGGCAAGCAAGTTGGGCGCTTCCTCGTTCAGGTCCTGGAGCGGCGTACCGCCGCTTTTCGACCAGACCGCCTCGTCACCCTGCCGCGTGCACGAGCCCGGGGTCGTTTCGTTCATCATCTCGCACAGCGTTTGCCCGCTCGCATCGACGGCGCCGCAGTCTTTCAGGAACGCGCCCATCAGCTCGCGCACCGGAGAGATATCCTGCCCCTTGGGTCTGGAACGGACGCGCTCCCAGAGATCCTGGCCGAGCGCAGCGCCGTAGCAGTCGGACGACAAGTCCTCGATCGTGAACGCGCTCCGTTGCTCGCCGATGAGCGCATCGGGTGGGAACTCGTACTTGTCGGCGACGAGCTTGGCGGCCTGCTGTAGGAACTCGACGCCGTAGCCGAGCGCAAGCGCTGTGTCCCGCGGTTCGCCGGATTCGAGCAGCCGCCTGACATGCTCGATCAGCGCCTCGCTCTGATCGCCTGGGACGGTCGCCAGCACCGGCTCCAGCACCGGCCTGGCCTTGTCCAGCAAGAACGACAACGCGTCGTTGATAGTGCGCCGCTCGCCGTCCACGCGCAGCTCGAACTGCTGCAGGTAGCCCGCCGAATAGGCGGCAACCGCCGAGCTGAAGAAGTGGCCCATGTCGATCCACCCGCAATGGCAGGTGTAGACGAACGCGTTCGTCGGCCCGCCCTTGCCCGGCGCGCCGGCGTTGAAGCGCCGGAACGCGAGTTCGGACAGCCGTGCGAGATTGGCGAGTTCGGTGCTGTACTGCTTCGCGACCGCGACATGGCCCGCGCCCAATGTCTCGATCGCCGCCAGCACCTCTCCCGGCGGCGAGACGCCGGTGCCCACCAGCGTGGCGTCAGCGGGATCAAGGCGGCGCTCGACTTCCCTTTGAACGACGGTGCCCTGGCCCGACTGCTGCACGACGTGAGTCAACTCATGGGCAACCAACCGCCGCCCCGCCCGGGTCTCAGGCACGAAACGATTCGCACCAAACACGATGTTGTGTCCCACCGTGTAAGCATGGGCTTTCACGTCCCGCGCCGATTGCTCGGCGGCTTCGCCAGAATGCACCCGCACCCGTGAAAAGTCGTGGCCGAAGCGTTCCTCCATGTCCTGCCGCAGCGCCGATTCCAGTGGCCTGCCTGGACTGGCGAGAACTTGGTCTACGCTGGCGGGTGCCGTATCTCCCTGCCGGATTGATAGCCCGGTGAAGCGCTGGATGCGCGGTGGGGCTCCGCGGACTGCGGGATTTGCTGGGCCTGCGAGTACTTGATCAGCAACCCGGTCCGCTTCCAGTTCAAGCGGCTCGTTGCTCGCACCGATACTGAGGTTGGTGTGCAAGTGTTTTTTGCTCGTGCATTGCGCGCATACGCCGGTCAGCGACGGTGTCGGTGAGCCGCACGCGCACTTGCGTTGCAGCATCAAGCCGGCGTATGTCGATCTGCTCGGCAGCTGCGACTTGGCTGCTTGGTTCTGCAACGGTGACGCGGTCGTGCGTGCACCCCGGCTGCGCCGCTCGGTGCTCGACGGCGTGGAGCGGCTCGTGGGCGTGGCCAGCTTCGGCATCAGAACTCCTGCGGCGTGCGGCCAAGCTTGCGGAATTCGGCACGCACGCCAACGGCGATGTCGTCCACGCCTATCGGCGCACCGCGCGAGCCGGCGCTGGCGGCGGCGGCGAGCACGGCGTTGCGGATGTTGCCGCCGCTCAGGTCGACGCGTACGGCCAAGCGGTTGATGGCCGCGTCGTCACAGTCGCTGGCCTGGCCCAGGTGCAAACGCCACAGCTCGCGCCGCGCCCGGGCATCGGGCACGCTGAAGTCGACGATGAAGTCGAGCCGGCGCGCGAAGGCCGGGTCGAAGCGGCTGCGGCTGTTGGCGGTGAGCACGATGATGCCGCCATGCGTCTCGATTCGCTGCAGCAGGTAGTTGGTCTGGGCGTTGGCAAAGCGGTCGTTGGCCGAAGCCACCTCGGTGCGTTTGCCGAACAGCGTGTCGGCCTCGTCGAACAGCAGCAGCGCGTCGACATGCTCGGCGCGCGCCAGCAGCTCGGCCAGGTTCTTCTCGGTCTCGCCAATCCACTTGCTGAGCATGGACGACAGATCCACCCGATACACCGGCAGGCCCAGGCGCGAGGCCAACCACTGCGCCGCGAGCGACTTGCCCGTGCCCGAGGCGCCGGTGAAGAGCAGCCGCACGCCTTCGCATGCGCGTGCACGAGCGGCCGCGCCGAGCCGCTCGTGCAGGGTCTCGCGCTGCTCGCAGCGCTGCAGCACGCGTTGCAGTTCTGCACGCACGCCGTCGGCTACGACCAGGGCCTCGTCGGCAATCGGCTCGGGCAGCGGCATGGCCAGCGCTTCCAGCGCGCGGCAGGCCGAGCTGAGCCGCGCGGCCTGGGCAATGCCCTCGCGCGAGGCTTCATCACCGGTGGCGAGCAGTTGCGACAAGCGCGCATGTTCGGCCGCCTGCGCTGGCGCCGCGCGGTAGCGGCGCGCGGCTTGTGCCGCTACCGGTATGTCGCCGAGCGCATCGCGCCACAGCGATTCGCGGACCGCTAGCGTGGCGCGCGGCACGCGCCATTCGGCGAGCAGGCCGTCGTCACGGCGGATGCTGCCATCGACACCGGCCAGCACCAGCACCGGACCGGTGTGATGGCGCAGCGGCGGCACGCCCACGACCTCGCCGGGCGCGGACTGCAACGAAAAGACCGGCAGCCGCCCGCTGAGTGACATCCACAGGTCGGCGCCCGGCGGCAGCTCACTGCCCCACCAGGCCGGTCGCGAGCCTAGCCGTGCCGCCAGCGCGGCGGCCACGGCCTGCGCTTCGGCCGGGCTGGCGCTGCGGATCAGCAGGCCAGCGCCGTCGGTGGCCGCGAGCCGCTGCGCCCATTGGTCCAGGGCGTCGGCGTCCAGGCCCTCGGCGCTGGCCAGTTGCGCGGTTGGTGCGCCAGGCCAATCGGCATCGATGCCGGCCAACGCGGCAGCCAGCGGCGCGTGCATGCGCAGGCCGCGCTCGCACAGCGGCCGGTCGTCGGCGTCCAGCAGCAGCGCACCGGCACGCACAGCCGCGCCGAAGGCCAGCGCATACAGCGTTTTGGCTTCGGCCAGACCCTCGCTGTGCGTGCTGGTGCACAAGGGCACGAATGCTCGGGCCAGCAATGCCAGGCTAGGGCGCGCATTGACCACCGGTGCCTGCAGCCAGACCATCAGCCGGCCGACCAGCGGGTCGTCCTCGACCGCGGCGGCCAGCGCCATCGCCAGCACTTCCATCGGCGCCAGTTGCAGCCGCTCGGCGGCGCGAATGAGTTTCGCGTCCTGCGCCGGCGGCTGTGCCAGCGAGCGCGCCACCTGCTCGGGCCAGGCCGCACCGCCGCCTCGTTGCCAGGCATCGTGCAGAAGGCATGCCTCGGGTGCGTCTTGCGCGGGCGCAGCCTGCAACAGCCCGCCCAAGGCCGCCAGCGCCAGATCGCGGCAACCGAGTTGGTCCTGTTCGATGGCGGGGGCAGGCGCGTTCATCAGGTGTAGTGGAAATGGACCACGGTGTCGAGCCAGGGCACATAACCCGGGTCGATGTCGAAACCGGCGCGGCGGATCCGCACGTCGGCGCGCTGCAGCGGCAGCGCAACATCGACGCGGTGTTGTGCCAGCCACACCCGACCGGGGCGGTGCAGCACGCGGCGCAGCGGCAGCCGCGCCTGACGCACGCTGACTTCGCGCGCCAAGCGCCACAGGACTTCGGCCTCGGGCCGCAGCGCCGACTTCGCGGCCTCGTTCAGACCGGCCTGTTGCGCGACCAGCTCGCCCCAGGCCCGGGCCGTCGCGTCCAGGCCATGGCACGCCTGGGCCACCTGCAGGATGGCCTCAAACATGGACGCCGGCACCGGCCGCTGCGCCAGGCCCTGGCGCAGCAGCAGCGGCAGCAGGAACCACAGGCCGGCCCAGGCGGTCTCGCGCCCGCCATCCGACTCGGCAGCGGGAGCAAGCGACCAGCCCGCACGCAGCAGCGCCGCAGGTTCGGCGGCTGCGCCGTGCTTCGAGCCGTCCGGCGCGGCGGCAGGCGTCACCTCGACGCCGGCATCGATCGCATCGAACAACCGTGACCCAACGCGCGTGCCATGCACCGGCCTCTCGCGCGGTATCGGCGCTGCGGGCGATCTTCCGCCCGACAGCGCCGATGCCTGGGGCGCGGCGCGTCGAGCCTGCAATGCGCTCGGGCCGCCGAGTAAAGCTGCCGGCAACACGGCCACCAAGGCGTTGCGCTCGGCTGCCGTCAGCCCGGCCATCAAGGCCGCTAGCTGCCCGGCGGCCATGACGCGTGGCAGTGCCTCGCGCCACAGCTCGCGGCGCTGGCCGCTCGCCGTTGCGGCGTGCGCCGGCGCGGTGTCGAAGGGCTCGAACATCAACGCCCGCAGGCGCTGCGCCAATGGCATCGCCTCATGGGCCGTGGGCAGCAGCTGCTGCCAAAACCAGGCGCCGCTGTCACGCCCGTCCAGCCAGCGCTGCAGCAGCAGCACACGCGCCTCGGCCTCGTGCGCCGCCCACACCGCCGGCGCATCGGCCGCGGCACCGGACATCGGCTGCGCCAGCGATTCGATGGCGCGCCATTCGCGTTCCAGCTGCAGTGCCAGGCTCTGCGCGCTGGTCTCGCGCGGCAGCACCAGCCGCAGCCGGCGCAACAGTACAAAGCGATGCGCCAGCGAGGTCGGCATCGACGCGATACGCAATCCGTCTTCCACACGCGGCCGCAGCGCATGCGCGGACATATCGCGCGGCACCTCCAGGCGCAGGCGTTGCACGCTCAGGTCGATGCCGCTCATCGCGTCAGGAAATTCACCGTCGTGGCCAGGCTGGTGGCCAGGTTGGCGCGCACCGTCTGCGTGACGCGGACCGAGGCCACGTCGCCGCTCAGGTCCTCGACCACGGCGCGCGCGGCCACCGCATTCGCCTCGAAGAACTGCAACTGCATGCCGATGCGCAGGCGGTCGGGCAGCAGCGCGCGCACGTCCAGACGCAGCCCCGGGTTCAGCGGCAGCGGCTTGACGATGCGCCCAGCCACCAGTTCGCCGATGGGCGAGTGGCTGGCGGCAAGCAGGCACACGCGCACCAGGTCGGCGAGCAGCGCCACCGCCTGCGGGTTGTTGCGGTCAGCCCGGCCCTGCAGCCAGGCAGCCAGTTCCTGCAGGTCCTCGCGTTCTTCGCGCGGCAGCTCACCGAAGCGCGGCAGGCTGCTCAGGTCGCCCAGGTCGGCCTGGCCGCGCGCCGCGTCGAACTGGCTGTAGGCTTCCGCCCACTGCAGCCGGATCGCGGCGCGCACCCGCGACAGGCGCTCGTGCAGGCAGGCGGCGATGCTCTCGATGCGCTCGAACTCCAGCGCCGCGCGGCGCTTCAGCTCGCTTCGCTCGGCCGCCACGCCGAGCAGGTCGCCCAGGCTGGCGGCGCGCGCGAACAGATCGACCTTGGCGCGCACGCCGGCACCCGCCTGCAGTGCTGCCAGCGCCTGCGGCAGCGCCGTGGCGCGCGCCAGCGACACGCTGTCGGACTGTGTGCGCAGCGCCAGCATCGAGGCCTGCATGGTGCTTGCCCCGGTGTTCGGCGACAGCGTCATCACGGCCGGCGTGCGCAATGCAGTGATCATGCGGTCGGCCAGCGCCGGCTGGTCGATCAGCCGCAGGTGCGGCCGCATGGCAGGGAACCAGTCCAGCGGCGCGCGCCGCAGCAGCGCCAGCATGGCCATCACATCCTCGGGCGGATCGTCGTGGGCCGCCAGGCAAGCCGGCACCACATCGGGTTCGAGCGCGGAGTCGAGCCAGCGCGACGGCGATTCGACGCTGCGCGACGCAACGCGCACGCGCGCATAGGCCAGGAACTTGACATGCTCGGCGATGACCGCGTCGCGGTGCGCGTTCAACTCGCGCGCGCGCTGCTCGTCCTCGGCCAGCAGCGCACGCGCGGTGGCCACGTCCTGGCGCGCTTCGGCCAGTTCGCGTGCCACCACGCCCAGGCGCGATGCCGCGTTCTGCAGCAGACCTTTCGTCGTCGCCAGCGCCTTGCGCATGCGCTCCAGCGCGTCGCGGTAGCGGCGCACGATGCCTTCGGCATTGCGCAGCAGCGCCACGGTGTAGTCGGACAGGTCGACGCCGCTGAAGAAGAACGCCGATTCGTCGGCCTTGTCGGCCTCGGGGTCGGGGTCGCGCAGCACCGCGGCGAAGTTGCTGGCGCGCAGCGCCGACAGCTTGACCGGTGCACCGCGCAGTGGCTGGCCGGTGCTGTCGAACTTGCCCGCCTCGGCGATGCCATGCACGTCCAGGCCGTCCATGTCCAGGCCCAGCGCGGCGAGCTTGGTGATGATGTCGGCGCGCGTGGCGACGGTGAAATCCTTGGCCTCGATCGAGCGTGGCCGTTCCATGCGCGCGGCGATCGATGTCGTGCGGATCTCGGCCTTGCCGGTGAGCGCGTCGGCGCCGATCACCGTGCCCACGCTCGGCGCCGGCGCCTTGGCGAAAGTGCCGGAGACGAACTGCGCATCGAACCGCTCGGCGAACGCGCCGCTGAAGACCGCCGGTGCCGGCGCTGGGGCCGGCGCTGGGGCCGGCGTGGCCAGCATCGCGCCGCTGAAACTGGTGTTGCTGAAGATCGCCGTGTTGCCGAAAGCGGCCGCACCGCCGGCCCGCGGCATCGGCGCCGGCGCGGGAGCCGTGGGCGCAGCGTCGCGCTTCAGGATCGTCTTGTCGGCGCGCACGTCGGCATAGAAGTCGGACAGTTGCTCGCGCGTGGCGGTAGCGTTGTCCAGGTCGGCGATCTGCGTCAGCGCCGGTGACACCGCGAAGCGTGTCGCCTGGCTCTGCTTCAGCACCGACTGGCGCAGCCGGTACAGGTCGGTCTGCACGCGCAGGTAGCCCAGGTTCAGCGCGTCGTCGGCCTCATTGATGCGCGCCGCCAGATCGTCTGTGGTGGCGCGCAGCCCTTTCGTGACGATCAGCGTGGCCAGCGTCGGCGCGGCGGCACGGTCGGTACCGGGCGGAATGATCTTCAGCGCTTTCACGTCGGCGTCGTTGAGCAGTTCGGACACCGCCTCGGCGACGAACGCGTTCTCGACGGCCGTCGTGCCGAAGGCCGCTTCGAAGGGCGCATCGCGCTCGGGCTGGGGCACAAGATCCCAAGCTTCGCCAGTGCCGCTCTGTCGGCTGCCATCGAGCAGCGCCTCGTCGAGCCAAACGCTTTCGGTCGCACCCTTCAGCGTGCCCGCCGGGCCGAAGCAGGCGCGTCCGCCGAAGAGCGTGAAGGCCATGCCGGTGATCGGCCGGTCGCCCAGGCCCAGGTCGGCGGCCGTCACGGCCAGGCGCGTCCACACGCCTGCGGGAGGCAACTCGGCCGATTGCAGCAGGCGCGAGGCGGTGCCGTCGTTGCCCCAGCCAATCCTGTTCGCAGCCCAGTAGGCGCGGTGCTCCCAACTGCCGGCGAAGAATTGCAGCATCAGCTGCTGCGGCGGGTTCTCGCGGTCGATCTGCACCCAGGCATAGAGCGTACCGTCGACGGCCACCTGCAGCGGTGTCGGCGCCGCCTCCAGCACATGCTGGTGCAGGCCCATCGCCAGCGCCGAGCGGTGCAGCACCCCGGTCGGGGCCGGCACCGTCGCGTCCAGGCTTTCGTCCTCGAGCCGCAGCGGGTCGTCGCCTGCGGCCACGAGCAGCGGCGTGTCGTCGCTGCCATCGACGCCGAGCCGCAGCACGTGCTGCTTGCCGCGCAAGTTCTGGCGCCGGCGCAGCCAGTCGGCACGCACGTCGACGAAGCGCGCCAGCGTGCGGCCGATCTCGCCGGTCGGGTCGGCCTGCTCGATAACCAGCAGGTCGGGCTCGAACACCGCCTGCGGCACCGGCACGAACACGCTCAGCCGGTCGCGCACCGACAGGTCGATCGGCCCGAGGCCGGCCGCTTCTTCCAGCAGCAGGTCGAGCTGCTCCAGCGGCACCGGCGCGGCAAAGAGATCCAGCGTCGGCGCGAAAAAATGGTTGCGCCGCGCGCGCACGTCGATCGCGTCCGCCGGCAGCAGCCCGGTCGGCGGCAGCAGCCGCAGTTGCGCGCTCAGTGCGCCGAGGTCGGCGCCGGCCAGCCGCGCTTCGGCGAGATGCTCGGACAGCTGCTCGATGCGCGCCTGCCACAGGAAACGATCGCCGCTGCCGGCGACGCGCCGCGTGCCATCGTCCGCCGCGCGCCGCAGCGGCGCCAGCAGCGCATTGCCGCGCGGCCGTCCGCCCGCACGCACCACTGCGGCGCGGTCGGCGAACAACGGTTGCCACGCCGCGTTGAAGGCGACCAGCGCCAGCGGCACGCCCACACCATGCCAGGGCATGGCCTGCGCCGAGCCGAGCATGGCTTCGCGGCCGAAGAGCCGATAGGCCAGCCGGTTGCGCCAGGCGGCGTCGGGCGCCAGCGAAGGCAGCCATTCGTCGGGCCAGGCGTAGTACAGCAACCGGCCGGCGTCGCGGCGCTGCTGGTCCTCGAAGGCCTCGGCCTCCAAGTCACGTTCGCACTGGTCGAAGGGATCGGCGCCTTCCACCTGCCAATGCTCCACCGGCTCGAGCACGACGATACCCACACGCGGCACCGCATGCCCTGCGGCAAGTTCGTCACGCAGGCGCAGGCCGATGCGGCGCGAATCGAGCACCGAGCCGTCGGCATCGACCGGACCCGGCAGCGGCGCCTCGCCGGCAAGCAGCCAGCCCGGGGCCATCACCGGCAGGTCGAGCATGTCGAAGTCCAGCGCCGTCGGCACGGCCACCTCCTCGCCGTTGGCGGCCAGCACCAGCCCGGCGTCCAGCGTCGCGCGGCGCGGCGTGGTCAGGTCGAGCGCCTCGGGCGGCGCGTCGACGGCGCTGTCGATCGGTGCGATGTCAGCCTCGAAGAAGGCCAGGCCAAGGCCCTCGACCACGCCTGCGCTGAGCGCGCGATTCAGCAGCGCGATGCGCCGGCTGCGGTGGTTCTGTTCGGCATGCAGCAGCGGCGCGGTCAGCGCGCGCCCGGCGAAGGCGTTCATGCGGCGCTGCTCGCCGGCATCGACGCGGCCTACCAGCCGCGGCTGCACCGACACCGGAATCTCGCCGTAGGCACGCAACAGATTGCGGCCCGAGGGTTGGCGTATCTGCATCAGTGGCCCCTAGGGTTTCGGCGGCAGCACGCGCGCGAGGTTGATGCCGCGGCCGCGCGTCGCGAGGTTGATTTCCGAGGACAGCCGCGCCACCTCGAAGCTGTTCGCCTGCCCCAGGGTGCGGTCGAGCTCCAGAAGCCGGTTGTTGCTGGCCAGCTTGGCGGCCAGTGCCGGATCGGTGCGCAGTTCCGGCCGCGCCTCGACCAGCCGCGCCAGCCCTTCGCCGACGCCCGGCGCGGTCACCTTCTCGGCCACCTCGGCGACATCGGCGCTGCTGATGCTGCCCTTGTCCTCGAGCGCGGCCAGCGTGGCTTCGGCGAGCAGCGGCGAGGCCAGCTTCGGCGAGGCCAGCAGCTTGCTCAGCTCGGCGCGCGAGGCGACATTGGCGCTGGCCAGCACTCTGTCGACGCGCTCGAGCGAGGCCGCGTCGAAGCGGCTGCGCACCACCTCTTCGAGATCGTTGTCGTCGCCCGCCACCACCGCCACCACCGTGCCTTCGATCTCCGGGCGCAGCGACAGGTTGCGCCGGCGCGTGTACCACAGCAGCGCCTGCGCCGACAGCAGCTCGGCCCACACCACGTCCACCGGGTCGACCGTCGGCGCGCGCGTCGGCAGCGCGATCGACAGCCGCGTGCTGGCGAGCAGGCGGATCGTGTCCAGCGGCAGTCGCTTGGCGGCCAGGCGCAGCGCCGGCGCAGCGACCGCACGCTGCAGTTGCTGTTGCAATCGGGCCGCCTGGCGCGCCAGCGCTTCGCGCGGCACCGGCACCAGGATCGCCACCGCGGTGGATTCCTGCTGCGCCGCGCTGAGGCTCAGGTCGATCGGCGGCAACAGCAGCGACTCCTCGACCAATGCCGGGATCTCGTCCTCTGGCACCAGCATCAATTCGGCGTTCACACCGGGCGGGAACCAGCTCTGGCTGAAGTCCTGCGGGTTCAGCGCTGCGGCGGGCATCGGCCCGGCCGCCGGCAGCGCGCTGAAATGCTGCGCGGCGTTGGGCCGGCCGGCGCCCGCGCGGGCCATCAGCTCGGCCAGCTGCTGCGTGTACTGCGTCAGGTGCGCCTCACGCTGTAGCCGGGGCGCGAAGCCGAAGCCGAGCACGTCGCTGTGCGCTTGGCCGGCGGCGCGACGCACCAGATGCACATCGACCCAGCGGATGTTGTCGCCGGCAATCGCGACGATGGCCAGCGGCAGCATTTCAGCCGGCAGATCGGGCAGCGACTGCGTGACGAAGGCATCGCGCGCCAGGCTGCCGCGCTGGCTTTCCAAGCCTTCGGGCGGCGCATCGACCCAGTGCGTCAACGTCAGCGCGCTGGCCTCGACGATGTCGCCTTCTTCCACCTGGCGCGGCCCGTCCAGCGTCGTGGGGTAGGCGGCCACCGGGTTGGCGCTGAACTCCAGCGCGCGCAAGCCCAGCACGAACACCCCCGTGCGGTTGCGCAGCGGCGGGCCGACGCGGCGCAGCGTGCCGAGCTGTGCGGCCAACGTCTGCAGCCGGAACAACTGCGCCAGCGACACGCGCACGCTGCGCGACAACGACACCAGCTCGCCCGCGCTCGTGTAGCCGAAGCCGGGCTCGACTTCGAGATCGCTGGCCACCGTGCCGGCACGCACCATCAAGCCTTCGACCACGCCGCTGCCCAGCGCGCGTGCGAAGCCCGACTGCCGTGCCAGGAAGTAGGCCTGGTCGCGCGTCAGGTCGCGCGCGGCGAGGAACTTGCCGTCGAAGTAGCGCGGCCGCACGCGGTGCGACTCCTCGACCAGCAGGTTGGCCTGGCGCAGCTGCAGCGCGCTTTCCAGGCTGATGAAGGTACGGTTTGAGGTGGGTGTCATTGCAAACCTCGGGTGGAAGTGCTCGGTCCAAGCGCCGAATTGGGTCGTCGCAGCCCATACGCAAGGCTGCGATCAAGCGGCTGCCGCGGAACCGGCATTGCCGGGCCGCTGGCAGCGCCCCCTTGAGGGGGAGCGCCGAAGGCGCTGCGGGAGTGGGTCATGTTCATGCGGCGAAGACTGCCGCGAGCATGTCGTTGGGCACGACAAAGGCGCGCGATTGGTTGTCGATGCGGTCGTTGTCGAAACTGTCGAGGTCGAACAACGGACGGCCGTCGGCGTCGGGGGCTCCGGCCGGCAGGCGCACGCGCGCCAGGAACACGGCGGCCGCATCGACGCCGACGGCGTGTTCCTGCAATGGCGCGAGCGCTTCGCCGTCGGGCCGCGCGAGCGAAGGGTCCCAGCCATCGAGAAGCGCGGCGCGCACCGCGTTTGCCCGGTCGGCCGGCGCCAACGCGCGCAACGCGGCGAAGCGCTGGCGCGGCAGGTGGTTCGGCGCGGCGGGGTCGTCCTTGGCCTCGGGGCGCAACACCAACTCGAAGACGAAGGCGTCGCGTACGCGCGACGGCACCAGCGCATCTGTGGCGTCGTAGGCGCCTTGCGCGAAGGCCGGCGTGGCGCCGCGCCCGCGGCTGACGAAGCGCAGGTACAGGTCGGCGACCACGCCGCCTGGCCCCAGCGCCGCACGCAGCGCGTCGTTGCTCTTCGACGCCACCCAGGGCGCCAGGCGCAGGCACCACGGGCGCGGCACTTCGATGAGCCGGCCATGCCGATCCACCGCCAGGCCGCCGCCGACCTGCAGTTCCAGTCCTGGCGCCGGGCGCGCGGCCACCACCTTCAGCCCGACCAGCGTGCCCGAGCCGCCGAGGTAGCCGAGCGCACGTGCGAGCCGGCCGCGGTGGTAGGTCTGCTCGTCGCCGAAGTCCTCGCGGTCGAGAAGCACGCCGGTGTCGTAGTACAGCCGGTCGGGGCGCCGCGCCGCCGGCAACGCGTCGGTGGCCGCCAGGTCGGTGTCATTCAGGGCCATGTTTCGTTCCTTTGCGCGACGCGCTGCCGCGCGGGCGAAGCACCGGGTCGACCACCGGATCGGCGATCGTCCCGATGAGCGGCGGGCGTACGGGCTCGAGCACAATCGTGCGGCGCACGGTCACCGTGAGCAGGTCGGGGGCACTGGCCACGCCACGGTCGTTGACCACCACCAGCGAGAAGCGGTGCCCTCCCGGCGCGAGACGGTTTTCCACCACCAGCGTGGGCCCGCGCTGCTCGATCGGCTGGTTGATCGCGAGAACCGGCATGGCGCTGCGACCTCAACCGATCTGGGGGCCAAGGTAGGTAAAGCGGTAGCTCTTGATGCTGCCGCCGATGTCGAACGACCTCTCGCCATTGAGCTGGAATTCCTTGCCGACGTCGGCGATCTGCGGGCCATTGAGCACCGCGGTCGGCCGCTCGCGGTCGGCGACGATGACCACCACCTGGTCGGGCGCCGAGACGTTGCCCGAATCGTCGGTGACCTCCAGCTGGAACAGGTGCTTGCCGCGCGCCAGCGGCTTGGCGGGATCGACCTCGACGACGATCACCGCCTGGTCGGTTTCGAAGGGAACGTTGATTTCGAGCTTGGCCATCTGCTGACTCCTAGTCCTTGCGGGTGAAACGCCAGCGGGCGATCTGCCCGCCGGACGGGGGAACTGAATTGCGGCCGTCCAGCGTCACCGGCTCGGCCGCATCGACCAGGCCGGGCGCTTCGAGCACTGCGGTGGGCTCGCCGTGGCTGTCGGACGGCACGCCGTCCTCGAGCCGCCAGTCGAAGGCGCCGCCGCCGCGGACGCGGTCGCCGCGGCCGATGGCGCTGACGTCCACGCGCGCGGTCGCCGGCTGCAGCGACTCGCGCAGGTAGCTGTCGTGGCCGACCAGGCTGGCAACGCCGACGAGGAAGGGCTCGCGCGCGGCGATGACCTTGAGCAGCACATGCGCCGGCGCCATCTCGCCGGCCACGCTGGCCACCAGCGTGCGCAGGTCCGCGTCCAGGCCCTCGTGCACCAGCACTGTGGCGCGATGGGCCGTGCGCTCGTAGACGCTGGCCACGGTCTGTGCCTCGGCCTCGGATTCGATGGCCTCGCCGAACAACGCAAGGAATTCCGCGCGCGCTTGAGCATCGTCGGCGTCGCCGAGGATCAGCGTGTCACCGACGAAGGAGTTGCCTGACACCACCAGCCCCGGCAGCAGCGCATCATCGTCTCGGTTCAGATCGATGCCGAGCAGCGTCGCCATCGTGCGGCGCAACCGGAAGTCCTCGATGACGATGATCTGGCCGCGGCTCACCCGCCCGCCCGTGGCGATGTCCAGCGCCAGCTGAAGGCCCTGCAGCGTGCCGCGATGGCGGCGCAGCGCCACGGCATTCATCAGCCAGTCGCGACGGCGTTCGGCGTCGAGCCGGGCCGGGAAGATCTCGCCGGTCCAGCC
>JAHECC010000229.1 GCA_024641965.1 Rubrivivax sp.
AAGCTAGGCGCGGCGCTGCCGTTCTGCAGTTCCACCAGCGCCAGCGGCCCCGCATGCTCGCGCCCGGCCGCATCCAGCTCGGCGCCCAGCGCGGTCATCTGCGCGGCGGTGAAGGTCGGCAGGATGTCGGGCAGCAGCAGCGTGGCGCGCGCCGTGGTGTCCGCCGGCAGGGCGACGGCATAGGTGGTGGGCAAACCGCGTTGCCAGCCGAAGGCCGTCAGGTAGTTGGCGACGCTGCCGATGACGTCAGCCGGGTTGTCGTGCAGGTCGATGTGCCCGTCGCCGTCGAAGTCCACCGCGTACTGGTTGACGCTGCTGGGCATGAACTGCGGCAGGCCCATCGCACCGGCGAAGCTGCCCTTCAGGCGGGCCGGATCGATGCCTTCGCGCAGGCACAGCGCCAGGTATTCCTCGAGCTCGGCGCGGAAGAAGGGGCTGCGGTCGCTGCGTCCGGTGGGGAAGTCGAAGGCCAGCGTGGCCAGCACGTCGAGCACGCGGAAATTGCCGGTGATGCGGCCATAGAAGGTCTCCACGCCGATGATGCCGACGATGATCTCTGGCGGCACGCCGTAGCGTTGTTCGGCTCGGTGCAGCCACACGGCGTTGTCCTGCCAGAAGCGCGCTCCGGCCTGGATGCGCTGCGGCTCGACGAAGCGCTCGCGATAGGCGGCCCAGTTCTTCGCCGTGCCCGTCGGTGGCGGCATCATCAGCCTCTGTGCCGTGGCCTGCCGACGCGCCTGTGCCAGCTGTGCCTGCACCCATTCGGCGGGCCACTGGCGGCGTTTGGCTACCTCGGCGGCGAAGTCGCGCACATCCTGCCGGTTGGCGTAGCTGGTACCCGCCGGCTGTTTGGCCGACGCCGCCCCGGCCGGTGACACGAGGGCGAGACAGACCAGGCAAATGAACAGGCCAAGGATCGGGCGCGGAATCGGAGTCATGCCCGATTATCCGTGGCCGGTGCGCGCTGCTTCGGCTGCAAAGCGCTGCCACCAGGCCCTGGCAAAGGGCACGCGCCCCGAGCTGGCATAGCGCGCGTGGTCCAGGGCCTCGAGTTCGAGCGCCAGCGCCTCGCCGGCCGCGCCCAGCTGCTCGCGCACGCGCTGCGCACGCGTTCGCGGCGGCTCGTGCATCTGCACCTTCACGTTCAATTGCACCAGGCGTTGCTGGATGCGTTGCTGCAGGCGTTGCCAAGGGTCCTGGCGGTGGCGATCCCACAGCGCCCACCCGGCGCCGGCCAAGCTGCCGGCACACAACAGCCCGATCAGCGCATAGGTCAGGTCGTGCCAAGTGGGGGCGCTCACGCCCAGGCCTTCGAGCAACTTGAACTGCTGGCCGCGCGAGTAGTTCAAGACCCACTGATTCCAGCGGTTGTTGAGAGCTTCGAAGGCGCTGCGCAACCCGGCCAGCAGTTGCGGGCTGACGTTGCCGATGGCGCCTGCCACCAGGCCCGGCCGCGGCACCAGGCTGGCGCCGCGAACGATGCGCTCCGGCGACACCGCTGCCGTCGGGTCGGCGCGTATCCAGCCTTCGCCTTGTTGCCAGAACTCGACCCAGGCATGTGCGTTGCTTTGGCGCACGATGTGGTACCCGTCCAGCGGAAGCTTGTCGGTGCCCTGGTAGCCGGTGACCACGCGCGCGGGCACGTCCATTGCGCGCAGCACCACCACCATGCTGGCTGCGAAATGCTCGCAAAAGCCCAGCTTGCGGTCGAGCCAGAACTCGTCCACCGCGTCCTTGCCGTAGCTGCCAGGCTCGAGCGTGTAGAAGTATTCGTCGTTGCGCAAATGATCGAGCACGGTTGTGGCCAGCGTGCGTGCATCGGCCTGCGCCAGCGCGGGCTGGCGGCGCAGCGCCGTGGCCCATTCAAGTGTGCGCGGGTTGTGCCCGGGTGGCAGCTCGACGAACTCGCGCAGCGCCAGCGTCATCTGCAGCGGCCCGTGACGGTGAATGGGCCATGCCGAGGCCGCGAAGCGCAGCCGCTCGGACACCGGGCGCTCGGTCTGCCATTGCAGGTCGGCGCGCTGGCGCAACGCCCAGCCGTCGATCTGCGGCGCGGCGTCGGCGCGCTCGGGCGTCAGCTCCAGCAGCGGCAGCATGGCCAGGCGGCTGGGCTCCAAGGTCATTTCGTAGCGCACGGGGCTGCCCAGCAAATCCACCTCGGTGCTTGTTTGCATTGGCCCGCCAGGACGGTATTGCTGACGTGTCCATTCAGTGCCGTCGAACTGCGACAGCACCGGGCCGCGGAAGTACATCGCCTCGGGTGGTGGCACCCGGCCGTCGAAGCGGATGCGAAACGCGATCTCGTCGTCGTTCGCGATCGCGGCCACTTCGCCCATGCGCATCGTGCCCGACAGGCCCGTCTTGGCCGCGGCGTCCTGTGGCAATCCCCACAGAGGGCCGATGCGCGGGAACAGCAGGAACAGCGCCACCATCAGCGGCGCGCCCAGTGCCGCGGCGCGCGCGGCCACGCTCGCGGCCCGGTGCAGCGGCGGCTTGCCCACCGGCATGTGCGCCAGCACCAATGCCGTGAGCAGACCCCACACCGACAGCAGCATCGCTGCGGCGGTGAGCAGCGACTGCGAGTACAGGAAATTGGTCAGCACCAGGAAGAAGCCGAGGAAGAAGACGACCATCGCGTCGCGCCGCGCACGCAACTCCAGCGTCTTCAGCGCCATCAGCACGACCAGCATGGTCACGCCGGACTGCTTGCCGAACAGCGAGCCCTGGGTCCACAGCGTCAGTGCGGCCGCCACCAGCAGCACGCCGACGACGGCCCAGCGGCTGGGCAGCGGCGCGTTGCTCAGCGCCAGGTACGCGCGCCAGAACAGCATCAGCGCGGTGAGTGCGATGCACCACGGCGCCAGGTGGTCAAGGTGCGGCAGTATGGTCCAGCCGATCACCGCCAGCTGGAACAGCGTGTCGCGGCTGTCGCGCGGCAGGTGGCGCCAGCCTGGCCAGACAGGCAGCGACGGCCACCGCGGGCTCAACTCCACAGCGCCAGCTCCCGCAGCAGTTCACGCTGATGCAGTTCGCCGCGTGCGGCTGCGATCTGCCGGCCGGGCAGGCGCAGGCCGACCACGAGCTGATGCTGGCCGGCGGCCAGCACCCAGGCCGTCAGGCGCGACAGGCGCGCTTCCACGCTGCCGTCCGCAGCGCCATGACTGGCCTGCCAGTCGAGCCAGAGTTCGCTGCTGCTTTCTGACGTGGTCTCGCGGCTGACCATCTCGCCGCTTCGCGCCACCTTCTTCCACATCACCTGGCGCAGGCTGTCGCCGCGGCGCCAGGCGCGCACGCCGTCGAGTTCGCTGCCCTCGGCCTGCTGGGCCTGGCCCGCCGCGCCCGGCGCGCTCTGCGCCGTCGGCAAGGCCGGGCTCGGCGTCTCGGGCCGGGGGTAGGCCAGCACCGCGCTGGCCGGCCGCCAATGGGTCCAGGCGCGAAACAGGCCGAAGGGAAAGCGCGTCTCGACCACCAGCACCGGTACCGCATGCCAGCCGCGCGTGGGCGGCACGATGCTCAAGCGCGCGCTGGCCTGGCCCATCGCCGGCACGTCGCACCAGGTGTTGCGCTGTTCGAAGCGGCGGTCGTGGAAATGCACGCCAATACCGTGCCGCGCCGCGCCGGCGCTGGACATCACCACCTCCAGCAGTGCGGGCTCGCCCGCGAACACCGGTGCGGCCGGGCGCAGTCGCAGCGTCAGCCCGCGCAGCGTGCCATGCGTCAGGTGGATCGACACCAGCCCGCTGCCGGTGAGCAGGAAGGTCAACACATAGCCCAGATTCAGCTGGTAGTTGATCGACGACACCAGCATCGCCAGCAGCGTAATGCCGAAGATCAACCCGCCCTTGGTGGGCAGGATGTAGATGTTGTGCTGGTTCAGTGTCCAGGTGTCGGTGGCCGGGTGGCGTGCCAGCCACCACTGGCGCACACGCGCTCGCAAGCCACCCTGTGGTTTCGAGCGCATGAGGCGCGGCCATCGAGCAACCGCCGCGGACCCGGCTTGGCCAGTCCGCTGGCGGGCCTTGCTGGCCGCGTCGGGCGAGGACGCCCGACCGCTCGGCAGGCCCGAGGGCTCCCCTGGAGCCCTCATGTCCAGTCTCGCCCCCCCCAGGGGGGCGGCCGAAGGCCGTAGGGGGGGATCACGGTATCGGCGTGGCCTCGACCATCGCGCGCACCTGTTCGATCGCGCCACGCCCGGCTCCCGATATGGGCTGCAGCCGGTGCGCAATGGCCTGCGGCAGGATGGCCTGGATGTCGTCCGGCGCCACGTAGCTGCGCTGCGCCATCAGCGCGCGTGCCCGGGCGACGCGCAGCACGGCAATGCCGGCACGCGGACTCAAACCGTCGACGAACCACTGGCCATTGCGTGTCGCGGCGATCAGCGTCTGCAGGTAATCGAGCAGCGCCTCCGAGGCCACCACTTCGTGCACCGCGCTTTGCGCCTGCTCCAGCTCGCCGGGCTGCATCACCGCCGGCATGCGCGTGATCAGCTCGCGCCGGTCCTCGCCGACCAGCAACGCGCGCTCGCTGGCGCGGTCAGGGTACCCCAACGTGATGCGCAACAGGAAGCGGTCGAGCTGCGATTCCGGCAAGGGGTAGGTGCCAAGCTGATCGGTGGGGTTCTGCGTGGCGATGACGAAGAAGGGCCGGGGCAGGGCGCGCGTCTCGTTCTCCACCGAGACCTGCTGCTCTTCCATGGCCTCGAGCAGTGCGCTCTGCGTCTTCGGGCCGGCGCGATTGATCTCGTCGGCCAGCAGCACCTGCGCGAACACCGGGCCCGGGTGGAAGACGAAGGCCTCCTTGCTGCGCTCGAACACGCTTACGCCGACCAGGTCGGAGGGCATCAGGTCGGCGGTGAACTGCACGCGCGAGAACTTCAACCCCAGGCACACCGCCAACGCATGCGCCAGCGTGGTCTTGCCAACGCCTGGAACATCCTCGATCAGCAGGTGGCCACCGGCCAACAGGCAGGCGACGCAGTCCTCGATCTGCGCGCGCTTGCCG
The DNA here is from genome assembly GCA_024641965.1 of Rubrivivax sp. Lineage (GTDB taxonomy): Bacteria > Pseudomonadota > Gammaproteobacteria > Burkholderiales > Burkholderiaceae_C > Rubrivivax. The sequence continues at coordinate 5,002 of JAHECC010000229.1, forward strand.
ACGATGACGGTGCCGATCTGCTCCACCAGCCGCGAAATCTGGCGCGCTACACTCGAATCCATCGCCGGCACGTTAACCTAAATCGCCTGGATCGCCGCTCATGACCACAGCTTTCTACAGTCATCCGGAGTGTCGTTTGCACGATATGGGTGCGGGCCATCCGGAGTGCCCGCAACGGCTGGATGCGATCTCCGATCATCTGCGCGCCACCGGCCTGGACATCGCGCTGGAGTTCCACGATGCGCCGAAAGCCACGCTGGAGCAGCTGTCACGTGCCCATGCCAGTGGCTACGTGGTCGAGCTGATCGACCAGATGCGGCACGCCTTCGACGAAGGCGCGTCGCGGGCGATCGACCCCGACACCTACATCGGCAGCGGCACGCTGAGCGCCGCGATGCGCTCGGCCGGCGCTGCCGTGGCGGCCACCGACGAGGTGCTGTCCGGCCGCGCCGTCAACGCCTTTTGCTGCGTGCGCCCGCCGGGCCACCACGCCACGCGCAGCCAGGCGATGGGTTTCTGCTTCTTCAACAACGTGGCGGTGGCGGCGCGCCATGCGCTCGACGTGCACGGACTGCGGCGTGTGGCCATCATCGATTTCGACGTGCACCATGGGAACGGCACCGAGGACATCATCGCCAATGACGAGCGTGTGCTGATGGCCAGCTTCTTCCAGCACCCGCTGTACCCCTTCAGTGGCGGCACGCCGCTGGGCACCAACATGATCAACCTGCCGGTGCCGGCCTACAGCCGTGGCGCCGAGGTGCGCGAGATGATCGAGGTGATGTGGATGCCGCGGCTGGAGGAATTCAAGCCGCAGATGCTGTTCATCAGCGCCGGCTTCGACGCACACCGCGAGGACGACCTGGGCCAGCTCGGGTTGGTCGAGGCCGACTACGAATGGATCACGCTGCGCATGAAAGACCTGGCCGATCGGCACGCGGGAGGGCGTATCGTCTCCTGCCTCGAAGGCGGCTACAACCTCAGCGCACTGGCGCGTAGCGTGGCCGCGCACTTGCGGGCGCTGGCCGATATCTGA
>JAHECC010000230.1 GCA_024641965.1 Rubrivivax sp.
TGGCAAAAGTCTTCCACTCGGCTTCGGTCAGGATCTTCTCGGTCACGGCTTCGGCTCCAGTGGGTTGAACGCGGCGGCACCAGGCAATGGCGAACGCTGCCCAATTCGCTGATGATGCCACTTGCGGTGGCGAAATGTGAGGCTGGCTCGAAGCTGTTCGCGCTGGTCGTGGGCGAACACGCAGCGCCGGCTCTCGGCCCCTTGGCCGCTGACGCATCGGCGGCGCTAGACTTGCCGACAAGCTTCAATGGGGGCGGACGGATCGATGGCAGACAAGCTCAGTGAATCCACGTGGAGCGGCTTCACGAAGAAGCACAAGCTCGAATTGGACGACAAGGCGCTGCTCAAGGCGCTGGCGAAGTTCGACAAGAGCGATGCGGCCAAGCCCGAGCCGCGGCTGGATGCGCTGAAGGAACTGGTCGAGCAGCTGAAGAAGCAGATCGTCGCGCTGGCGAAGCTGAAGAAAGCGCTGGGCGACAAGCCCTTCGCGCTGGCCAAGGACCAGCTCAACGAGTTGCTCGATCTGGCCGAGGACGAGCAGAAGAAGGCACAGGCCGCGGCGGCCGATGACGACGATGAGGAGCCCGACACGCCGGTGCTCCTGACCACGAAGATGGTGCCACTGCTGCGCGAGCTGCGCAAAGGCAAGGTGCAGATGCACGCGTTGATCTGCACGGCCGGCAAGAACATGGCGGTGCTGATCATGCGCCGCAGGATCGCACCGACGCGGCGCAAGTTGCTGGCGCAGGCAGTGGATGCCACGGGCGGCATGAAGTATTACCCTGCCGACTGCCTGTTCGAGGACAAGATGCTGACCTTCGTGGTCAAGACGCAAGTGGCGCGCATGGCCAAGCGGCTGCGCCAGGCGCTGCTGGACCAGACCGAGCTGCGCTTCAAGGTCAGGGTGCGCGGCGAGGACGGCGCCGAGGAAACGGACGGCGAGGACGAGGACGACGCCGTCGACGCCGAAGTCCAGGGTGCGCCGATCACGCCTGCCAGCACGGCGGCCAGCGCGGCAACAAAGGGCGCGCCGCCGCCGGGCGGACCGGCATCGGCCGAGCAGACCGCCTTCGTGCAGCGCTTGCGCCCGCTGCGCGAGCGCTACGAGCAGGCACTGCGCGACCAGCACCCTGAAGCCACCAAGCTGCGGGCGTTGATGGGCTTCGCCAGTGAGAAGGCCGCCGCCAAGGACTTCGCCGCCGCGATGCAGGCGCTGAAGACACTGGAGAAGGTGCTGGCAGCACCCGACCCGCGCGATGGCGCGCAGGCACCGCCGCATGACGCCGAAGCGGCAGCGGACCTGCGGGCATTTGAGCAGCGGCTCAAGCGGGTGCTGACGCGCGCCAAGACGAAGGCTGCCGAGCTGGGTGCAGCCGCTGTGAAACAACTTGCGCAGCAAGCCGCTGCCGCGCAGGCGGCGGCGAAGGCCGGCGACAGCGGCCGCGCCGACGAAGGGCTGGCCGCCATTGAAGCAGCGCTCGATGCGGCGGCCGCGCCCGACGGCGAGTCCGCTGCGTCGACGCCGGGCGAACAGGCCACCGAACAGGCCGCCGAACAGGTGCATCGCATCCGCCAGCGTTTGGCGGCGGTCCAGTCACAGGTAGACGCGGTGCAGAACGCCGGCGGCCGATCGGGCACTGAGCTTCGCGCGCTGCGGCGCATGCTCGAGCGGCAGCTGGATGCCGGTGGCGTCGAGCGCGCCGCTTTGCTGCTCGAGCGCATCGAACGCCTGCTGGCCGAAGCCGAGCAGGAAGACCAGCAGTTGCGCGGCCGGCTGAAGGCACTGGCCGACGATCTGGCGCACGCAGAGCAGGCGGTTGCGCAGCAGGTCGCGGCGCTTGAAAAGGCGCTGAAGGCCAGTCAGGACGAGGAGCTCAGCCTCATCGGCGCGGCAGGGCTGGGCTGGATGCTGGGCGAGCATGGTGCGCGGCTGAAGACGCTGCTGGCGCAGCTGCTGAAGGCCGAGGCTGCGGCGCGCAGCAAGGCGGCGGACCGGGCGCTCCAAGGCGTGGGGGCTTACCTGGACCACCTCGAGTCCTCGCCAGAGATCGCCGCCTGTGATGGCAACGACCTGGGCGTTGCGGTGTCGATCCGGGCCTCGCTGAGCTTCGCACTCGAGCCGATGGGCGCCGCCCTCGCCGCGCTTTGAGCGCAACGGCGTGCCGCGGGGCAGCGCACCAACCAGTGATGCGGCAGCTACAAGGAGCAGTCGATGGGCAAGAAGGGTGAGGCGATCAAGAAGGCTTTTCTGGGCAATGCGGCCATCAGCAAGGTGGTGCCCGACCAGGTGTACCGGGACCGGCTGGCCGCTTCGATCACGCTGGCGCGGGGCCATGTACAGGCCGCCGAAGTCGAGCTGCAGCGCCTGCCCACGGCCAACAAGACGCGGGCCGAACAGCAGGTCGTCAGCGCGCAGCTGAGCGCGGACCTCGACGCCGAGGAGACTGCTGGCCAGACGAACGCCGTGCGCGCCTGGAAGCACACCGAAGCGCTGGTCGAGCGGGCTGCGGCGCTGCGCGCCTTCGCCACGCGCCGCGTGGCCACCATCAAGCGCACCATCGCATCGGTCGACCACAGGGCCAAGGCCCTGCGGCTGGAAACAGCGGCGATGCGCAAGGATCGCCGCGACACCTTGAACGATCGGACAGCGGCGCGCCTGGAGACGCAGATCGCCCAACTCGAAGACCGCATCGATCAGACACTGACGGATGCGCAGTCCGACCCCGATGCGGCGATGTCGACACTCGACGGTCTCGAAGACACCGCACAACTGCTGCGCGGGGGCACGCGCACGGCGATCGCGGCGACACCGGAAGGGCAACGCAAGGAAAGCCGCAGGACCACCGATGCCGTGCTCGGCGCGCTGGGCGGCGCCACCGGCGGCCAGGCCGGCAACCGCCTGGGCCAGTTGCTGGCCCAGGCCGACAGCGAGCCGGATCGTCACGGCCTGACGCTGAAGGACCAGATCAGTGCCGTGCTCGAAGTCTTCGATGACCAGTTCGCGAAGGCCCCGGATGCCTCGCCGGATGCACAGCGCGACAACACCGCCATGCGCGTCGCGGCGATGGCCAGCGCCATGGCGCTGCGCCTGGTCAAGCAGCAGGACATCAACGACCCGCAGCTCAAGCCGGTGGTGGCCCGCTCCATCGTGCAGGAATACGGCGCGGAGCTGGCCCGCTCGCTCGCCAGCAAGAATGCCGAAGGGCAGGATGCGAAGGCGATCGCCGCGGAAGAGGCGAAGGTCAAGGAGGCGCTGAAACTGGCCGAGGCCCTTCTGGCCGAGGACCCGGTGCTGAAGTTGTTCACCGGCAAGATCACCGGTCCGCACGCCGTCGAGGCCTTGCGACGGCAGGCGGAAGCGGCAGGCGTCGCGCCGTCGCGCATGCTGGCCTTGCAGCGCCAACAGCTCGAGATGCGGGTGGCGTCGATGTCGGCGGCACAGGTCAAAGCGGGTGAACTCGAGCGCGACCTGGCATTGAAGGTCAATGCCAAGGGCGAGATGATCGGCAACGATGGCAAGCCGGTCGATGACCCGGCCCGGCAGGGCCGCGAACAGCAGGGTTTCGTGCTCAACGACCTGTACGGCGAACTCAGCCCCGCCGATCTTCAGCGGCTGGTGTCGTACCGGCAGCACAAGCCGAGCGTGGAACGCATGGACACCCAGGCGACAACGCCGGCCATGCGGCCGAAGACCGAAGGCGGCGGCCTGGAATACCAGCCGACCGGCAAGCAGGAGCACGCGGTCCGCAAGGGCGACACGCTGCAAAGCGTGGCCCGTCAGCTGTGTGGCCCGACAGCCAACGACGCGGCCCTCAAAGCGAAGATCGATGACATCCTCAAACTGAACAAGTTCGTCTTCTGGACCGAACAGCGTGCGCAGCCGCAGGCCGGCGCCAAGGGCGCGCTGCAAGGCAAGGTGCCGATGACCGGGCAGCGGCTGCAGGCCAGGCTCGAAGACTACCTGCCGGCGAAGCCATTGCCCGTCGGCGCCGTGCTGACGCTCGCCGGCACGTCGGGCGTGCTGGACCAGCTGGCGGACTATGTGGCGGCCTGGGACACGCCCGCGCTGCCCGACCCGCCCGCCGATGAGGGCCGGCTCGAACGCGAACGCTTCCAGGAATCACTGAACATCCGCGGCAAGCTCAGCCAGCTGAAGGAACGCGAGGCCACCGGCAAAGTGGCGCCGAAAGTCACGGCGCAGGCCCTCGCACAGGGTGCGAGCCGGCTGCTGCCGCCGATCCGCCCGGAGGTGACGAACGAACTCAAGGCCCTGGTGGCGCAGATCAAGCAGCTGGATGCGCTCGAGGCGAAGAAGAAGAAGGCCGGCGGCAGCTTGTCGCCTACGCAGCTGCGCCAGCGCAAGGCACTGGCGGCCCGGGCCGGCGAGCTCAAACAGAAGCTCGAGACCTTCCGCACGCTGGCCGCGACCTTGAGCACGATGCTGAAGACGCAGGCTCGGGCCGTGGTGGAGCAAACCGACGACTTCAAGGCCTACGAAGCACTGCGCCTCGAATTTGCCGATCCGGCGTTCCGCCAGGCGCCCGGGCTCGGTCAGGACCATGGCCTTGGCGGTGTGCTGGACGATGCGCAGGCCGAGGGCCGCGCCGTGGCACAACGGCAGCAGCGCGCCGAAGAACTGCGCGAGGCCCTGAAGCCGGCGCGCGTGCAGTCGCTGGTGAACACCCTCAAGGCCCTGGGCGACGGTGTGGACATCCGCCAGGCGCCTGCGTTCCAATCACTGGCCGCGCTGCTCGGGGAGAAGCCAGGGAAGGTCGACCCGGCGCACCTCATGCAGTTGGCCGGCGCCTTCAAAGCCGACCTGGGCCATCCGGCCGTTGCACAGATGGAGCTTGAACTGGCCAGCGCCGAGGCCGACGTCGCGCGGCACCAGCAACAGCAGGCGGATGCCGCCCGCGTCAAGGAGCTGACAGCGGCGCTCAAGCCGGCGCGCGTGCAGACGCTGATGAACGCCCTCAAGGCCATGGGCGAGGGCACCGACATCCGCACGACACGCGAGTTCCAGTCCCTGGCCGTGCTGCTCGGCGAGAAGCCCGACAAACTCGACCCGCCGCGTCTCATGCAACTGGCGGGCCGCTTCAAGGCCGACTTGAACGATCCGGCGCTGGCGCAGTTGACAAAGGAACTGGGCGAACGGGTGGCGCGCCAGGAACAGGCCCGCAGCGCCGAGCGCGAAGCGGGCCATGAGGGGGCGATGAACGAGCGCCAGTATGCGCACCTGAAGCTGCTCGACCGCTGGGACCAGGACGAGAAGGAGCGCTTCCAGGCCGAAACCGGCGAGACCGTCGAAGCCTACGTGACCCGCAGGCTCAAGGAATTACTGAAATTCAAGAAGGATGCCGAGGCAAAGGCTGCGCTGGACACGGCGTTTCGCAATGTCGCGCGGGTGCCGTTGACGATCACCTTCCGCGCGGAGAGCCTGTTCTCGGACAGCACCAAGGACGAGCCGGCACATGGCACGGCCTATGTGTCCGACGCGGTCTACACCCGCAAGGACGTCGACCTCGGCAGCCTGATCGGCCGCGGCAACGCGGCAGCCGGCAAGGTCGCCGTGACCGGCGGGCACAAGACGCAGAAGGACACGGCCGGCCAGGACGTCGAGGCCGCCTGGTCCGCCGGACGCGGCAAGAACTACATGCGCTGGCGCACCGACAAGGACGACCGCGAAGCCCATCAGGACCGGTTGCCGTTCGAGGACCAGCAGCTTTTCGGAGCCGCCAACCCGAACTGGGAGAAGACCCATGGGGGCACGAAGGAGGAGAAGCCGGATGGTTCGTTCGTGCCCGGCGCCGAGGTGCCGGTAAGCTCGAACTACTACGGCAATGCGCACTTCCTGCTGAAGGACGCGGTGCGCAAGCGCGTCGCCTACATCACCCGTGGCCAGAATTCGGAAGGCGGCGGCAAGACCGCGTTCCAGCGCAAGGACTTCCTCATGCTGTTCCACGACATGATCAAGGGGCACGACGCCAATCAGCGCTACCTGAAGGCCTTGCTGACCATCGGCGAGAAGGACTACG
>JAHECC010000053.1 GCA_024641965.1 Rubrivivax sp.
TTGTTCATGCGGGTTCCGGGCCGCTTGCCGGGCCGACTGGCTCAGCGCAGATGGGTCAACGGCAGCGCCGCGCCGGCCTTGACCTCGCCGAGCGAGAAGCTGGTGTGGATGTCCTTCACGTTCGGCAGCTTGAACAGCGTGTCCATCGACCAACGCGAATAGGCGTCGAGGTCGGTGCACATCACGTGCAACTCGAAGGTGCCCGCACCGCTGATGTAGTGGCAGGCTACCACCTCGGGCAACGCGCGGATCGCGGCTTCGAGCGCGCGCGTGGCCTCGGCGTTGTTGCGTTCGGCATCGACGCGCACGAAGGCCAGCACGCCCAGGCCGATCTTGCGCCGGTCGATCTCGGCACGGTAGCCGGTGATGTAGCGCTGCTGCTCCAGCCACTTCACGCGCCGCCAGGTGGGCGCGGCCGACAGGCCGATGCGCGCGGCGAGTTCGGCATTCGACAGTCGCGCATCGTTCTGCAGCTCGGCCAGGATGGCGATGTCGTAGCGGTCGAGCGCGGCCCCATGCCGCAGCTCCGCAGCCTCGGCCGCGACATCGCTGGTTTTCCCTGATTTTGCCAGCTTCGGCTCTTTTCTTTCTCGGACAGGCATGTTTGCGCAATGGAGTTGCCGCAAGTATGCCGATACCGGCAAACAAAGAAAAGACTCCACGCGAGCAAACTTTTACACTGCGCCCTACCATCCATGGGCCGCGGCGTACTGCCGCGGCGCCCGACGACGCCACCCCAGCCTGGAGGCTCACGCCGCATGAACGCCCCCCTGCCCGAATCGATCCGCAAGGCCCTCGAAAGCGCTTCGCTCGACGACAAGTACAGCCTGGAATCCGGCCGCGCCTTCATGAGCGGCGTGCAGGCCCTCGTGCGTTTGCCGATGCTGCAGCGCCAGCGCGATGCGCGCGCGGGCCTGAACACCGCCGGCTTCATCAGCGGCTATCGCGGCAGCCCGCTCGGCGCCTACGACCAGTCGCTGTGGGCGGCAAAGAAGCATCTGGCCGAAAACCACATCGTGTTCCAGCCGGGCGTGAACGAGGAACTCGCCGCCACCGCGGTGTGGGGCACGCAGCAGCTCGACCTGTACCCCAAGGACAGGAAGTACGACGGCGTGTTCGGCATCTGGTACGGCAAGGGGCCCGGCGTCGACCGCTGCAGCGACGTGTTCAAGCACGCCAACATGGCCGGCACGAGCCAGCATGGCGGCGTGATCGCCATCGCCGGCGACGACCACCTGGCCAAGAGCAGCACCGCGGCGCACCAGAGCGACCACATCTTCAAGGCCTGCGGGCTGCCGGTGTTCTTCCCGAGCAGCGTGCAGGACATCCTGGACATGGGGCTGCATGCCTTCGCGATGGGGCGCTTCTCCGGCCTGTGGATGGGCATGAAGACGATCCAGGAGGTGGTGGAATCCTCCGCCTCGGTGTCGGTGGACCCGGGCCGCACGCAGATCATCCTGCCCGAGGACTTCGCCATGCCCGCCGGCGGGCTGCACATGCGCTGGCCCGACGGCGCGCTGGAGCAGGAAGCGCGGCTGTTCGACTACAAGTGGTATGCGGCGCTGGCCTATGTGCGCGCCAACAAGCTGAACCACAACGTCGTCGAAGGACCGAACGACCGCTTCGGCATCATCGCCAGCGGCAAGGCCTTCAACGACACGCGCCAGGCGCTGGCCGACCTGGGCCTGTCGGACGAGGTCTGCCGCACGCTGGGCATCCGCGTGCACAAGGTCAACGTGGTGTGGCCGCTGGAAGCGACGATCACGCGCGACTTCGCACAGGGCCTGCAGGAAATCCTGGTGGTCGAGGAGAAGCGCCAGGTCATCGAATACCAGATCAAGGAAGAGCTCTACAACTGGCGCGCCGACGTGCGCCCCAACGTGCTGGGCAAGTTCGACGAACCCGAGGGCCCGAATGGTGAAGACCGCACGGGCGGCGAATGGAGCATGCCCAACCCGAGCGAGAACTGGCTGCTGCGCGCCAAGGCCGACCTGAGCCCGGCGATCATCGCGCGCGCCATCGCGAAACGGCTGAAGAAGCTGGGCGTGCCGGATGACGTGGCCGCGCGCATGGACCAGCGCCTGTCGGTGGTGGATGCACGCGAGCGCCAGCTGATCGAGTTGAAGACCGACACCGGCGACCGGCTGCCGTGGTTCTGCTCGGGCTGCCCGCACAACACCAGCACGCGCGTGCCCGAAGGCTCGCGCGCCGTGGCCGGCATCGGCTGTCACTTCATGGCGGTGTGGATGGACCGCAGCACCAGCACCTTCACGCAGATGGGCGGCGAAGGCGTCACCTGGGTCGGCCAGGCGCCGTTCACGCAGGCCAAGCACCTGTTCGCGAACCTGGGCGACGGCACCTACTTCCACAGCGGGCTGCTGGCCATCCGCCAGAGCATCGCCGCGGGCGTGAACATCACCTACAAGATCCTCTACAACGACGCGGTGGCGATGACCGGCGGCCAGCAGGTGGGCGAGCGGCCCGAGGGCCATTCGGTCACGCAGATCATGAAGAGCGTGCTCGCCGAGGGCGCGAAGAAGCTGGTCATCGTCACCGACCAGCCCGAGAAGTACCAGGGCGTCCCGCTCGAAGCCGGCGTCACCGTGCACCACCGCGACGAGTTGGATCGCATCCAGCGCGAGTTCCGCGAAATTGCCGGCACCACGGCGATCATCTACGACCAGACCTGCGCGACAGAGAAGCGCCGCCGCCGCAAGCGCGGCAAGATGGTGGACCCGGACAAGCGCGTGGTCATCAACGAGCTGGTGTGCGAAGGCTGCGGCGACTGCAGCGTGCAGAGCAACTGCCTCAGCGTCGAGCCGGTGGAAACCGAATTCGGGCGCAAGCGGCGCATCAACCAGAACACCTGCAACAAGGACTATTCCTGCGTCAAGGGTTTCTGCCCGAGCTTCGTCACCGTCGAGGGCGGGCAGTTGAAGAAGCCGAAGAAGGAAGAGCGCAGCGCGCACGCGCTGCCGCCGGTGAGCGAGCCGGCGCTGCCGGTGGCCGAGAGCGCCTGGGGCATCGTCGTCGGCGGCGTCGGCGGCACCGGGGTCATCACCATCGGCCAGTTGCTCGGCATGGCCGCGCACCTCGAAGGCAAGGGTGTGGTCACGCAGGACTCCGGCGGCCTGGCGCAAAAGGGCGGTGCCACCTGGAGCCACATCCAGATCGCGAACCGCGCTGAAGGCATCTACACCACCAAGGTGGACACGGCCAAGGCGGACCTGGTGATCGCCTGCGATTCGATCGTCGGCGCATCGAAGTACACGATGAGCGTGATGCAGCAGGGCCGCACCTATGTGGCGCTGAACACGCACGGCACGCCGACCGCGGCCTTCGTGACGAACCCGGACTGGGTTTCGCCCGGCGGCAACTGCGAGCGTGCAATCAAGGCCAGCGTCGGCGAAGAGTTGGTCGGCGCCTTCGATGCCGAGCAGGCGGCGACGCAGTTGATCGGCGATTCGATCTACACGAATCCGCTGCTGCTCGGCTATGCGTGGCAACAGGGCCGCGTGCCGCTGAGCCATGCGGCGCTGATGCGCGCAATCGAGCTCAACGGCGTGCAGGTGGACAACAACAAGCTCGCCTTCGAATGGGGCCGGCGCTGCGCGCAGGACCTGAAGGGCGTGCAGTCGTTGTTCACAGCGGCGCAGGTGATCCAGTTCGTGAAGAAGCCCTCGCTCGACGAGATGATCGGCAAGCGCGTCGAGTTCCTCACCGGCTACCAGGACGCGGCCTATGCGGCGCAGTACAAGGCCTTCGTCGACAAGGTGCGTGCGGCCGAATCCGGACTCGGCAACGGCCAGGCCTTGAGTGAAGCCGTGGCGCGCTATCTGTTCAAGCTGATGTCCTACAAGGACGAATACGAAGTCGCACGGCTGCACACCGACCCTGCCTTCACCGAAAAAATCGCCGCCATGTTCGAAGGCGACTACAAGCTGGTGCACCACCTGGCGCCTCCGCTCACCGCCAAGAAGAACGACAAGGGTGAACTGGTCAAGCAGACCTTCGGCCCATGGATGCGCAGCGCCTTCGGCTGGCTGGCGAAAATGAAAGGCCTGCGCGGCGGTGCGCTCGACATCTTCGCGCGCAGCGACGAACGCAAGACGGAGCGCGCGCTGATCGGCGAATACCAGTCCTGCATCGACGAACTGCTGCGTGACCTGAACGCCGACAAGCTGCCATTGGCCGCCGAGATCGCGCGCATCCCCGAGGACATCCGCGGCTACGGGCATGTCAAGGAGCGGCACCTGAAGGCGGCGCGCATCAAGTGGGACGGACTGATGGCGCAGTGGCGCGGCGGCGCACCCGCCCAGCGCCACGCGGCTTGAAGCCGTAGGCGGCACATCCGGGGCACGACGCTTGCGCGTGGCGACACCGCCTGACCCATGAGTGTCGAGTGGATGGACCCTTTGCTCATCGGCTGGGTATTCGCCGCCGCCGCGCTGCTGATGCTGGCTTCCTGTGAAGTCGGCTACCAGATCGGTGATCGCATCCGCACCCGCCTGGACCGCGAAGCGCCGGTTCCCATGGGTTCGATGGTGGGTGGCCTGCTGGCGTTGCTGGCCTTCGTGCTCGCTTTCTCCTTTTCGCTGGCCGCTGCCCAGCACGACCTGCGCAAGCGCAACGTCCTGGACGAGGCCAATGCCGTCGGCACCGCCTACCTGCGCGCCGATCTGCTGCCACTGACCCATGCCGAACCCATTCGGCGACTGCTGCGCGAGTATGTCGACGTGCGCCTGCAAGCTGCCAAGGCCAAGAACCTGGATGAGGCGCTGGCTCGCTCGGTTGAAATCCATGCGCTGCTGTGGCGTCAGGCCGTGGCGGCGGCGCTGGAGGGCCCAAACACCAACACGTCGCTGGTGCTGCAGTCGATCAACGAGGTCATCGACATGCATGCGCGCCGGTTGACGGCGGCGCTCCACAACCGCATCCCCGGCAGCGTGTGGACGGCGCTGTTCGCGATTTCGATGCTGACGATGATCGTCATGGGCGCGCAGATCGGACTGGCGGGCCGGCGCCGATGGGTGGCCGTGGTGCCCTTGTCGCTGGCCTTCGCCGTGCTCGTCACGCTGGTGGTCGATCTCGACCGGCCGGGCGGCGCGATGATCCATGTCGGCCAGGCAGCGATGATCGACCTGCAGCGCAGCCTCGAATCGAGGCCGAAGTAGGCATGCTCAGGCTGCCGACGCTGCTTTGCCGACACCGGCCCTGTCCCGCGGCGGCAGCGCGCAGGCCATGATGCACGCACCCGGCTGGCCGGCATTGCACGAAGCACGGCGCAGCGATGCGGCGGCCCGGGTGCCGTTCCGGGTGGACGGCGTCGTCGTCGGCTCGGTGGCGCGCGTGCACCTGCAGGCACTGCGTGACCATGCCGATGCGGTCTCGACCGATGGCGACGGCGTGCACTTGAATGTCGCGGCGGCACAGCGCGACGCAGCGCTCGATCGCATCAACCGACGCCTGCGCGCGGCCGGGTTGATCCCTGGCTGGCGCGACGAGCTGTTTCCGCTGTACGACCCGGCCACGCCGAGGCCGCTGGCGCGCATGGAGCGCGCCGCGACGCGCTTCTGGGGTACGTTGACGCTGGGGGCGCATGCCACCGGCTATGTCGCCGATGCAGCGGGCCGACCCACCCACCTGTGGATCGCGCAGCGCGCGTTCGACAAGGCCACCGACCCCGGCAAGTTCGACAACCTGATCGGCGGCGGCGTACCCGACGGCCAGACACCCTGGCAGGCGCTGCAACGCGAGGGCTGGGAGGAGGCCGGCCTGGCCGACGATCTGCTGCGCCGTGCCACGGCAGGGCCGGTGCTGGAACTGCGGCGCGATATCCCCGAAGGCCTGCAGCACGAATGGCTGTATAGCTACGACCTGCAATTGCCCCGCGGCCATCAGCCGAACAACCAGGACGGCGAAGTGGCCGGCTTCGAATGCCTGCCGCTGGCCGATGCGCTGGACCGCTCGCGCGGCCACGCCATGACGGTGGATGCGGCACTGGTGACGATCGACTTCGCGTTGCGCCATGCGCTGCTGCCGCCGCCGCTGGCACGGCAGCTGAGCGAGCCGATGCACGCGCTGCGTGTGAAGCCCGGCGTTCAATCGAACTGAAGCCAGACGACAACGAGGCTGTAACCGGCGCCGCGGCCGCCGCGACAAACTCCGTCCCATCGATTTTTCACTTGCGACCACACTCGAAGGACGAACCCATGAAGATCTTCATCACCTCCGCCGCGTTGGCCCTGGTCGCTGCCGCGCCGGTCCAGGCCAACACCTACGTGATCGACCCGACGCACACCTTCGTCAACTACGAAGTCACTCACTTCGGCACCTCCACCAACCGCGGGCGCTTCGACAAGAAGGAAGGCACGGTCAGCTTCGACCGCGCCGCCAAGACCGGCAAGGTCGAGGTGGTCTTTGACCTGAAGTCCGTCAGCACCGGCGTCGCGCCGATGGACAAGCATCTGCAAAGCGCGGACTTCTTCGACACCGCCAATCATCCGAGCGCCAAGTTCGTCGGCGACAAGTTCGTCTTCAACGGCGACAAGGTCACCGAAGTAGTGGGCTCGCTGACGCTGCGTGGCAAGACGATGCCGGTGACGCTGAAGGCCGGCAACTTCAACTGCTACAACAACCCGATGTTCAAGCGCGAGGTCTGTGGGGGCGATTTCGAGACCACCATCAAGCGCAGCCAGTGGGGTGTGAACTACGGCCTGGAATTCGGCATCCCCGACGACGTGCGGCTGGAAATCCAGATCGAGGCGATCAAGCAATAGGGTGTTGAACAGGGGCACCGGTTCGATCGCGGTGGCGCTGGCGCTGGCCGGCGCCGGGCCAGCAGCAGGCGAGCCGGCCATCTACGCACTCGACCCCGACCACAGCTTCGTCACCTTCGAGGTGTTGCATTTCGGCACCTCGACCTTGCGCGGGCGTTTCGGGCCGCTCAGCGGCTTCGTCGAGATGGACCGCGCCGCAGGCATCGGCTCGGTGTCGCTGCAGATCGACACCGCCAGCGTCAGCACCGGCATGCCCTCGTTCGATGCGCGCTTGCGCCAGCCGGATCTGCTGGCCACCGAGGCCCATCCGGTGGCGTATTTCGTCGCCTCGCGCTTTGGCTTCGACGGTGCGACGCTGAGCGGCGTGAACGGCGAGTTCACGCTGCGCGGCATCAGCCAGGGCCTGGAATTGCGCGCGATGCGCTTCGGCTGCCACACCCACCCGGTGGTGAAACGCGAGGTCTGTGGCGGCGACTTCACCGCAGAGATCAAGCGCGGCGACTTTGGCGCCAGCTTCGGCATGCCCTTCGTTGCCAACCGGGTGCGGCTGCGGGTGCAGGTGGAAGGCATCCGCCAGTAGCCAAGCACGGCCCATCGCCTACATTGCCGGCATGAGCTCACATTTGCCCCTGGGCCCGGGCCTGCGCGTGCTAGAGCGCGGCTGGCTGTCGTCGAACAACATCCTGCTCGAGGACGGCGACGGCGCCACGCTGATCGATTCCGGCCACTGCGTGCATGCCGCGCAGACGGTGGCTTTGGTGCGCCAGGCCCTCGGCTCGCGGCGCTTGGAGCAGTTGATCAACACCCACCTGCACTCCGACCATTGCGGCGGTAACGCCGCGCTGCAGCGCGAATTCGCCTGCCCGGTGCGCGTGCCGAGCGGCAGCTGGCGCGCGGTGACCGAGTGGGACGAACAGGTGTTGAGCTATGCACCGCTGCGCCAGCGCATCGAGCGCTATGACGCCCACGGCGTGGTGCGCGCCGGCGAGCGGCTGGCCATCGGCACACGGCATTGGCAGGTGCTGGCCGCACCGGGCCACGACCCCGAATCGGTGATGCTCTTCGACGCCGATCACGGCGTGCTGATCTCCGCTGATGCGCTGTGGGAAAACGGCTTCGGCGTGGTCTTCCCCGAGCTGGAGGGCGACGCGGCCTTTCACGAAGTCGAAAGCGTGCTCGACCTGATCGAGACGCTGCCGGTGCGCTGGGTCATCCCCGGCCACGGCGCGCCCTTCGGCGACGTGGCCGGCGCCTTGCAGCGCTCACGCTCGCGCCTGGCTGGCTATCGCGCCGACCCGGCACGGCACCTGCGCCACGGCGCCAAGGTGATGCTGAAGTACCACCTGATGGAAGAGCAGCAGCAGGCGCTGGACGCGCTGCGTGCATGGATGGACGATATGCCCTTGCTGGCGGCCATTTGGAACGGCCTGGGCCGGCCCGAGGGCAGCCAGTCCGCATGGAACGAACATCTGCTGCGCGACATGCTCGCCGCCGGCACGCTGGTGCAACGCGATGGCGTGGTACACGAGCATTGATGCGAAATCGCGATCAATCACAGAGCATGGCGGTGCGCTGTCGGCACAAGGCCGCCGTCCGAACGGCGTAGCCGAACTGTCGCAATCGGCGGCCACAACCGGACCTTCGCAGCCGCCCCTCAATTCGCCCGAAAGCAGACACGCGAGGGCAGACCCGGTCTATTCGATCACCCGATCGGCGCGCAGAAGCACGGACTGTGGAAGTGTGAGCTTGAGATTCCTGGCGGTCGCCAAGTTCAGCGCCAGATAGAAGCGCGTCGGCTCCTCCACCGGAAGGTCCGCGGGCTTCGCGCCGCGCAGGATCTTGTCCACGTAAGTCGCCCCCCTGAGACCGATCTGATCGACGTTGTCCGTCCCGTAGGATGCCAGCCCGCCCGACTCGACGTAGCGCTCGTCGACGAACATTGACGCCACGCCCACGCGTGCGGCGTTGCTCGTCAGCTGCGCGCGCATCTTTAAGAGGTGCGTCGAGTCCGCGGTACCGAGCAGCCCCTGCGCGCCCTCGCGCGCCATCCGGTCGAACGCGGCGGGAATCTCCTCCGCAGTCCGCGCTTCGACGGTCAGGAGTTGCACTCCAAGCTTTCTCGCGGCGACACTGTAAGAGTCGATGAAGCGCTTTGCGACTTCCGGGTTGTCGGGATTGACCACTATCGCCACGCGCTGCAAGTCTGGCTTGATCTCGCGCAGTAGCTCGATGCGCTTGCCGTCCAGCTCGGCCGCGCGGGTTGAAGCCCCGGTGACGTTGCCGCCGGGCCTGGCCAGACTCGCCACCAGCCCGTATTGCACGGGGTCGGGCACGATCGAGAAGACGATCGGCACTTCATTTGTAAGCTTCTTGGCAGTCAGCGCCATGGACCCGAAATAGGCGTACAGGACATCGGGCTTCTGCGCCAGCAGGTCGGCGATCACCGGTTCGTAGCGGCGCGGGTCTCCGCCCGCGTAGGCAAACACGTACTCGATGTTGCTGCCTTCAACCCAGCCAAGATCGGACATGCGTTTCCTGAAGGCCGCCAATCCTTCGTTCGGGATTCCGGACGCATGCGGCACTGCGATGGCCACACGTCGCATGCGCGAGGTTTGCGCGTGCAACCCGGACGTGGCGAGCAGTGACACCGCCGAAAACAGAAAATGGCGCCGAGTCATTCGAATTTCCTTTGGTTTGCCCGACAAAGTACAAACAGCGGAATTGGGCGCGATGCGCTTCTGACCGACGTCGGGATTCAGTCTACGCTCGAACGCCTGCTTTCAGGAAAGCAGGCCGCCTGCCTTGGGTCGTGAGCGCGACCGCGACACTGCTGCACCATGGGCAGCAATGCGCCGCAAGCGGCCAACAACTTCTATGCAGTAGAACGCGAACCGCTATGAACGCTCACCCGCTGAGCTGTCAGCCGCGTTGCTCGAACACACCGAGCTTGCGGTGCAGCGGCGTTTCGTCGGCGATGAAGACGAAGGCCGGCGCGTCGGCCGAGCCGTTGCGCAGGCTCACCGCGCTGTAGCCTGGCACGCAGGCGGTGTCGGCTTCGGCAAGCGTGAAGCGCTGTGCCTCGGCCTGCACCTCGGCATTGCCTTCGATCAAGTGAAAGACCATCGCCGGCGAGCGCACCGGCAGCACCAGCGCCTGCCCCGGGCGCAGCATCAGCGCATAGAAGCCAAGGATGTTCTGTGCGTCACCACCGGTCTCTGGGTTGCTGTAGCTCAGTTGCACGGCCTCCAGATCGGGCTGGTCGGCGGCCAGTTCCTGCAGCGCGGCGCGTGTCTCGTCCCAGGGGTAGCGCAGCATCGGATAGGCCTTGGCCGAACGCTGGAACACCGGCGTCGGCAGCAGACCGCCGCGCGCATAGGCGCGCTCACCATGCTCGGGTTTGACTGTCTGGCGCGTGCCGTTGATGTGGTAGCTGGCCTCCAGGTAGTACACCAGCGGCAGGTCGAGCACGTCGAGCCAGACCACCGGTTCGTCGCCGTCGTGGCCATGTTCGTGCCACAGCCCGGTGGGCGTGAGGATCAGGTCGCCGCGCCGCATCACGCATTTCTCGCCATCGACGTTGGTCCACGCGCCCTCGCCTTCGACCACCATGCGCACCGCGTTCGGCGTGTGGCGGTGCGACGGTGCCCACTCGCCCGGCAGCAGCAACTGCATACCCAGATACATCGCCGCACTGGCCTGCATCTTCTCCAGACCATGCCCCGGGTTGGCCAGCACCAGCACACGGCGCTCGGCCTTCTCGATCGGCGTCAGCTCGCCGGCCTGCAGCAGCAATGGGCGTAGCGATCGGTAGGGCCAGTGCGTGGCCCGTGTCTTCGGCTGCGGTCTTTGCGGCGGCAGCACCGCACGCAGACTGGGCCACAGCGGCACCAGGTTGAGTTCGCGCAGCGCGGCAACGTAGTCTGCGGGCAGGTCTTCGAGGCGTCCGAGTTCGGCGTCCATGCTGTTGCTTCCTTCATTCTGCGAGGCAGGTTTCGCGCGTCCAACCGTACAGCCATTCCATGGCGTCGTAGAAACGCTCCGGCGTGCGCCCCTTCCACAGGTCGTTGCGCACCAGCCGCTCCACGCCGTGGGCGTGGAAGATGCGCCCCATCTCGCGCGCCGACAGCAAGACACGCGCGGCGCGGGCGATGCGCGAGCGCTGGTACAAGGCGAAGGCCTTGCTGAAGTCGTTGTCGTGCAGGCCCAGCGCCTCGCCCAGCGTGACCGCGTCTTCCAGCGCCATGCACGCGCCCTGCGCCAGGTATTGCAGCATCGGGTGCGCGGCGTCGCCGAGCAGCGTCACGCGACCGAAGCTCCATCGTCCGATCGGCTCACGGTCGGCGGTGGCCCAGCGCTTCCAATCCTTGGGCAGGTCGATCATTTGCCGCGCACGTGGACAGATGCCCTCGAAATAGCTCTGCACCTCGTCGCGGCTGCCCTCGCGCACGCTCCACTCCTCCTGCTCGCGGCTGTGGAAGGTGACGACCAGGTTGTACTGCTCGCCGCCGCGCAAGGGGTAGTGCACCAGGTGGCAGTTCGGCCCGACCCAGATGCTGGCTGCGTTCCATTGCAGGTCGGCGGGGAAATCGGACTTGTCCACCACGGCCCGGTAGACCACGTGGCCGGAGACGCGCGCGTCGTCACCGACGTACTGAGCGCGCACCGCCGATTTCACGCCGTCGGCGCCGATCAGCGCGATGCCGCGGTGCCGGCCGCCCTGGGCGTCGATGACGGTGACGCCAGACTCGTCCTGCTCGACGCGCTGCACGGTGGTCGAGCCGAGCAGCTCGATGCGCTCGGATTCCTGCGCGCCTTCGAGCAGCGCGCCGTGCACGTCGGCGCGGTGGATCACGGCGTAGGGGTTGCCGAAGCGCTGGCGGAAGGCGTCGCCAGTGGGGATGCGGCCGACTTGCGTCTCGTCGAGTGCGTCGTGCATCACCATCTCGTCGATGTACACCGCGCGGCCGCGCGCCTTCTCGCCGACGCCCAGCGCGTCGAAAGCGGCAAAGGCATTCGGCCCGAGCTGGATGCCGGCGCCGATCTCGCCGATCTCGGCGGCGCGCTCCAGCACCTTCACGGTGAAACCGCGACGCGTCAGCGCCAGCGCGGCGGCCAACCCGCCGATGCCCGCGCCGGCCACCAGCACCGGCAGCGTGCCGCGGCCCGGATTCATCGAAGTCTGCATTCGTACACGCGGGTTTATCATCAGTACACTGAATATAAGTGTAGTGATAACATCCGACGCCATGCGCCAGGGTTAACCCCGAACTGCGGAAAATGCCAACAAGACGTACGCGCCCCGCTCAGGTCGACCTGGACCGTTTGCCCGGCCACCACATTCGCCGTCTGCAGCAGATCGCGGTGGCGGTGTTCCTGCAGGAAAGCGAATCGCTTGGCATCACACCGGTGCAGTACGCGGCACTGCAAGGCGTGGCCAATGCACCGGGCGTGGATCAGCGCACCCTGGCCGGGGCGATCGGCCTGGACACCTCGACCACGGCCTCGGTCATCGACCGGCTCGAAGCGCGCGGGCTGATGCAGCGCAGTGCATCGCAATCCGATCGGCGCGTGCGACTGCTCACTTTGACAGATGCCGGGCGAAGCGAACTGGCGGCCGTGGTGCCGGCGATGCAGCGCGCACAGGAACGCATCCTGGCGCCGCTGCCGCAGGCCGAGCGTGCCGAGTTCATGCGCATGCTGCGCGTGCTGGTCAGTGCCAACAATGCGTTGAGCCGCGCTCCCAGCGCCGGCTGAGGCGGCGGCTCGCCACGCAGCGGCGGCGCTGGTGGCGGGCAGCGTGGCAATCCGTCACACCATCGCGTACCACTGTTACACCCCTGACATGTGCTCGATGCGCGCAGGGCCGAAGATGGCGCATGTGCGGCACCTTGGCGTGCCGCGACTTAGCGAATCAACCGGCACGACACATGAACGCCATTGCCAGAAACGCTCAGACGCCCGACGACACACGCCTTTGGTCGCCCTCGCTGGTCGAAGCGCTGCCCACGCGCATTCCGCCGCTGGACCCGGTGGCGCAACTGATCGCGGAAGAGCTCCACGAGCGCGCCTGGGTGCGCCTGGTGCTCAGCGCGGTGGCTTCGGTACTGATTCTCGGGGTCGGCGCGAGCCTGATTTCCTGAGGCCTCGCCGGCCGCTATGACGGCTTGCCCGGGCGCTGCGCGGGTTCCAGCCAGGAGGCGATGCACCACTGGGCCAGCCAGTAGCTGCTGAGGATCCACAACCCTGACAGCGGCAACGGTCCGGCGAACCTGTTCGTCGCCAGCAAGGCGTCCGAGGCCATGAACAGCGCGCCACCCAGCGCCAGCACCGCGCCGCGTCGCTGGCCCGGCGTGCCGCGTGACTGCAACGCCAGCCCCGCTGCCTGCGCCGCCATCGACGCCAGGCACAGCACATAGGCCAGCACGGGAATGCGCAGCGCCGCCGGCACGCCCGGCCACAACAGCCACAGGATGATCGCGGCCAGCGCGCCATACAGCACGAAGGGCAGCGGCCGTGCGGCGAAGCGAAGGCCGTCACGGGTGAAGGCCACCAGATAGGCCAGGTGCGCCAGCAGGAAGCTCACCAGTCCGGGCAGGAAGCCTCGTTGAGGCCACAGCAGCGCCACGTCGCCGCACAGCGACAGCCATAAGCCGGCCAGCAGCCAGCGCCGCGGCACGGTGTGCGAACCGCCGCGGGGCCAGGCGTAAGCAATGATCAGCAGCGTCGTCAGCGGCTTGAAGATGAAGTTCAGCCAGGGCGCATCCAGGCCCCAGGGGGCGGCCAGCATGGTCAGCACCGCGCAGACCGAGGTCGCGGCGGCCAGAAGCGGAGCGGGCCATTTGCGCATGCGCGGCATCATCGCAGAGCCGGCGCAGGCGTCGGGCGCAGCACAATCGTCTTACACACGATGCGTGGCCCACGACAAGGAGGATGCCGATGTCGAAGCTTGCAGGCCGCTTGCAGACCCTGGGGCTGTTGCTGCCCCCGCCCACCCGCCCCCCGCCTGGTGTGGTGCTGCCTTTCGCCTTCGTGCATGTCGTCGGCCGGCGTGCGCTGATCTCCGGCCATGGCCCGCAGAACGCCGACGGCTCCTTCGCCCAGCCGCTGGGCAAGCTGGGCCGCGAGCTGTCGGTCGAGCAAGGCTATGTTGCCGCGCGGCTGACCGCGCTGTCGATGCTGGGCAGCCTGCAGCGTGCACTAGGCGATCTGGACCGCATCGGCGCGTGGACGCGTGTATTCGGCATGGTCAACTCGGCCAGCGGCTTCAACCGCCAGCCCAGTGTGATCAACGGCTTCTCGGACCTGATCCTCGAGCTCTTCGGCCCCGAGATCGGCGCGCACAGCCGCAGCGCGGTGGGCATGGCCGAACTGCCCTTCGACATCCCGGTCGAGATCGAAGGCGAAGTCGAGTTGCGGGGATGAAAGCGCTCGTCACGCTGCTTGCGTCCGCCTCGCTCTTGCTCGTCGGCTGCAGTTCGCAGCAGCTGTATGGCGCGGGCCAGCAATGGCAGCGCACCGAGTGCAACAAGATCAACGACCGCGACGAACGCACACGCTGCGAACAAAGCGCCACCACGTCCTACGAGAGCTACAAGACACAGACCGAGGCCGCGAAGAAGCCGTAGCCCTTGCCTCAATCCGCGGTCGTAGGGGCCGGCGCGTCGATGCTGGCTTGCGTCGCCGCGGCCTTGACCGCCAGCTCGGCGCGCACGCGCTTCAGCCGGTCGCGCGCATCCTCCTTGGCCACGCCTTCGTTCAGTTTCATCTCGGCGATGAAGCGGCTGGGCACGCCGGCCACCGTCTCGCGGCCGCGCTTGCGCCGGCGCAGGGTGCTCACCACGAGCGTGCGCCGCGCGCGCGTGATGCCCACGTACATCAAGCGGCGTTCTTCTTCCAGGCGCGTGGCCAGTTCCGATGCGGCCAGGCTGTCGTCGTCGACCTTGAAGGGCAGCAGGCCTTCGTTGACGCTTGCCAGCAGCACATGCGCCCATTCCAGCCCCTTGGCGGCGTGCAGCGTCGACAACGTCACCGTGTCGCTGTCGTCGCCGCGCTCGGCCAGGCTGATGATGACGCTGATGGTCTGCGCCACCTGCAGCACGCTCGACTTCTCGCTTTCGAAAGTGCCGCCATCCTGCGTGATCTGTCCGCCGCAGCGCCGCGCCACCCAGTCGACGAAATCGAGCACGTTGCTGTAGCGTGCGGTGGCCAGCTTCTCGCTGTCCTCGCTGTCGTGCAGGTGCTGTTCGTAGCCGATGTCCTTCAGCCAATCCAGCAGCAATGTCTTCGCGTCCTCGGCGCCCGTGGTGTGGCGCGCGCGGTGTTCCAGGTCATTCACGTAGCGGCCGAATTCGTGCAGCGAACCCAATGCCTTGGCGCCGAGCGCGCTTTGCAGCGTCGGCGAGAACAAGGCCTCGAACAGGCTGATCTTCCACTTCGATGCGAACTCGCCCAGGCTGGCCAGCGTGGCCACACCGATGCCGCGCTTGGGCGTGACCACGGCGCGCAGGAAGGCCGGGTCGTCGTCCTGATTCACCAGCAGGCGCAGCCAGGCGCACAGGTCCTTGATCTCGGTGCGATCGAAGAAACTCTGCCCGCCCGACACCTTGTAGGGGATCTGCGCGGCGCGCAGCTTCTGCTCGAATACGCGCGCCTGATGGTTGGCGCGGTAGAGGATCGCGAAGTCGCTGAACTTGAGCGTCGGATCGGCCGCGCGCAGCGACTGGAAACGCGCCACCGCGCGCTCGGCCTCGTGCTCCTCGCCATCGCATTCGAGCACGCGCACCACCTCGCCGTCGCCGAGCGCGCTCCACAATTTCTTCTCGTAGAGCTTCGGGTTCGCGGCAATGACATGGTTGGCAGCACGCAGGATGTGGCCGGTGCTGCGGTAGTTCTGCTCCAGCGCGATCAGCTTCAGCTTCGGAAAGTCCTGCGGCAACCGTTTCAGGTTGTGAATGGTCGCGCCGCGCCAGCCGTAGATGCTCTGGTCGTCATCGCCTACGGCCGTGAACAGGCCGTGCCTGCGATCGTCGGGGTGCTCGACCAGCGCCTTCAGCAACTCGTATTGCACCGCGTTGGTGTCCTGGTATTCATCGACCAGCACATGCTGGAACTGCTCCTGCCATTTCGCACGCGCCTCGTCATCGCGCTGCAGCAGCTTCAGCGGCAGGCCGATCAGGTCGTCGAAATCCACCGCCTGGAAAGCCGAAAGGCGCTGCTCGTAGACGTTCATCACGCGCGCCGCGATGCGTTCGCCATCGTTGGCCGCCACGGCTTCGGCGCCGGCGCTGTCCAACCCCTGGTTCTTCCACAGGCTGATCGCCCATTGCCAGCGCCGCGCCAGCGCGTTGTCGCTGCAGCCGCCGGCATCGCGCAGCACCCCCAGCACATCGTCACTGTCGAGAATCGAGAACTGCTCCTTCAACCCGACCTTGCTGCCATCGGCGCGCAGCATGCGCACACCGAGCGAATGAAAGGTGCTGATCGCCAGGTCCTTGGCCGCGCGCGGCCCGACCAGCGCCTTGGCGCGCTCGCGCATCTCGGCCGCGGCCTTGTTGGTAAAGGTGATCGCAGCGATGTGCTTCGGCTCGATGCTGCTTTGCAGCAGCCGCGCGATCTTGTGCACGATGACGCGCGTCTTGCCCGAGCCGGCACCGGCCAGCACCAGGCACGGGCCGTTCAGGTGATGCACCGCCTGCATCTGCGCGTCGTTAAGGGAAAGAGGGGCTTCGGCCATGGAGTCGGGTGGGCGCAGGGCCGCGCATCATAGCGGCGACGGGCGCACGCGACGTGTGCGCCTGGCGCGGCAACGACACGCGAGCGGCGCGGCGCGGGCAGGCCGGACGCCGGCTGCGCGCCGCACCCGGTTGGCTCAGCTGCGTCGCTCGTGCGCCGCCTTCTCGCCGGCAGCAAGCTCGACCACGTTACCCGGTGCGGGCGCCGCCTCGAACCGGGACAGTTGCCCCTGCACGGCGGCGCCGACATCCATCTTCAGCTGCTGATAGCGGATCGTGCCGCTGATGCGGCAGTTCGACTGCAGCTCGAGGAAGTTCCCGACCTCGAGGTTGCCGTGGATCTCGCCGTTGATCACTGCATCGGCGCAACGCACGCTTCCTTCGATGCGGCCTTTTTCCGACAGCACCAGCAACGCACCGTCGGGAGTCTCCCCCGGCCGTACGGTGACGTTGCCGAGCACGCGTCCGTCGATGCGCAGCCCGCTGGTGAAGTCCAGGTCACCGGTGATGACCACGTCTTCGGCGATCAGCGTGCACAGCTTGCCGAGTTGCATCGGTGCGGATTTGCGTTGCAGGGAAAACATGAAGACTCCTTGGGTGTTCAGGGTGCTTTGCTGCGGCCCTTGCGGAAGAAACTCAGTTCGCCCTGGGCCTCGCGCAACTCGCCGATCAGCGATTCAACCTGGCGCTCGAGCTCGAGGCCGCGTGCCTCGCTGACCCGCAGCGTCGAGCGCGACTGTTCCAGTTGCTGGCGCAACTGCGTGTGGTCCTGCGTGGCGGCCACCCGCTCTTCGAGCGGGAGCAGCTGCCCGCGCCAATGCAGGTGGCTCGCAGCCGCGCCGAGCACAAGCGCCATCAGCCCTAAGCCGGCGCGCAGCACACGGTCGCCCGTTGCGCGGCGGGGTGCGAGCACCAGGTCGACCTGGGTCAGCCGCTGCGTCGCATGTCGGGAGCGGAGCATCACGTTTGGTATCCGGCGTCAAAGGCCGGCAAGATAGCGCCGCGGGTCGATCTGCTCGCCGCGGCGCAACACCTCGAAGTGCAGATGAGGCCCGGTCGAACGTCCGCTCGAGCCGAGTGTGGCGATCTCTTCGCCCGGTGCCACCAGTACCTTGGGCTTGACGAGCAGGCGCGACGCGTGGGCGTAGCGCGTGCTCAATTCGTTGCCATGGTCGATCTCGACCATCCAGCCGTAGTCCGGGCGGTAGCCGGCAAAAACCACGATGCCGCCGGCGGCCGCGCGGATCGGGCTGCCGTACTCGGCGGCAAAGTCCAGCCCGGCATGGAAGGCGCGTCGGCCGGTGATCGGGTCGCCGCGGTTGCCGAAGGACGAGGTCATCTCGCCATCGTGCAGCGGCGAGCGCGTCGGCAGGTGCATCAAGGCCAACGCCCGCTGCGTGGAAGCATCGTCCACCAGCGCCATCTGCTGCTCCATCGCGGCGACGCGTTGCAACAACGCGCCCAGGTCCTGCAACGCCAATGGTCGCGGCGCAAGCATCGGCCCGCCGCTGCCGACCTTCTTCTCCGCCGGCCGGGCTTGGTTGCCGGGGATCCGGGTGCCAAGGCCCTCGCTCAGTCGCCGCCCCAGGCTTTCCAGCTTGAAGAGGCGGGCCGACAAGGTGCCCAACTGCTCGAGCGTGAACAGCGGGGTCTGCGGTCCGGGCTGCGGAACCATGAGGATGGTGTCGGCCTGGGGAGTCGCCAGCCAGCGGCCCAGGCCGACGCCCGCGACCAACAGCAGCGATGCGGCCAGCGTGAGCGACAACCCCAGGGCGCGCCACGAAACGGCGTGCCAGCGGGCTGCGCGGCGGGTGGTGCCGGTGGCAATCATCAGATATGTCACTTGGCCCCCTTGCTGTGCTGTCACTGAGGGGCGCCGGCCCCGAACGCCGGCTGCATCGGTGCCGACCCTGTTGATGCGATCCTAGGACCGAACCGGCGTTGCATTCTGTGAGTCATCGCAACGCTTTGTAGCTCCCGACGCGAATGGCT
The DNA here is from genome assembly GCA_024641965.1 of Rubrivivax sp. GTDB lineage: Bacteria > Pseudomonadota > Gammaproteobacteria > Burkholderiales > Burkholderiaceae_C > Rubrivivax. Next base: position 18,503 of record JAHECC010000053.1, read on the forward strand.
GGTCGCTGAGCCTTATGGGCCCCGCAGCTAGGCCACGCCGCGCCTCGACCTCGCCCGGCCACGCTTCGGGCCTTCTTCGATGCGCTTCGTCAGGATGCCGATGTAGGTACCGAACAGCCGGCTCAGGCGCGTGCGATCGTGGATCATCGCCAGCCGCGGCCAGGTGGCCTGCTCGCCCAAGCGCACGTACTGCTGGAACTCCTTGAAGCTCGGGTTGCTCAGCACCTTGGTGTACAGACTCGGCCGGAAGGGCAGCTGGATGTGCATGTCGCTGCCGGTGTAGGTCTGGTTGCTGACGGCATGGGCCGTCGCGAAGGCGCTGCGCAGCATGCCGAGCGGCGCGTGCTTGCGCGCCACGTCGAACAGCTCCGCGGCACTCTTCCTGAGCACGTTGCCCTGCATGCGCGCGATCGACGGCAAGACGCCGGGGCCGCTTTCCTGGTAGGCCAGGAAGGGCACGACGTGCGGATTGGCCTGCGAGGTGATGTAGTGGTTGATGTTGAACATCTGCGTCAGCTGCATGAACGGCAGGTCGCCGTTGACCGAGCCGTCGATCCACAGCTCGTTTTCCATCCACGGCTTGACCACGCCGCGCTGGCGCGCCATCAGCTGCACCGGCTTGAAGACCAGCGGCACAGCACAGGACGCCAGCACCGCATGGCGTACCAGTGCTTCCGGCGAGGCCAGGTGGTTCAGCAGCCGCGGCGTCTGCAACTTCTTCAGCGGCGAGACCGAGACGTTCAGGATGCGCCGCGAATGCTGCAGCGTTTCCGCGAACGTCATGTCGGGCAGCACCGTGCCCAGGAAGCGCAGCAGCTTCGGTTGGTCCATGACTGTGCGCTGCTTCAACATCTCGCGCATCGGCAGCCGGTCGAGCGCGTCGGTGCGGATCAGGCTCAGGTCGGCGAACAGCGTGCGCAGTTCGTCGTCGGTGTGGCAGCAGGTCCACGCTGCCATGATCGAGCCCATGCTCGACCCCGAAATCGTGCGCGGCAGCAGTTGCTGATCGAACAGCGCCTTGATAACGCCGAAGTGGTACAGCCCGAGCAGCGCGCCGCCGGACAGCAGCAACGCCGGGCGGCCATAGACGCGGCCGACGCGCTTGACCTGTTCCAGCTTGTACTCGTCGCCCACACCGTCGACTTCGAGCGCGATCAGGTAGTGCACGCAGGCCTCGACTTCGTCGAAGAAGTCCTTCACCACATGCTTGGTGCCACCCCTGGCGAAGTGGTACAGCTCGGGGTGGATGAACTCGCCCTGGTGGCGGAACAACAATTCCTGCAGCTTCTTCGTCAACGGCCAGGTCGCTCCGGCCTCGCGCATCGTGCGCAGCGTCTTGATGCTGTGGCGAATCTCCGGCGCGTGCAGCAGGTCGGTGTCGTCGCTGGCGCGCCAATCCGCAGCGCCACTGAAGCGGTCATGTTCGTCGGCCAGCGCCAGCCATTCGGCATAGGTGGCTGCATGCTCCATGGCACGCTCCAAATGGCGCGAACCCGTCGCGCCGCGATGTGCTTTGATTTCGATCGTCGACAAGGCCATGTCCTCAGACGGCCATCGGACTCAGCCGGCGGCGAAACGCTGGATGAAGGCCGCCGCCTGCCGCGCGATCAATTGCTTGTCGTTGTCGATCGTCGCCACATGGTACGAGTCCTCGAGCCACAGCAGCTCCACGCGCCGGGAGCCCACGCGCGAGGCGATCAGCGGCCCGTTGGCGGGCTTGACCACATGGTCCTCGCGCGATTGCATCACCAGCACCGGGCACTTGATTGTCGGCAGCAGGTCGTGGGTCACAGCGGCCAGCGCGAACACCTGGCGAATCGCCGGTACCGGCACTTCGGCATAGGCCAGCTCCTTGGTATTCGGATCCTTGATGTCCGAGCCGATGCCAGGCACGGTGGTCGGCATCGAACGGTCGAAGGCGAGGCCGGCCATGTCCGGGCTGTCGAGCTGCACCACGCCGTTGATCGGGATCGCGCCGAGGATCACGTCGGCGTGCTTCGCCGCCGTGTACAGCGCCAGCGTGCCGCCCATCGACAGTCCGGTCATGAAGATGTGCGTGCAGCGCTTGCGCAATTCGGTCAAGGCCTCGTCGACCGAATCGATCCAGTCCTGCGCCGTGGTCGTTGCCATCGCCGCCGGCGAGATGCCGTGGCCCTTGAGCCGAGGGCCGATCACCGTGAACCCGGCCGCATGCAGTTGTTCGCCCAGGTAGCGCATGCTCTGCGTCGTTCCGGTGAAGCCGTGGCAGACGAGCACGCCGATGTGGTTGCCGTGGAGATAGAAGGGCTCGGCGCCGGGCAGGATGGTGTCGTCGCTCATGGTGCTGGTCCTGGTGTGAATCGGAGCCCGAATCGCCTGTAGGCAAACGCCGCCGCGGCCATCCGTTGGCCTGCCGAGTATGTACGAGGCCCCGGAATGCGGGCGATCAAGGGTAGTGCTGCTCAGCGCGGCGTGTCCTTCAAGGCCTGCACGATGCGCAGCGTCCCGACACTCACCCGCACCGCGCGCGCCAGCAACTCGATGCACCGCTCCTTGTGCTCGGCCAAGCGGTACGTGCATTGCCCTTGAGATCGACGATGCCTATCTCGTTTGACTTTCTGGCCAGCACCTTGCGAAAGCCGTCGAAGATCCGCACGTCGATGAACGAACGGTTACTCACGAACGCGATGATCCCGTTCGCATCCAGCCTGTCGCTGGCCCAACGGAAGAAGCGTGCGTACATGTCCTACACAAACGAGCCGCGGATGATTCGTGATTTCTTGCCCTCGCCGCAGGAGCTGGCCTTCCGCGACGAGGACGTGCAGATCACGATCACCCTCGGCAAGAAGAGCGTGGACTTCTTCAAGACGGAAGCGGCCAAGGGCGACAGGCCCTACCAGCGCATGATCCGACGCCTGCTGGATGCCTATGTGGATGCGCATGCGACGGAAGCGCCTCGTGCCGGGCGGGTGTCGCCGAAACGCGCGCGGGCGGGCTGACTCGCAGCGTTCCGGGTTCAGCGAATGCGATACGTCGCCTTGGCGCGCCGCTCGATTTCATCCCAGCGCCAGGCAATGCCCAGCCCCGGCGTATCGGGCGCCACGGCATGGCCCTCGGCGACGAGCATGCGGCTGTCGGCGATGGCGTCGAGCTGCGGGATGTATTCCACCCACGCGGCGCTGGGCACCGCGGCGCACAGCGAGACGTGCAGCTCCATCAGGAAGTGCGGGCACACCGCCAGGTTGTGCGCCTCCGCCAGGTGGGCCACTTTCAGCCACGGGGTGATGCCGCCGACGCGCGCCACGTCCACCTGCAGGATCGACGCCGCACCCTGCCGCACGTAATCGGCGAACTGGCCGATCGAGTACAGCGACTCGCCCACCGCGATCGGCACCGCGCTGGCCGCGGCCAGCCGTGCGTGGCCGGCGATGTCGTCGGCCGGCAGCGGCTCCTCGAACCAGGCAATGCCTAAGTCGGCATAACGCGGCGCGCGGCGCAAGGCTTCGCTCAGCATGAAGCACTGGTTGGCATCGACCATCAGCTCGAAGCCCTCACCCACCGCGTCGCGCACCGCGCGCAGGCGCGCCACGTCCTCGCTGACATGTGGCTTGCCGACCTTGAGCTTGGCGCCCTTGAAGCCGGCGGCCTGCGCGGCCAGGGTCTCGCGCACCAGATCGTCGGGGCTCAGGTGCAGCCAGCCGCCCTCGGTGGTGTAGACCGGGATGCGTTGTTTCGCACCGCCGGCCGCCAGCCACAGCGGCTGGCCGTCGCGGCGGCAGCGCCAGTCCCACAGCGCGGTGTCGATGGCGGCCAGCGCCAGGCTGCTGATCGCGCCGACCGTGGTGGCATGCGTCGCGAACATCAGCTCGCGCCAGATGGCCTCGATTCGCGCCGGGTCGCGGCCGATCAGCCGCGGCGCCAGGTGGTCGTGCAGCAGCGCCATCACCGACGAGCCGCCGGTGCCGATGGTGTAGCTGTAGCCGATGCCTTCGCTGCCGTCATCGCAGGTGATGCGAACGAAGGGCGTTTCCTGGGTCACGAACGACTGGATCGCGTCGCTGCGCGGCACCGGCGGCGGCAGGTCGACGTGCAGCAGTTCGACGGCGGCGATGCGTGTCATGCGGCGGCCTTCACAGTCCGAAATAGCGGGGCAACCAAAGCCCGATCGCCGGCACGTAGGTCAGCACCGCCAGACTGAACAGCAGCGGCACCAGCCACGGCAGGATCGCCACCGTGGTGCGCTCGACGCTGAGCTTGGCCACGCGCGCCAGCACGAACAGCACCATGCCCATCGGCGGATGCAGCAGACCGATCATCAGGTTCAGCACCATCACCAGGCCGAAGTGCACCGGGTCCACGCCGAGCTGCCGCGCGATCGGCAGCAGGATCGGCACCAGGATCGTGATCGCCGCAGTGGGCTCGAGGAAGCAGCCGACGAAGAGCATCAGCAGGTTGGCCAGCAGCAGGAACACCCACGCTTCCTTGGTGAAGCCCAGCACCCATTCGGCGATCGCCGTGGTCACGCCGGTGGCGGTGAGCATCCAGCCGAAGATCGAGGCCGCGGCGACGACGAACATGATCGTCGCCGTGGTCTCCACCGAATCGAGGCTGATCTTGACGAACATCTTCCAGTTCAGCGTGCGATACCAGAACAGGCCCAGCACCATGGCCCAGACGCTGGCGGCGATGGCGCCTTCGGTGGGCGTGAACAGCCCGGTGGTCATGCCGCCGATGAGCAGCACCGGCGTCATGATCGGCAGCACCGCCTGCCATTTGAAGAAGCGGTCGCCGGCGAAGAGCAGCGCCAGCCCGACGAAGACCACCAACTGCGGGTTCAACCCGGTCTGCACCAGCCAGTAGATCGCCATCGGCCAGCCGGCCACGACCGCCAGCTCGATCAGCGCGCGCATCATGCGCTTCAGGTCGAAGCGGATGTCGCCGCCCCAGTTGTTCTTGTGCGCGAA
>JAHECC010000054.1 GCA_024641965.1 Rubrivivax sp.
TTGCCGCGCTTCTTCGCCATTCGACTCAGGCGTCCTGGTGCGGCAGGTAGCGCACCGACAGCACGCCGCCGATGGCGCGCAGGCTGTCCAGCACCGGCTCACCGACGGCGCTGTCCACGTCGACCAGCGTGTACGCCATTTCCCCGCGCGACTTGTTGACCATGTTGTGGATGTTCAGCCCGGCACTCGCCATCGCGGTGGAGATCTGGCCGAGCATGTTCGGCACGTTGGCGTTGGCGATGGCCACGCGGTAGGCCGACTCGCGCGCCATCGTCACCTGCGGAAAGTTCACCGCGTTGACCACGTTGCCGTTCTCCAGATAGTCGCGCAACTGGTCCACCACCATCACCGCGCAGTTCTCTTCAGCCTCGCGCGTGGACGCACCCAGGTGCGGCAGCGCGATGACCTTGGCATTGCCTTGTGCCGCGCCGCTGGGGAAGTCGCAGACGTAGTAACCCAGGCGCTCTTTCGCCAGAGCGTCGAGCACCGCGGCTTCGTTGACCACGCCATCGCGCGAGAAGTTCAGCAGCACCGCGCCGGCGCGCATCAGGCCGATGTTGTCGGCATTCACCAGGTTGCGCGTGCCGCTGACCAGCGGCACGTGCAGCGTCACGAAGTCGGCGTTCTTCAGCACCTCGACCACGGTAGCGGCCTTCTTCACCTGTGCCGGCAGGCTCCAGGCGGCGTCGACGGTGATGTCGGGGTCGTAACCCAGCACGTTCATGCCGAGCTTGATGGCGGCGTCGGCCACCAGGCAGCCGATCTTGCCCAGGCCGACGATGCCCAGCGTGTGCCCCGCCAGCTCATAGCCGCCGAAGGCCTTCTTGCCGTCCTCTACCTTCGTGTCCAACTCGGCGTCGGCGGCGTCGAGCGCGCCGACGAAGCGCAGCGCCGCCGGCAGGTTGCGCGCCGCGAGCAGCATGCCGGCCAGCACCAGTTCCTTTACCGCATTGGCGTTCGCGCCGGGCGCGTTGAACACCGGCACGCCGCGCTGGCTCATGGCCGGCACCGGGATGTTGTTGGTGCCCGCACCGGCACGGCCAACGGCCTGCACACTGGCCGGGATGTCCATGGCGTGCATGTCGAATGAGCGCAGCAGCACCGCGTCGGGCGCTTGCAGGTCCTTGCCGGTCTTGTAGCGCGCTGCGGGCAGGCGCTTCAGGCCATTGGCCGAAATCTGGTTCAGGACCAGTACCTTCAGCGGCTCAACCATGCTTTGCCTCGAATTCCTTCATGTAGGCCACGAGTGCCTTCACGCCTTCAACCGGCATGGCGTTGTAGATCGACGCGCGCATGCCGCCCACCGAGCGGTGGCCTTTCAACTGCAGCATCTTGCGTTGCTGCGCGCCTTTCAGGAAGGCCTCGTCGAGTGCTTCGTCCTTCAGCTTGAAGGGCACGTTCATCAGCGAGCGGTCGGGTCTTGCCACCGGGCTGCTGTAGAACGAGGTCGCATCGAGGTAGTCGTAGAGCAGTGCCGCCTTGGCGCGGTTGTGCTCGGCCATCGCCTTCAGCCCGCCCTGTGCCTTGATCCAGTTGAACACCAGCCCGGCGATGTAGATCGCGTAGGTGGGTGGGGTGTTGAGCATTGAGTCGTTGTCGGCCTGTTGCTTGTAGTCGAAGGCAGAAGGGCAGAAGGGCAAGGCGTTGCCGATCAGGTCCTCGCGCACGATGACGATCGTCAGTCCAGCCGGGCCGATGTTCTTTTGCGCGCCGCCGTAGATCAGCCCGTACTTGGACACCTCCACCGGCTTGGACAGGATGTTGCTCGACATGTCGGCCACCAGTGGCACGTCACCGACCTCGGGCGTCCAGTGGTACTCGACCCCGCCGATGGTCTCGTTGCTGCAGATGTGCACGTAGGCCGCGTTCGCATCGAGCTTCCAGCTGTCGCGCGGCGGGATGCTGGTGTAGCCGCCGTCCTTGGCACTGGCGGCGACGTTGGCCTTGCAGTACTTGCCGGCTTCCTTGATCGACTTCTTCGACCATTCGCCAGTGTCGATGTAGTCGGCCGATGCCTTGCCGCGCAGCAGGTTCATCGGCACGATGGCGTTTTCACCGATGGCGCCGCCCTGCATGAACAGCACCTTGTAGTCGGTGGGGATCGCGAGCAGCTCGCGCAGCAGCGCCTCGGCCTCGGCGTGGATGGCGATGAATTCCTTGCCGCGGTGGCTCATCTCCATCACCGACATGCCCGAGCCATGCCAGTCGAGCATCTCCTCGGCGGCTGTCTTGAGCACGGGTTCGGGCAGCGCGGCGGGGCCGGCGCTGAAGTTGAAGACACGGGTCATCGATACATCTCCACGGGGAAGGCAGGCGTCTGGCCTGCGGTCAGTCTGGCGCGGTTGCGGCACACTGTGCCGTTCCGCTGCGGACAAAACCCCTATTGTCGCCTGAGAGCCATCCATGTTCGACCTGCCCCCGCGCCCCGAATACTTCAGCCCCTCGCACCAGGCCTTCAGGCACAGCCTGCGCGATTTCGTGGCGCGCGAGATCGCGCCCCATGTCAACGACTGGGACGAGGCCGGCGGCTTCCCCCGCGAGCTGTACCGCAAGGCGGCGGAGATCGGGCTCATCGGCATGGGCTACCCGGAGGACCTCGGCGGCACGCCGGCCGACCTGTTTTTCGGCATCGTCTCGGCCGAGGAGTTGGCGCGTGCCGGCTCGGGGGGGCTGCAGGCCAGCCTGGGCTCGCACGGCATCGCGCTGCCGCCGCTCGTCGCGCACGGCAGCGAGGCCCTGAAGCGGCGTGTCGTGCCCGCCGTGCTGACCGGCGAGAAGATCGCCGCACTGGCCATCACCGAGCCGGGCGGCGGTTCCGACGTGGCGGCGCTGCGCACCACCGCGATACGCGACGGCGACAACTACGTCGTGAATGGCGAAAAGACCTTCATCACATCGGGTATGCGCGCCGACTTCCTGATGGTGGCGGTGCGCACCGACCCCGCGAACCGCGGCCCGGGTGGCGTGTCGCTGCTATTGGTCGACGGCGACACGCCGGGCCTGTCGCGCACCGAGCTGAAGAAGATGGGCTGGTGGGCCAGCGACACGGCGCATCTGCACTTCGACGGCTGCCGCGTGCCGATGGCGAACCTGGTCGGCGAGGAGGGGCGGGGCTTCAAGGCCATCATGCACAACTTCAACCACGAGCGGCTGATGATGGCCACGCTCGCCTGCGCCTATGCCGAGGCCTGCACCAACGAGGCGCTGGCCTGGGCGCGCGAGCGCAAGACCTTCGGGGCCGCCCTGTCCGAGCGCCAGGTGATCCGCCACAAGCTGGTGGACATGGTGGCCCGCATCGAGAGCGCCCGCGCGCTGGTCTACGACCTGGCCTTCCGATTGCAGAGCGGCCTGGGTGCGGCCGACGACCTGGTCGCGCGCTGCTGCATGGCCAAGGTGGTGGCCACGCAGGCCATGCAGTTCTGTGCCGACCAGGCGGTGCAGATCCTCGGCGGCATGGGTTTCATGCGCGGCACGAAGAGCGAGCGCATCTACCGCGAGGTCAAGGTGATGATGATCGGCGGCGGATCGGAAGAGATCATGAAGGACCTCGCCGCGCGCCAGTTGCGCATCTGAGCTTACTTGCCCGATTTGATCAGCTTCTCGTCGTCTTCGCGGTAGGTCCGGCCTTCGCAGTCGGCTTGCCATTCCGACAGCTCGCTCTGGTAGCCGTCGACCGCTTTCGTCAGGGCGGCGTTGCGCGTGTTCCAGTCGGCGGCAGCGGCGTCGCGCTGCATGGCGCGGGCCTGATGGCCCTTGATCAGCTGTTCGGCGTCTGGCCCCAGCGCGGCGCGTTCGGCGTCCAACTCGGCTGCCGACTTTTCCAGCGCCGCCTTGTCGCGCTCCAGGCTGCGGCGTTGTCGATCGCCGGCGGGACCGGAAGGTGATGCGGCATCGAAACTGGCGACGCGCCGATTGAACTCGCTGATCTGCTGCGACAACGCTTGGTTGCGTTTGTGGATGTCGGCCGCGGTTGCATTCATCTGGTCGACCTTGGCCCGTTCGGCCTTCAGCGCCTCGTCGCTGCGCAACAGTTCGGTGCGCTCGCGATCGAGCGTGGCGCGCTCGGCCTCGAGTCTCAGCTTGCGCTGCCCCAGCTCGTCGCGCTGCTGCAGGCAGGCACTCAGTTGGTCGTAGCTCAGCAGCGTGGCGCCGGCACGGGCGTTGCCCAGCGTGGCGGTCTTGCCGTTGCCCTGGGGTATCGCGGCCTGCGTGACCAGCAGCGCGATAGCGCCCAGCAGCAGGTGACGATAGCAATTTGACATCGGGTTTCGGGGAGCGACGCGCGCATCATGCCATCGTGGCGGCACGCATCGGTTATCTTGCAGGGATGAGCGAATTCAGCTTCTTCTGGCACGACTACGAGACCTTCGGCGTGTCGCCGCGGCGCGACCGGCCGGCACAGTTCGCCGGCTTGCGCACCGATGCCGAGCTGAACCCGATCGACGCGCCGGTGATGTGCCATTGCCAGCCGGCGCCGGACTTCCTGCCCGAGCCCGAGGCCTGCCTGCTCACCGGCATCCTGCCGCAGCACTGCCTGGAAAAGGGCCTGCCGGAGCATGCCTTCGCTGCAGCGATCGAGCTGCAACTGTCCCGCCCCGGCACGGTGGGCGTGGGCTACAACTCGATCCGCTTCGATGACGAGGTCACGCGCCATCTGTTCTGGCGCAATCTGATCGACCCCTACGCGCGCGAGTGGCAGAACCAATGCGGCCGCTGGGACCTGCTGGACGTGCTGCGCACCGCCTGGGCGTTGCGCCCCGAGGGCATTCAATGGCCGACGCACGAGGACGGCCGGCCGTCCTTCAAGCTCGAGCACCTGACGCGCGCGAACGGCCTGGACCATGACGACGCGCACGACGCGCTGTCCGATGTGCGTGCCACGCTGGCGCTGGCGCGCTTGCTGAAGGCGAAGCAGCCCCGGCTGTGGGACTTCTGCCTGCGCCTGCGCAAGAAGGATGCGGTGCTCGACGAAATCGCCGCGGCGCAGGCGCAGGGACGGCCGTTCCTGCATGTGTCGGGCAGGTACGGCCCGGAGCGCGGCTGCATTGCCGTGGTCTGGCCGTTGGCGCCGCACCCGGTGAACAAGAACGAGATCATCGTCTGGGACCTGGGACAGGATCCTGCGGAGCTGCCGAGGCTCGATGTGGCCAGCCTGCGCCTGCGAATGTTCAGCCGGTCGGAGGATCTGCCAGTCGGCGTGATGCGCCTGCCGATCAAGACGATCCACATCAACAAGTCACCGGTGGTCATCGCGAAGCTGAAGACGCTGACACCGGAGATGGCTCGACGCTGGGGTATCGATATCGATCAGGCGCTGCGCCATGCCGATGTGGCGGCGCGCCATGCCAGGCTGCTGGCCGGCATGTGGGGCGACGTGTTCCAGCGGCCCGAAGCCGAACAGCGGCCCGATGTCGACGAGGATCTGTATGGTGGTTTCATCGGCAACGAGGATCGGCGCATGCTGCAGCGGCTGCGCGCGCTGAGCCCGGACAAGCTGGCCGACAAGCGCCCGGCCTTTGCCGACCCGCGGCTGGATGAATTGCTGCTGCGCTATCGCGCGCGCAATTTTCCCGACTCGCTGACGCAGGCCGAAACCGAGCAGTGGCGCACGCATGTGGCCGAGCGCTTGTGCGAAGGCGCGGGTGGTGCGCTCGACCTACACACTTTCGAACAACGGCTGGTGGGGCTGGAGGCAGGCGCCGACGCCCGTGGCCGCAGGCTCATTGCAGGCTTGCGCGAGTACGCCAAGCGCATCACGCCGAGTTGCGCCTGAGCGCGCACCCGGCGCGCGGGTTTCAGCGCTTCGGCGCAGCCGCCACGGCGGCGGTGTTCACCTGACCGGGCAGATTCATGTCGAGGCTGTTTTCCTCGGCCACTTCCTTGGCCTGCTCGGGGTGCACGCAGGAATCGACCACACGCTTGCCCTTGTCGGTGTCCATCAACATCGACTTCGCCGGAATCTGCACCATCAGCATCGAACCGCCGACCTGTTCCAGACGCAGCGCGCCGGTGGCCGAGCGCACGGGCTTCATGGTGTAGTGGGCCTTCTTGAACACCACGTCGACATAACCTACGACCTGGTGTCGGGTGACCACCAGCGTTTGTTTGTCCTCGCAGTTGTACTCGCCGACGAAGGCCAGCGCCGAAGCGACGATCTGCTCGGGGTCGGCCATGGCCAGCGTCAGCGGCGGCGGCACGCTGGCCTTGGCCTCGACGGTCTTCGGCGTCTTCTTGGCAGCCTTCGAACTGTCCTTGTCCTGTGCGGCAAACGCGCTTCCCAGCGCGATCGAGACGCCAACCAGCGCCAATGAACGGAGTGCTTTCATGCGTGCCCTGCGTCAGTGGAAGTGGGCGATTGTGCCCCGATTCTCTCGAGATGCAAAACCGGGAACAGCCATGCCTTGGGCAGCCAATTCGATGGCGTTGCCCAATGACGACAATCCAATGCCGAATACTTCGCGGAGCGTTGGACCACCACAAGCACGCCCGTGGGACGCGAAAGGGCCTGGTTACAGGCCCTTTCGCCATGCTGGTGGCGCCGGTCTAGGCCGCCCCGGCCTTTTCTTCCACCGCACCGTAGTCCTCGATCTGGTCGAAGTTCAGGTAGCGGTAGACACTGGCGCTGGCCGCGTCGAGCACACCCATGTCCTGCAGGTATTCGGTGCGCGTCGGGATGCGCCCCAACTTTGAGCAGATCGACGCCAGCTCCGCCGAACCGAGATAGACGTTCGAGTTCTTGCCCAGACGGTTGGGGAAGTTGCGCGTGCTGGTGGAGAACACGGTTGCGCCTTCCTTCACCTGCGCCTGGTTGCCCATGCACAGGCTGCAGCCGGGCATTTCCATGCGCGCGCCGGCGCTGCCGAGCACGCCGTAGTGCCCTTCCTCGCTGAGCTGGCGCGCGTCCATCTTCGTCGGCGGCGCGACCCACAGCTTCACCGGGATGTCGCGCTTGCCTTCGAGCAGCTTGCTGGCCGCGCGGAAGTGGCCGATGTTTGTCATGCAACTGCCGATGAAGACCTCGTCGATCTTCGCGCCGGCCACGGCCGACAGCGTCTTCACGTCGTCGGGGTCGTTGGGGCAGGCGACGATCGGCTCGACGATGTCGGCCAGATCGATGTCGATGACGGCGGCGTACTCAGCGTCGGCGTCGCGTTTCAGCAGCTTCGGATCGGCCAGCCAGGCTTGCTGCGCGTCGATACGGCGCTGCAGCGTGCGTGGGTCGGCATAACCCTCGGCGATCATCCATTTCATCAGCGTGATGTTGCTGTGGATGTACTCGATGATCGGCTCCTTGTTCAGGTGCACGGTGCAGCCGGCGGCCGAACGCTCGGCCGAGGCATCGCTGAGCTCGAAGGCCTGCTCCACCTTCAGATCGGGCAAGCCCTCGATCTCGACGATGCGGCCGGAGAAGATGTTCTTCTTGCCCTTCTTTTCCACCGTCAGCAGGCCAGCCTTGATGGCGTACAGCGGAATCGCATTCACCAGGTCACGCAGCGTCACGCCCGCTTGCATCTTGCCCTTGAAGCGCACGAGCACGCTTTCGGGCATGTCCAGCGGCATCACGCCAGTGGCTGCGGCAAAGGCCACCAGGCCGCTGCCGGCGGGGAAGCTGATGCCGATCGGGAAGCGTGTGTGGCTGTCGCCGCCGGTACCGACCGTGTCGGGCAGCAGGAAGCGGTTGAGCCAGCTGTGGATCACGCCGTCGCCCGGTCGCAGGCTGATGCCACCGCGCGTGCTGATGAATTCGGGCAACTCATGGTGCGTCTTCACGTCCACCGGCTTCGGGTACGCGGCGGTGTGGCAGAAGCTCTGCATCACCAGGTCGGCACTGAAGCCCAGGCAGGCCAAGTCCTTCAGTTCGTCGCGCGTCATCGGGCCGGTGGTGTCCTGGCTGCCGACGCTGGTCATGCGCGGCTCGCAGTAGGTGCCCGGCCGCACGCCCTGGCCCTCGGGCAGGCCACAGGCGCGGCCGACCATCTTCTGCGCCAGCGTGAAACCCTTGCCGCTGTCGGCCGGGTCCTGCGGCAGGCGGAAAAGGGTGCTTGGCGGCAGGCCCAGGGCTTCGCGTGCCTTGGCCGTGAGACCACGGCCGATGATCAGCGGGATGCGCCCGCCGGCGCGCACCTCGTCGAACAGCACTTCGCTCTTCACCTTGAATTCGGCGATCACCTTGCCGTCCTTCAGCGCCTTGCCCTCGTAGGGGCGCAGTTCGACCACGTCGCCCATGGCCATCTGACTCACGTCGAGCTCGATCGGCAGCGCGCCGGAGTCCTCCATCGTGTTGTAGAAGATCGGCGCGATCTTGCCGCCCAGGCACACGCCGCCGAAGCGCTTGTTGGGCACGAAGGGTATGTCCTCGCCGGTGAACCACAGCACCGAATTGGTGGCCGACTTGCGGCTCGAGCCGGTGCCGACGACATCGCCGACATAGGCCACCAGGTTGCCCTTGGCGCGCAACTCCTCGATGAACTTCACTGGGCCGCGCTTGCCGTCTTCCTCGGGCGTGACACCGGGGCGCGGGTTCTTGTGCATCGCCAGCGCGTGCAGCGGGATGTCCGGGCGGCTCCAGGCGTCGGGTGCCGGCGACAGATCGTCGGTGTTGATCTCGCCGGCCACCTTGAAGATGCTGACGGTGATGCTCTCGGGTACCTCGGGGCGCGCGGTGAACCATTCGCCATCGGCCCAGCTTTGCAGCACGGCCTTGGCCGTTGCATTGCCCTGGTCGGCCAGTTCCTTGACGTCGTGGAACTGGTCGAACATCAGCAGCGTCTTCTTCAGTCCGGCGGCTGCCACCTCGGCCACGGCCGGTTTCTTCAGCAGATCGATCAGCGGGGCGATGTTGTAGCCGCCCAGCATCGTGCCGAGCAGTTCGGTGGCTCGCTTGGCATCGATCAGTGCGCACTTCTCGCTGCCGTGGGCCAGCGCCGCGAGGTAGCTGGCCTTGACCTTGGCGGCGTCGTCCACACCGGCCGGCACGCGGTAGGTGATCAACTCGAGCAGCGCCTCTTCTTCGCCCTTGGGCGGCGCCTTCAGCAGTTCGATCAGCTCGGCCGTCTGCTTGGCGGAAAGAGGCAGTGGCGGTATGCCGAGTGCGGCGCGTTCGGCGACATGTTGGCGGTAGGCCTGCAGCATGGGGACTCCTGACGAATGTTGGGGGTGATGATGACTCACGAAGCTTTCGGCACGATGACCTTGAGCCCCTTGAAGTAGTCGCGGAAGAACCCGCCGTCGCGGGTGATCAGCGCGTTGCATTGCAGCAGGGCATGCGCTCCGACGAGAAAGTCGGGCACGGTGCGCTGGCGTTTGCCGCCTCGCTGGCGATAGCGGCGCTGCATCTCGCCGGCGCGCACGGCGGCCTTGGATTCGGTGGCGACGTAGCCGATGCCCATTTCTTCAAGCGCGGCCAAGGCCTGCGAGCCGTCTTGCAGTGCGGTGGTGACCTCGGCCAGCACGACATCGCACAACACCACCGGGCCGATGCTCAGGCTCTGGCGCAGCGCGGCTTCGGCCCCTTCGGCCGTGCCGGCTTCGCCGGCCAGCAGGTCGATGATGACCGACGAGTCGATGGCGATCATCGCCGGGCTCAAGTGTCCAGCGGGTCGCCGGGCGCGCGGCCGCGGATGGCGCGCATCGCGTCGTCGGTCGAGGCGAACCCGTCGAGCTTGAAGCGACCGCGGGCCCGCGAGATGGCGTCGTCGACGTTCTTGCGCAGGATGATGCGTCCACCGTCGAGCTCGACCTTGAGCAGCGAGCCCTTGGTCAGGCCCAAAGCGTCGCGCACTGCCTTGGGCAGGGTGATCTGGCCGCGTTCGGCGACGGTGGCTTCCATGGCGGGCTCCGGCGATGAAGTATGCGTATAGTATACATACTTCAAAATACATACTTCTGACAGGACCTCAGTCGGGCCTGGCATCGAAGAAGGCCTGCCGCACTTCAATCGGCAATTGGGGGCCGCCGGCATAGGCGGTCTGGTGCGCGCGTTGCAGCACATGCCAGAAATAGCGGTAGCTGGCACGGTCGTGCAGCGTGTCGTGGTGGCGTATCGGCGCCCAATCGGCCGCCATCGCGGCCATCAGAATGGCGGCGGCCTGGTCCACCTCAGCCACCGTGGGCGCGAAGGCATCGACGATGACGCGGATCTGGTCAGGGTGGATGCTCCACATGCGCGTGTAGCCGAGCTGCCGTGAGGCCTTGGTGGCGGCGGCTTCCAGCGCCAACTTGTCCTTGAATTCGGTGACCACGCAGTGCGACGGCGTTTTTGCGAAGGCATGGCAGGCGGCGGCAATCTCCAGCTTGGCGCGTTGCACCAGCGGATGCTCGAACTGGCCGTTGGCACTCATCGCCGAAGCCGGGATCGCGCCGCGATGCGCCGAGACGAAATCCATCAGACCGAAGGACAGCGATTCGATGCGTG
This sequence comes from Rubrivivax sp., assembly GCA_024641965.1. Classification (GTDB taxonomy): domain Bacteria; phylum Pseudomonadota; class Gammaproteobacteria; order Burkholderiales; family Burkholderiaceae_C; genus Rubrivivax. Next base: position 10,415 of record JAHECC010000054.1, read on the forward strand.
GGTGCGCGGCCAGGGCCTGCACCTCGCGCAAGGCACCGTGCGTTTCCACCAGTGCATGCAATGGGATCGGGTGCTCCAGGCCGGCGCTGCGTTCGGCCGCCTCGATGGCGGCGACGGCGCGTTGCAGGTCGGCCAGGCCGCGTGGCTTGGGGATCATCAGGTAGGCCAGCCGCGCGCCCGATGCATTCACCACGCGGGACAGCACGGGCTCGAAGGCCGGATGCTCCACCGGCTGCAGGCGGATGCCGACGCGCCCGTGGCGGTTGTCAGGCCCGTTCACCAACTCGGTCATCAGCGCGGCATGCTCTAGCTCGCCGCCGACCGGCGCGCCGTCCTCCCCGTCGAGCGTGACGTCGAACACCGGCCCCAGTTCGGCCTGCAGCGCGAGGCTCTTGCGCATGCGCGCCTCGACGCCGCAGTAGTGGTCGCACACGGGCAGGGCCCGCGCGGCTTCGCCCTCCTCGAACAGCGCCTCGGCGGGGGTCACAGCAGGTGCTTGACTCCGTCCTGCTCGCTTTGCAGCTCGGCCAGCGTCTTGCCGATGCACTGACGGCTGAAGTCGTCGATGTCCAGGCCCTCGACGATCTTGTATTCGCCGCCGGCGCAGGTCACCGGGAAGCCGAACATCACGTCCTTCGGGATGTCGTAGTCGCCGTTGCTCGGGATGCCCATCGTCACCCAGGCGCCGGCCGTGCCAAGTGCCCAGTCGCGCATGTGGTCGATGGCCGCGTTGGCGGCGGATGCGGCCGACGACAGCCCGCGCGCGGCGATGATCGCCGCGCCGCGCTTGCCCACGGTGGGCAGGAAGGTGTCGGCGTTCCACGCCGGGTCGTTGATCATTTCCATCACCGACTTGCCATCGATGGTGGCGAAGCGGTAGTCGGCGTACATCGTCGGCGAGTGGTTGCCCCACACCGCCATCTTCTGGATCGCGCTCACCGGCTTGCCGGTCTTGGCCGCGATCTGGCTCAGTGCGCGGTTGTGATCCAGGCGCAGCATGGCCGTGAAGTTCTTGCGCGGCAGGTCCGGCGCGCTCTTCATCGCGATGTAGGCGTTGGTGTTGGCCGGGTTGCCGACCACCAATACCCTCACGTCGCGGCTGGCGACGGCGTTCAGCGCCTTGCCCTGGCCGATGAAGATCTGGCCGTTGATCGACAGCAACTCGGCACGCTCCATGCCCGGGCCGCGCGGGCGCGAGCCCACCAGCAACGCATAGTCGGCGTCCTTGAATGCGCCCATCGGGTCGCCATGCGCCTGCATGCCGGCCAGCAGCGGGAAGGCGCAGTCCTCCAGTTCCATCATCACGCCCTTCAGCGCGTTCTGGGCCTTCTCGTCGGGGATTTCCAGCAACTGCAGGATGACCGGCTGGTCCCTGCCCAGCATCTCACCCGCAGCGATGCGAAACAGCAGGGCATAACCGATCTGGCCGGCGGCGCCGGTGACAGCCACACGGACGGGCTTCTTGCTCATGGGAACTCCAAAGGTAGCGGGTGGAGGGAAGGCCGCACCACACGGGTGCGGCCTGCAGGGAACAGTGTAGGCCAGCGCGGGGCCGCGCTAAGGGTTGACCCGCAGCCTACCAAACTCCTATGTCTTACAGATGATAAATGTCAGTTGAGGGTGGATCGTGGACGACGCCATGTGCTGAAATCGGCGCATGGCTGTATCCCACGTACCGGCAGTGCCCGGGCCGGACCATGCGCTGGGCGATGTGTCGCCGGCCTTCAGTCCCCTGTACCAGCAGATCAAGGCCTTGCTCACGCGCAGCCTGAGCCTGAGCGAGTGGAAGGCCGGCGAGGCGCTGCCCAGCGAACCCGAGCTGGCGCAGCGTTTCAAGGTCAGCCAGGGCACCGTGCGCAAGGCGCTGGATGCGCTGGCCGCCGAAGGCCTGCTGGTGCGGCGCCAGGGCAAGGGCACCTTTGTCGCCACACATGCCGAAGAGCGTGTGCAGTACCGTTTCCTGCGGCTGATGCCGGACCAGGGGCCGCGCGTGGCGATGCAGCGTCGCTTCCTGGACTTCAATCGCCTACGCGCGCCTGCGGACATCGCACGTGCGCTGTCGCTGAGCAGCGGCGACAGCGTGTTGCAGTTGCGTCGCCTGTTGCTGGCCGACGAGCAACCGGTGGTGCTGGACGACATATGGCTGCCGGCCAAGCCCTTCAAGGGCCTGACCGCGGAGCGTCTGTCGGCCTATCGCGGGCCGATGTACGGCCTGTTCGAGGCCGAGTTCGGCGTGCAGATGATCCGCGCCGAGGAAAAGATCCGCGCCGTTGCGGCGGCCGGCGCCGAGGCGGACCTGCTGCGCGTGCAGCCGCTGACGCCCTTGCTGCTGGTCGAGCGGCGCTCGCTGACCTATGCCGACCGGCCCGTCGAACTGCGCCGCGGCCTGTACCGCACCGAGGCGCACTACTATCGCAATGAATTGAACTGAATCAACTCAGCGCGGGAGCGTTGATCCTCAAGCTTCCCGTAAGCCCGGCGCGTTGAAATAAAATTGATCGGTTAAGCGGCACGGCGCCGCGGGCAAGAACAACCAGGACACAAGATGGCAGACACGCTGAAGGAACGCCCGGTCTATCGCAATATCCACATCACGCAGATCGTCGGCTATCGGCTCCCGCCCGCGGGCATCGTGTCGATCCTGCACCGCGTCAGTGGTGCCGTGTTGTTCCTGCTGCTGCCCCTCGTGATCTGGCTGTTCGACACCAGCGTCACCTCCGAAATCTCCTACGACCACTTCACCAGCGTGTTCAGCGCAGGTGCCGGTTTCCTGCCGGGCTGGTTCATCAAGCTGGTGTGCCTGGGCTTGATCTGGGCCTATCTGCAGCATTTCATCGCCGGCGTGCGCCACCTGTGGATGGACATGACGCACAACGTCAGCAAGGAGCAAGGGCATGGCAGCGCGGTCATCACGCTGGGCCTGAGCGCACTGCTCACGGTGGCACTGGGCGCCAAGCTCTTTGGTCTGTTCTAGGAGGCGCGCATGAGCGGCGATTTCGGTTCGAGGCGCCTCGTGGTCGGCGCGCATTACGGGTCACGCGACTGGCTCAGCCAGCGCGTCACGGCAGTATTGATGGCGCTGTTCACGGTGGCGGTGGTGGTGCAGGTGCTGCTGCCCGGCGAGATGGGCTACCCCAAGTGGGCCGGCATCTTCGCCTCGCAATGGATGAAGGTGCTGACCTTCGTCGTCATCGTGTCGCTGGCGCTGCACGCCTGGGTCGGCGTGCGCGATATCTGGATGGACTATGTCAAGCCGGTGGGCATCCGCCTGGCGCTGCAGGTGTTCTCCATCGTCTGGTTGCTGGGCTGTGCCGGTTGGGCGGTCCAGGTCATTTGGAGACTGTAGATGGCCATGGCTTCGATTCCCAAACGCAAGTTCGACGTGGTCATCGTCGGCGCCGGTGGCTCCGGCATGCAGGCCTCGCTGCGGCTGGCGCGTGCCGGCCTGAGTGTGGCCGTGCTGTCCAAGGTCTTCCCGACACGCTCGCACACCGTGGCCGCGCAGGGCGGCATCGGCGCCAGCCTCGGCAACATGAGCGAGGACAACTGGCACTACCACTTCTACGACACCATCAAGGGCAGCGACTGGCTCGGCGACCAGGACGCGATCGAGTTCATGTGCCGCGAGGCGCCGAACGTGGTCTACGAGCTCGAGCATTCGGGCATGCCCTTCGACCGCAACCCTGACGGCACGATCTACCAGCGGCCTTTCGGCGGCCATACCGCCAACTACGGAGAGAAGCCGGTGCAACGCGCCTGCGCCGCGGCCGACCGCACTGGTCACGCGATGCTGCACACGCTGTACCAGCAGAACGTCAAGGCGCGCACCCATTTCTTCGTCGAGTGGATGGCGCTCGACCTGATCCGCGACGCCGATGGCGACGTGGTCGGTGTCACCGCGCTGGAGATGGAAAGCGGCGAAGTGCACATCTTCGAGGCCAAGACCACGCTGCTGGCCACCGGCGGCGCGGGGCGCATCTTCGCCGCCAGCACGAATGCCTTCATCAACACAGGCGACGGCCTGGGCATGGCCGCACGCGCCGGCGTGCCGCTCGAGGACATGGAGTTCTGGCAGTTCCATCCGACGGGTGTGCACAACGCCGGCGTGCTGCTCACCGAAGGCTGCCGCGGCGAGGGCGCGATCCTGCGCAACAGCGACGGCGAGCGTTTCATGGAGCGTTACGCACCGACCCTGAAGGACCTGGCGCCGCGCGACTTCGTCAGCCGCTGCATGGACCAGGAGATCAAGGAAGGGCGCGGCTGCGGGCCGAACAAGGAATACATCCAGCTCGACATGACCCACCTGGGCGCCGACACGATCATGAAGCGCCTGCCCAGCGTGTTCGAGATCGGCCACAACTTCGCCAACGTCGACATCACCAAGGAACCGATTCCCGTGGTGCCGACGATCCACTACCAGATGGGTGGTGTCCCCACCAACATCCACGGCCAGGTGGTCGCGCCCGAACTAGGCAAGCCCAACGGTGACCGGAACGCGGTGGTCAACGGCCTGTATGCGGTGGGCGAATGCTCCTGCGTCAGCGTACACGGCGCCAACCGTCTGGGCACGAACTCGTTGCTCGATCTGCTGGTCTTCGGCCGTGCCGCGGGCCTGCACATCGCCGCGCATGTGGCCAAGGTGGCCTCGCACAAGGCGCTGCCCGCCGATGCGGCCGAGAAGTCGCTGGCCCGACTGGCGCGCCTCGACAGCAGCAGCGACGGCGAGTACGCGCAGGATGTGGCCAACGACATTCGATCGACGATGCAAAAGCATGCCGGCGTGTTCCGCACGCAGGCCAGCATGGACGAAGGCGTGAAGCTGATCGGCGCCTTGGCCGAGCGCGTCAAGCACATTGGCCTGAAGGACAAGAGCCAGGTCTTCAACACCGCGCGCATCGAGGCGCTGGAGGTCGAGAACCTGATCGAGGCCGCCCGGGCGACCATCGTCTCGGCCGCGGCGCGGCGCGAGAGCCGCGGCGCGCACACGGTGGACGACTATGCCGACAGCCCCGAGTTCCCGCTCGGCCGCAATGACCGCGACTGGATGAAGCACACGCTGTGGTATTCCGACGGCGACCGTCTCGACTACAAGCCGGTGCAGCTGAAGCCGTTGACGGTGGACAGCGTGCCGCCCAAGGTCAGGACCTTCTAAGCGAGAACTCGAAATGACACAACGCAGCTTTCAGATCTATCGCTACGACCCGGACAAGGACGCCAAGCCCTACATGCAGACGCTGCAGGTCGAGCTCGACGGCAGCGAGCGCATGCTGCTCGACGCATTGAACAAGCTGAAGGCGGTGGACCCGTCCTTGAGCTTCCGCCGCTCGTGCCGCGAAGGCGTGTGCGGCTCGGACGCGATGAACATCAACGGCAAGAACGGCCTGGCCTGCCTGACCAACATGCGCACGCTGCCGGGCACGATCGTGCTCAAGCCGCTGCCGGGCCTGCCCGTGGTGCGCGACCTGATCGTCGACATGACGCAGTTCTTCACGCAGTACAACTCGATCAAGCCCTATCTGGTGAACGACACACCGCCGCCGGAAAAGGAACGGCTGCAAAGCCCGGAAGAGCGCGACGAGCTGAATGGCTTGTACGAATGCATCCTGTGCGCCAGTTGTTCGACCAGCTGCCCCAGCTTCTGGTGGAACCCGGACAAGTTCGTCGGCCCGGCCGGGTTGCTGCAGGCCTACCGCTTCATCGTCGACAGCCGCGACCAGGACACGGCCGCGCGCCTGGACAACCTGGAAGACCCGTATCGGCTGTTCCGCTGCCACACCATCATGAATTGCGTCGATGTCTGCCCGAAGAACCTGAACCCGACACGCGCCATCGGCAAGATCAAGGAAATGATCGTGCGCCGCACGGTCTAGTTGCTGGTTGCGCTGGGTCAGATTCGGGAAAGTCCAGCCGTGGATACTGCTGTCGACGAGCGGACACTGAGCCGCCTGAGATGGGGCTGTCGGCGCGGACTGCTGGAAAACGACCTGTTCGTCGAGGCATTCTTCCAGCGGCATGCGCGGGGTCTGACCCTGCGGCAGGCCGAGGGCCTGAGATGGCTGATGGATCTGGCCGACAATGATCTGCTGGATCTGCTCTTGCGGCGCAGCGAGCTTCCTGACGGATTGAACCGGCCGGAAGTGAGCGAAGTGCTGATGTTGATGCGCCGGCCGATGCCGGTGACCCCTAGCGAAGGAAAAAGACCATGATGACCCCATCCGATGTGAAAGCCACGCTGTCCTTCTCGGACAACAGCCCGTCCATGGATCTGCCCATTTACAAGGGCAGCGTCGGCCCCGATGTCATCGACATCCGCAAGCTGTATGCGCAGACCGGCAAGTTCACCTACGACCCCGGCTACCTGTCGACGGCCTCGTGCAACTCGACCATCACCTACATCGACGGCGATAAGGGCGAGTTGCTGTACCGCGGCTACCCGATCGAGCAGCTGGCCGAGAAGTGCGACTTCATGGACACCTGCTACCTGCTGCTCTACGGCGAGCTGCCCAACGCGCAGCAGCAGAAGGATTTCGACACGATGGTCACGCGCCATTCGATGATCAACGAACAGATGCAGTTCTTCTTGCGCGGCTTCCGCCGCGACGCACACCCGATGGCGGTGCTGACCGGGCTGGTGGGCGGCCTGTCGGCCTTCTATCACGACAGCACCGACATCAACAATCCGCGCCACCGCGAGGTCTCGGCCATCCGCCTGATCGCGAAGATGCCGACACTGGTGGCCATGGCCTACAAGTACGGCATCGGCGCACCCTACATCTACCCGAAGAACAATCTGTCGTATCCCGCGAACTTCATGCGCATGATGTTCGCCACGCCGTGCGAGGAATACGAGCCGAACGACGTGCTGGTGCGTGCCATCGACCGCATCTTCATCTTGCACGCCGACCACGAGCAGAATGCCTCGACCTCGACGGTGCGCTTGTGCGGCAGTTCGGGCACGAACCCTTTCGCCGCTATCGCTGCCGGCGTGGCCTGCCTGTGGGGTCCCGCGCATGGCGGTGCAAACGAAGCCGCGCTGAACATGCTGGAAGACATCCAGCGCAACGGTGGTGCCGAGAAGATCGGCGAGTTCATCAAGCAGGTGAAGGACAAGGACTCCAACGTCAAGCTGATGGGCTTCGGCCACCGCGTGTACAAGAACTACGACCCGCGCGCCAAGCTAATGCGCGAGACCTGCCACGAGGTGCTCGATGCGCTGGGCCTGCACAACGACCCGCTGTTCAAGCTTGCGATGGCGCTGGAGAAGATTGCGCTGGAAGACGACTACTTCGTCTCGCGCAAGCTCTATCCGAATGTCGACTTCTATTCGGGCATCGTGCAGCGCGCCATCGGCATTCCGGTGAGCCTGTTCACCGCCGTATTCGCGCTGGCTCGCACGGTCGGCTGGATCGCGCAGCTGAACGAGATGATCGGCGATCCGGAATACAAGATCGGCCGGCCGCGGCAGTTGTACTGTGGCTCGGTGTCGCGCGATGTCAAGCCGATCGATCAGCGCTGAGCGCGGGCTGCGCTGCCGGCTGCCAGGCGCCGCGCTGGCCGTCGCGCTGCTGCTTGGCGGCTGCAATTCGATGGTCGCGCAGAACCCGTCATCGGCGATGCAGCCGGTGAATGCCGTCTACCGTGTCGACGAACCGAGGCTGATGCTGCAGGGATACGACCTGGTGGCCTATTTCTCTGCCCGGCAGGCCTTGGCAGGCCGGTCGGAGTTGCGCGTCGAGCACGAGCAGGTGACTTACCTCTTCGCCAGCCAGGCCAACCTGGACTTGTTCAAGCAGGATCCGCGCAAGTACCAACCCGCGTATCACGGCTACGACGCGATGCGCATGGTCTTCGCTATCCCCGAGCGCGCCGATCCGCTGCAATGGCAGTTGGTCGAGGGGCGGCTGTTCTTCTTTGCCGATGCGGCGTCGCTGGCGGCCTTCGACCTGAACCGTGCAGCCAACATCGCGCAGGCCGACCGTTACTGGGCGGACGAAGTCCTGGGGCATTCCAGCGAGTGGCAGCGCACGCGGCGCCTGGTCGACACCGTGCCGCAATACAAGAGCCGCGATGAACTGGCGCGCGAGGTGGCGGCGGCCAAGGCAAAGGCGGGATGATCGTGCCGAGATGACATTGCCGCGCGTCGCTCGCTGGGCCGTGCGACTGGTGGGCTGGCTGCTGTCGATCGCGTTGGCGATTGCGCTGGGCTTCACCTTGTATGCGGTGACCTTGCTGCCACCGCTGCGGCCCTGGCACACGCAGTTGTTGAAGGAGGAGTTCGACGCGCAGCGCGATGCGGGGCTGGATTTCGCTGGCTACCTGCAACTCGAGGCACGCCTGTTCGGCGAGCTGCACGCAAAGGCGCAGACCTGGGAGCGCGACGGGCTCGACCCGGATTGCACACCGGCACCCCGCTGCGCCACGCTGGCCCAGGAGGCCTTCGCCTACAGCCGTTTCAACCCGCAGGGCCCGATGCAACTTCTGGCCGACGGGGCGCCCTTCAACCGCTCCTTCAGGCTGACGCTGGCACGACCGGTGGGCCAAGCGCTGCTGGTGCATGGGCTCAGCGACTCGCCCTATTCGATGCTCGCGCTGGCGCGAACGCTGCATGGGCAGGGCTTCGAAGTCACCGTACTGCGCCTGCCCGGCCATGGCACCTTGCCGTCGATGATGACGACGATGAGCGCCGTCGATTGGACGGCGGCGGTGCGCCTGGCCGCACGCGACGTGGCCGCGCGCGCGCCCGCAGGGCAGCCTTTCTACGTCGGCGGCTATTCCTCGGGCGGCACGCTGACGCTGCAATATGCGCTGGACGCACTCCAGGATGGGTCGCTGCGCCGCCCCGACCGCGTGCTGCTGCTGTCACCGGCCATCGAGCTGACGCCGGTGGCCGCACTGTCCGAACTCATCGACCTGTTCGCCGTGGTGCCCTTGCCGGTGCTGGAAAAGGTGCGCTGGCAGGAGATTGCGCCCGAGTTCGACCCCTACAAGTTCAATTCCTTCCCGGTGAATGCCTCGAGTCAGATCAACCGCGCCACACGCGCGCTGCAGCGCTCGTTGGCCGAAGCCGAAGGCGCCGGGCGCCTGGCCCGGTTGCCGCCGGTGGTGGCCTGGCAATCGGTGGTTGATGCCACCGTAGGCTCGCGCGGCGTGGTAAATGAGTTGTTCGCGCGGCTTCGCGAGCCCGCGCACCGGCTTGTCATGTTCGACATGAACCGTTCCGACGCGCTTCGCAGCGTGGCACGGCCGGCTGCGCACGAGTTGATCGAACGCCTGATCGAAGCGCCGCGCGGCTACACGCTGGACATCGTCAGCAGCGGCGAGCGCGCCGATGCGCGGGTCGCGGTGCATCGCCTGGCCAGCGACGGCACGCGCACGGTGCGCGAAACCAAGCTCAGCTGGCCCGACGACCTGGTGTCGCTGGGCCATGTGGCCTTGCCCTTTCCCCAGGACGACCCGGTGTATGGCTTCGCGCCCGGCAGTGGCCGCGACGGCATTCCGAGCATCGGCTCATTGCTGTTGCGCGGCGAGAACGGCGCGATCACCTTGTCGCTGGGTTCCTTGACGCGGCTGCGCAGCAACCCGTTCTGGACGCTGATCGATGCCGACGTGTCCGCCCTGGTGATGCAGGACCTGGCGGTCGTGCGACGATAGGGATGCCCGGGGGGCTCAGGCCGCGGCTTCGAGCCCGTTGGCGAAATGCGTTTGCATCAGCCGGCGCGCGTCTTCGGCGTCGCTGTTGTCGATAGCGGTCATCAGCGCACGGTGCTCGACCAGCGACTCGGCCAGTCGCCCCTGCTTGAACAGCGAGTGGTGGCGGTTCAGCTTCATCACCTTGCGCAGGTCGGTGACGATCTGCTCGGCCCAGCGGTTGCCGGCGATCTCCAGTAGCGCCATGTGGAAGCTCTCGTTCGTGGCGAAGTAGGCATCTCGCTGGCGTGCCTGCTTCTCGAGTTTGCCGTGCAGTTGCTGCAGCCGCGCCCGCTGCGCCGGGTCGGCGTGTTCGGCCACCCACGCCGCAGCATCGCTTTCCAGCAACGCCAGCAGGTGGTACACCTGCGCCACGTCGTCGCGCGACACCTCGGTCACGTAGGCGCCACGACGCAGCTTCATGGTCACCAGGCCTTCGACGGCCAGCACCTTCAACGCCTCGCGCAGCGGCGTGCGGCTGATGCCCAGGGCCTGGCACAGCTTCATCTCGTCGATCCAGCTACCGGGCTCGAGCTGGCTGTCGAAGATCTGCTGGCGCAAGCGCTCCGCCACCTCTTGATACAGCGCACGCCGCGACAGTGCTGTGTGCGCTAGGGTCGGGGCCGGCATGTCAGGTCGATGAAGGATTTGAATTCATAATTATGCATAATGTAGCGGCCGAGCAGGGTGTCCGGCAAGGGTGCCGTGATCAGCGCCGCCAGCGGTGATGCGTGCCGCGCACTGCGCGGCACGCTTGTCCAAGACATGCCGATCTGATGTCCGACACAGCTGCGCCGCAGTGCGCCAACAGCAAGGAGACTCCCATGTCCGAACCCGTTGAACCCCAGCGCGCGGCGCTCGACGCCTGGGCCAAGGCTGCAGCCAAGTTCGCCCCCGGTGGCAAGCTCGAAGCGCTGAACTGGGTCACCCCCGAGGGTATCCACGTCAAGCCGCTATACACCGCCGCCGACGTGGCCGGCCTGCCTCATGCGGACACGCTGCCTGGATTCGAGCCCTTCGTGCGCGGCCCGCAAGCGACGATGTACGCGGTGCGGCCCTGGACCATCCGCCAGTACGCGGGCTTTTCCACCGCCGAGGAAAGCAACGCCTTCTACCGCCGCGCCTTGGCGGCCGGCGGGCAGGGCGTGAGCGTGGCCTTCGACCTGGCCACGCACCGCGGCTACGACTCGGACCACCCGCGTGTCACCGGCGACGTGGGCAAGGCCGGCGTGGCCATCGACTCGGTCGAGGACATGAAGATCCTGTTCGACGGCATCCCGCTGGAAAAGATCAGCGTGTCGATGACGATGAACGGCGCGGTGCTGCCGATCCTGGCCGGCTACGTGGTCGCGGCCGAAGAACAGGGCGTGACGCAGGACAAGCTGTCGGGGACCATCCAGAACGACATCCTCAAGGAGTTCATGGTCCGCAACACCTACATCTATCCGCCCGAGCCGTCGATGCGCATCGTCGGCGACATCATCGAGTACACGGCGCAGCACATGCCGAAGTTCAACTCGATCAGCATCAGCGGCTATCACATGCAGGAAGCCGGCGCGAACCAGGCGCTGGAGATGGCCTTCACGCTGGCCGACGGCAAGGAGTACGTGAAGACCGCGATGGCCAAGGGCCTGGACGTGGACGACTTCGCACCGCGCCTGAGCTTCTTCTGGGGCATCGGCATGAACTTCTATCTGGAGATCGCCAAGATGCGCGCGGCGCGGCTGCTTTGGTGCCGCATCATGAAGGACTTCGGTGCGAAGAAGCCCAAGAGCCTGATGTTGCGCACGCACAGCCAGACCAGTGGCTGGAGCCTGTCCGAGCAGGACCCGTACAACAACGTCGTGCGCACCACCGTCGAAGCCATGGCCGCGGTCTTCGGCGGCACGCAGAGCCTGCACACCAACAGCTTCGACGAGGCCATCGCGCTGCCCACCGAGACCAGCTCGCGCATCGCGCGCAACACGCAACTGATCATCCAGGAAGAGACGCACATCACCAGTGTGGTCGACCCATGGGCCGGCAGCTACATGATGGAAAAGCTGACCCAGGACATGGCCGATGCCGCCTGGGCCATCATCGAAGAGGTCGAGGCCATGGGCGGCATGACGCGTGCCGTCGATTCCGGCTGGGCCAAGCTGAAGATCGAGGCCAGCGCGGCAGAGAAGCAGGCGCGCATCGATTCGGGCCGCGACGTCATCGTCGGTGTCAACAAGTACAAGCTGGCACATGAAGACCCGATCGAGGCGCGCGAGGTCGACAACGTGCAGGTACGCCTGTCGCAAATCGAGCGGTTGAAGTCCATCAAGGCCGGCAGGGATGGCGCCAAGGTGGCCACAGCGCTGGCGGCGTTGACGGCAGCCGCCAAGTCCGGCAGCGGCAACCTGCTGGCCCTGAGCATCGAGGCGGTGCGCGCGCGCGCCACCGTCGGTGAGATCAGCGACGCGCTGGAGCAGGTCTATGGCCGACACCGCGCCGACATCCAGAAGGTGACGGGCGTGTACGCCGCCGCCTACGACTCCGCCGAGGGCTGGGACGGGCTGAAGGCCGAGATTGCCGCCTTCGCCGAAGCGCAGGGCCGCCGCCCCCGCGTGATGATCGCCAAGCTCGGCCAGGATGGGCACGACCGCGGCGCCAAGGTGGTGGCCACGGCCTTTGCCGACCTGGGCTTCGACGTGGACATGGGCGCGTTGTTCCAGACCCCGGAGGAATGCGCGCGCCAGGCGATCGAGAACGACGTGCATGCGGTGGGCGTGAGCACGTTGGCGGCGGGCCACAAGACGCTGGTGCCGGCCATCATCCAGGCGCTGAAGGAGCAGGGTGGTGACGATATCGTCGTCTTCGTCGGCGGTGTGGTGCCGCACCAGGACTACGACTTTCTGTACGGCGCCGGCGTCAAGGGCATCTACGGCCCGGGCACGCCGATCCCGGCGAGCGCGAAGCATGTGCTCGAACAGATCGGCAAATCACTCGCGGCCCACTGAAAGCGCCCCAGGTGTCGACCAGCGCCGAGGCCGATCGCGCCTTGCTGCACGACCTGCTCGGCGCACCGGGCGTGCGCCAGCGCCGTGCCATGGCCAAGGCCATCACGCTGCTGGAATCGACGCGCGCCGACCATCGTGTGCGTGCCGATGCATTGCTCGACACCTTGCTGCCGCACAGCGGCAAGTCCTTGC
>JAHECC010000231.1 GCA_024641965.1 Rubrivivax sp.
GCAGCTTCAGCGACAAGCAGCACGCGCTGCTGAGGACCTTCGCCGACCAGGCAGTGATCGCGATCCAGAACGCGAAGATGTTCCGCGAGACGAACGAGGCGCTGGAGCGGCAGACCGCCACCGCCGAGATCCTGCGCGTCATCAGCCAGTCGCCCACCGACGCGCATCCGGTTTTCGACGCCATCGCCAGATCGGCCTGCCGGCTGCTGACCACAACCTTCGCCGCCGTGCTCCTGCGCAATGGCGATCATTTCCATCTCGAAGTGCAGTACCGGCCCGGCGAGTCCGAGGCCCTGTCGCGGCCGGACGAGCGGATCCCTATCGACCCGGCCGCCAACTTCCCGTCGCGCGTGTTCACGTCCGGCCAGCTGCTGCATCTGCCCGACTGGACGGCCGTCGAACTGCCCGCGCACGAACAGCGGCTGTTCGACAACGGCGCGCGTTCGTCGCTGCAATTGCCGCTGCTGAGCCACGGCGAATGCGTCGGCGTGCTCGCTGTCGGTCGCAACGTGGTGCAGCCCTTCACTGCGGCCGAGATATCGCTGATGCAGGCCTTCGTCGACCAGGCGGTGATCGCCATCGACAACGTGCGCCTGTTCAACGAGACGCAGGAGGCGCTGGAACACCAGACTGCCACGTCCGAAGTGCTGCAGGTGGTGGGCAGCTCGATGGCCGATGCGCAGCCGGTGTTCGAGAAGATCGTCGACAGTTGCGAGGCGTTGTTCGATGGCTTGACCGGCATGATCGTCAACCTCGTCGGCGACGACGGACAACTGCATCTGGCCGCGATGCGCGGGCGCGACCCGACGCGCTCCCAGGCAGAGATCGACGAAGTGGTCGAGCGCGTGCGCGCGATGTACCCGATGCCGCTAAACGGCACCGGCTCGCAGGCCGCCATCGAGGCCGGCCGCGTGCTCGACTTCCCCGACCTGCTACATGGTGACGATGTGCCCGCGTTCACGCGAGCCATGGCCGAGCGTACGGGCCGGAACGGTTCGACCATGTTCGCCCCGTTGATGCAAGGCACCCGCGGCATCGGCGCCATCGCCCTGTCACGATTCGTGGTCGGTGGCTTCAGCGAGCGCGAGCAGGTGCTGCTGAAGAACTTCGCCGACCAGGCGGTGATCGCGATCCAGAACGCGAAGATGTTCCGCGAAACCAACGAGGCGCTGGAGCGGCAGACTGCCACGGCCGAGATCCTGAAGGTGATTGCCGAATCGCCCACTGACGTGCAGCCGGTGCTCGACGTCATAGTCAACACCGCCGCCCGGCTGATCGGCGGCTACACCGCGGCAGTCAGCCGCGTCGAGGACGCTCGACTGCACCTGGCGGCGTTCACCCCCATCAGCCCCGAAGCCGACGTGGTACTGCAGAGCCAGTTTCCGCGGGCCGTTTCCGAGGCCCCGCCCGTTGTCAGACAGGCTGTCGTGGACAAGTGCACGCACTTCACTTCCGACATGGAGACGGATGCCGACATACCCGAAACGCTCCGCGAGAACGCTCGTGCGCGGGGCTTTCGCAGCATGATCAACGTACCGCTGTTGCGTGAAGGCACCGCCATCGGCCTGCTGCATGTGACGCGGGTCAAACCGGGCCCGTTCGCGGCGCAGGAGGTTGCGCTGCTCGAGACCTTTGCTGCACAGGCGGTGATCGCCATCGAGAACGTACGTCTGTTCCACGAGACGCAGGAAGCGCTGGAGCACCAGACCGCCACGTCCGAGGTGCTGCAGGTGGTGGGCAGCTCGATGGCCGATGCGCAGCCGGTGTTCGAGAAGATCATCGACAGCTGCGAGGCCTTGTTCGATGGGTTGGCCGGCATCATCGTGAACCTCGTCGGCGACGATGGACGGTTGCATCTGGCCGCGCTGCGCGAGCGCGCCCTGGGTCGTCCCCAGGCAGTGATGGACGATGTCATCGAACGCATGCGTTCGGCGTACCCGATGCCGCTCGAGGGCACCGGCTCCCAGGCCGCCATCGAGGCGGGCGAGGTGCTCAACTTCCCCGACGTGCTGCATGGCGACGATGTGCCCCGCCTCGCACGGGCCACGGCCGAGCGCTCGGGTCGCAACGGTTCGGTCCTCTTTGCGCCATTGATGCAGGGCAGTCGCGGCATCGGCGCGATCGCCTTGTCCCGCAGCGCGCTCGGCGGCTTCAGTGAGCGCGAACAGGCGCTGCTGAAGACCTTCGCCGACCAGGCGGTGATCGCGATCCAGAACGCCAAGCTGTTCCGCGACACCAACGAGGCACTGGAACGCCAGACGGCCACGGCCGAGATCCTGAAGGTGATCGCCGGCTCGCCGACCGACGTGCAGCCGGCCTTCGAATCCATCGTACGCAGCGCTGCGCAGCTCTTCGACTGCGGGGCAGGGATCACCGTGCGCGAAGGCGACATGATCGACCTGAAGGCCATCCATAACGCGAGATTGGACGCGGATACGGTGGCAGCGCAATTCAAGAAGATGAAGACGCACTTCCCGTTCCCCTTCGACCCGGAACGCGGGACCACCTCGCGGGTGATCGCGACCTGCACCGTCGAAGAGACCGCCGACACCGAGGCACCAGGGATGCCGGAGTCCGCCCGCGACATGGGTCGCCGCGGCGGCTACCGGTCGATCATCCACGTGCCACTTGCGCGCAGCGGGGTGGGCATCGGCGTGCTCGCCCTCGCCTTTGAAGATCCCAACGTCCGGCTCGACGACAAGCAGCGCGCCCTGGCGCAGACCTTCGCCGACCAGGCGGTGATCGCCATCGAGAACGTACGGCTGTTCCACGAGACGCAGGAGGCGCTGCGGCACCAGACCGCCACGGCCGAGGTGCTGCAGGTGGTGGGCCGCTCGATGGCCGACGCACAGCCGGTGTTTGACAAGATCACCGAGAGCTGCGCGCGGCTGTTCGACTGCTCCGTGGTCGCCATCAATCTGGTTCGCCCCGACGACAGGGTGGATCTGGCTGCGTTCCGCGGACCAGGCGAGGCGCAGTTCCGCACCATTTATCCAGTTCCGCTGCAAGACTCGGGCACCGGGCTGGTCATCGGCGAGCGACGGGTGATGCACTTCCCCGACGTACTGGCGTACGAAGCGGTACCCGACGGCGTTCGGCGCGGTGCCCAGCTGATGGGCGCGCGCTCAGCTGTCTTCGCGCCGTTGCTCTGGGAAGATCAAGGCATCGGCTCGATCTTCGTCACGCGCAACGAGATGGCACCCTTCAGCGAGCGCGAGCAGGCGCTGCTGAAAACCTTCGCCGACCAGGCGGTCATCGCGATCCAGAACGCGAAGATGTTCAACGCGTTGGAAGAACGCAACCGCGAGGTCAGCGAGGCGCTGGACCAGCAGCGCGCGTCGGCCGAGATCCTGAGCGCGATCAGCGCAGCGATGACCGACACGCAGCCGGTGTTCGAGGTCATCCTGTCAGCCTGCCAGCGACTGTTCGCGGGGCACCTGGTGGGCCTGAACATGGTCGGCGAGGACGGACGGGTGCACCTGTCCGCCTACCGTGGCCCACAGGAAGAGCAGCTGAGGGCCGTGTTCCCTGTGCCGCTGGACCGGCGCAGCGGCTCGGGCCTGTGCATCGTCGAGGCGCGCGCCGTGCAATTCGCCGACGTATTAAACGACCCCGACGTACCTGAGTCGGCGCGTGCAGGAACGGCCGCCACCGGCGTCCGCTCGGTTGTGTTCGCGCCGCTGATGTCCGAGGGCAAGGGCATCGGCGCGCTGTGGGTCGGGCGCGAGCAGCCCGGCACCTTCGGCGACAAGCCGCTGGCGCTGCTGCACAGCTTTGCCGACCAGGCGGTGATCGCCATCAAGAACACCCGGCTGTTCAATGAGACGCAGCAGGCGCTGGAAAGGCAGACGGCCACCGCCGAGATCCTGAAGGTCATCGCCAGTTCGCCCGACAGCGTGCAGCCGGTGTTCGACGCCATCGCCGCCGGCTCCAACCGGCTGCTCGGCGGGTACTCGACGGTGGTCGCGCGCATCTTCGACGACACGCTGCACCTGGTGGGATTCACCTCCACCAACCCTGACGGCGACGCGACGCTGAAGGCGACGTTCCCGATCTCCCTCGAGGGTTTCCCCTTCGGCGATGCTATCCGTCGGGGGGAGACGGTGCGCATCACCGACACCGAGGACATGCCCGAAACGGCCGACCAGGTGCGCGACATAGCGCGCGCCAGGGGGTTCCGCAGCGCGGTGTTTTGCCCACTGCTGCGCGACCGATCGTCCATCGGCATGATCAGCGTCACGCGCTGCGAGCCGGGCAGCTTTGCCGAGCACCAGGTGCAACTGCTGCAGACCTTCGCCGACCAGGCGGTGATCGCCATCGAGAACGTGCGCCTGTTCAACGAGACGCAGGAAGCGCTCGAGCGACAGACAGCCACCGCCGAGGTACTGGAGGTGATTGCCAGCTCGCCCGACGACGTGCAGCCGGTGTTCGAGGCCATCGCCGAGCGCGCCAAGCTGCTGTGCAGCGCCATCATCAGCGGCGTGGCGCGCTACGACGGTGAATGGGTGCACCTGATGGCCTACCACGGCGTGTCGCAGGAAGCGGACGAGGCGATGCGCCGCGCCTTCCCGATGCGGCCGACCGGATCGTCGATCACGGCGCGCGCCATTCGCGACCGCAAGCCGGTGCAGATCGCCGACATCACGCTCGACCCGGACTACGCGCTGGTGGGCCAGGCGACGCAAGCCGGCTTCCGCGCCAACCTGGCGGTGCCGATGCTCAAGGACGGCCAGGTGGTCGGCTCGATCGCGGTGTGCCGCGCCGAGCCGGGCCTGTTCCCGCAGCGGCAGATGCAGCTGCTGCAGACCTTCGCCGACCAGGCGGTGATCGCGATCGAGAACGTGCGCCTGTTCAACGAGACGCAGGAGGCGCTGGAGCGGCAGACGGCAACGGCCGAGATCCTGAAGGTGATCGCCGCCTCGCCGACCGACGTGCAGCCGGTGTTCGACGCGATCGCCGAATCCGCCCGTACGCTGCTCAGCGATGCGGAGGTCGGGATCGCGCTGATCCGTGGCGACCGGATCGAGCTCGTTGCCGTCGCAGGGCTGCGCGAAGGGAGAAAGGACGCCCTGCGCGCGAGCTTCCCCAGGGCGCTCGACCTGGATTCCTTGGTGAACAGAACGGTGGTGCACGGCGAGACGGTTCATCACCCGAACGCCTTGGCGGACGACGTGCCAGCCTATACGCGTGAAGTCATGCGTGCGGCTGGAATTGGCGCGATTCTGGGCGTACCGCTGCTGCGCGAGGGGCGGTCCATCGGCGGCGTGTTCATCTCACGGACGACGCCTGGCGCGTACAGCGAGAAGCAGATCGTGCTGCTGCGCACCTTCGCCGACCAGGCGGTGATCGCGATCGAGAACGTGCGCCTGTTCAACGAAACCAAGGAGGCGCTGGAGCAGCAGACCGCCACGTCGGAAGTGCTGCAGGTCATCTCGCGCTCCACCTTCGACCTGGCGCCGGTGTTCAGCACGCTGGTGGAGAACGCGCGCCGCCTGTGCGGTGCGCAGACCGGCATGATCTTCCGCAGTGAAGGCGGCCTGATGCACCTGGCCGCGTCCGATGGTGCAAGTGCTGCGTTCGTGGACTATGTGCACGAGCATCCGATCGCGCCGGGACGATCGGCGGTGACCGGGCGCGCCGCGCTGGAGGGGCGCACGGTCCAAGTGCTGGACGCCGAAAGCGATCCGGAGTACGGCTATGGTGGCCGCTTGCTCGAGCGCTACCGCTCGATCGTCGCGGTGCCGCTGTTGCGCGACGGGGCGACGGTCGGCGTCTTCGCGCTGTGGCGACACCATGTCGAGGCTTTCACACCCCGGCAGATCGCGCTGGTGGAGACCTTCGCCGACCAGGCGGTGATCGCCATCGAGAACGTGCGCCTGCTCAACGAGACCCAGGAGGC
>JAHECC010000002.1:0-40046 GCA_024641965.1 Rubrivivax sp.
TGCGGGCCCACTACTCTTGCGGAAGGTTAAATATGCGCGACTATCTGAAGTTCTACATCAACGGTGCCTGGGTCGACCCGGCCACGCCGAAGAGCATCGACGTCATCAACCCCGCCACCGAAAAGCCGGCCGGTCGCATCTCGATGGGCTCGGCCGCCGACGTGGACAAGGCGGTGAAGGCCGCGCGCGCGGCCTTCGAGACCTGGTCGCAAAGCAGCGTCGACGAGCGCGTGGCGTTGTTCGAGAAGCTGATCGAGGAATACAAGAAGCGCTACGCCGACATGGCCGCGGCCATCACCGAAGAGATGGGCGCGCCGGCCGTGCTGTCGCAAAAGGCACAGGCGGCGATGGGCGTGGGCCACCTGCAATCGGCGCTGGGCATCTTGAAGACCTACGCCTTCCAGGAAAAGCGTGGCACCACGATGCTGGTGAAGGAGCCGATCGGCGTGTGCGGCCTGATCACGCCGTGGAACTGGCCGGTGAACCAGATCGCCTGCAAGGTGGCGCCGGCGCTGGCCGTGGGCTGCACGATGGTGCTCAAGCCCTCCGAGATCGCGCCCTTCTCGGCGCAGATCTGGACCGAGGTGATGCACGCCGCCGGCGTGCCTGCGGGCGTGTTCAACCTGGTCAATGGCGACGGCCCGACGGTGGGTGCGGCGATCTCCAGCCACCCGGGCGTGGACATGGTCAGCTTCACCGGCAGCACGCGCGCCGGCATCGAAGTCGCGCGCAACGCGGCGCCGACGGTCAAGCGCGTGCACCAGGAACTGGGCGGCAAGTCGCCCAACATCATCCTGCCCGACGCCGACATCAAACGCGCGGTGACGGCCGGCGTGCGCGGCGTGATGCAGAACAGCGGCCAGAGCTGCAACGCGCCCACACGCATGCTGGTGCCCAACGCGAAAATGGCCGAGGCGCTGGCGGTGGCCAAGGAGGTCGCTGAAGGCACGACGGTGGGTGCGCCCGACAGCGGCGCGGCCATCGGCCCGGTGATCTCGGCCACGCAGTGGGACAAGATCCAGACGCTGATCGAACGCGGCATCGAGGAAGGCGCCAAGGTCGTCGCTGGCGGCCCCGGCAAGCCGAAGGGGCTGGAGACGGGTTACTACGTCAAGCCGACCGTGCTGGGGCCGGTGACCAATGACAAGACGATTGCGCGAGAGGAGATCTTCGGCCCGGTGCTGACGATCATCGGCTACGACACGGTGGACGAGGCGGTGGCCATCGCCAACGACACGCCCTATGGGCTGGCGGCCTACGTCTCGGGCGGCGATCTCGAAGGTGCCCGCCAGGTGGCCTCGCGCCTGCGCGCCGGCCAGGTGAACATCAACAGCGCCACCACCGATTTGATGGCGCCCTTCGGCGGCTTCAAGCAGTCGGGCAACGGGCGCGAATGGGGCGACCACGCTTTCGACGAGTTCCTCGAAGTCAAGGCCGTGCTGGGCTACGAAGCCAAGAGCGCCTGAAGCGGCTGCATCCTCTCTCCCGCTGGTGCGGGAGAGGGGCCCTACAAAACAACAGCAGGAGACACCGGCCATGGCCGCGATCAATCAAGTCATCGATCTGAGCGTCGACGACGGCATTGCCGTCATCACCTCGAACCATGCGCCGGTGAACGCGCTGTCGGCGATCGTGCGCGACGGGCTCACGGCGGCCTTCGAAAAGGCGATCGCCGACGATCAGGTCAAGGCCATCGTGCTGACCTGCGCCGGGCGCACCTTCTTCGCCGGTGCAGACATCAGCGAATTCGGCAAGCCGGCGAAGGGTGCGTCGCTGCACGCGCTGTTCGACAAGATGGAAAGCGCGCCGAAACCCGTCATCGCGGCGATCCACGGCACCTCGCTCGGCGGCGGTTTCGAGACCGCGCTGGTTTGCCACTACCGTGTGGCCGTTCCTTCCGCCAAGGTGGGCCTGCCAGAGGTCAAGCTCGGCCTGCTGGCCGGTGCAGGCGGCACTCAGCGCTTGCCGCGTCTGGTGGGTGCGGCCAAGGCGCTGGAGATGGTGACCTCGGGCGTGCCCGTGGGCGGCAAGGCGGCGCTCGGCGCCGGGCTGGTGGATGAACTCGTGGCCGAAGGCACCGACCTGCGCGCAGCGGGCATCGCGTTCGCGCGCAAGGTACTGGCCGAGAAGCGGCCATTGAAGAAGGTGCGCGACCGTGCGGTCGAGGGCGCCACGCCCGAACTGTTCGCAGAGTTTCGCAAAAAGAACGCCAAGGCCTTCCGCGGCTTCGAGGCGCCCGAGGCGAGCATCAAATGCATCGAGGCTGCGGCACGGTTGCCCTTCGACGATGGCAAGAAGTTCGAGCGCGAGGAGTTCACGAAACTCGTCGCCGGCGTGCAGTCACAAGCGCAGCGCTACATGTTCTTTGCCGAGCGCCAGGCGGCCAAGATCGACGGCCTGCCGGAAGGCACCGCGACGAGACCGGTGAAGAAGGTGGGCCTCATCGGCGCGGGCACGATGGGCGGCGGCATTGCGATGAACTTCCTCAACAAGGGCATCGCGGTGACGATCGTCGAGACGCAGCAGGCCGCGCTCGACCGCGGCTGCGCGACGATCCGCAAGAACTACGAGAACACCGCCGCCAAGGGGCGCATGACCCAGGACGATGTCGAGAAGCGTATGGCCGCGTTGTCGCCGACGCTGGACCTGCAATCGCTGGCCGATGCCGACCTGATCATCGAGGCGGTGTTCGAGAACATGCCCATCAAGAAGGAGATCTTCGCCAAGCTCGACGCCATCGCCAAGCCCGGTGCGATCCTGGCCAGCAACACCAGCTACCTGAATGTGGACGAGATCGCCGCGGCGACGAAGCGGCCGCAGGACGTGGTCGGCATGCACTTCTTCAGCCCCGCCAACGTGATGAAGCTGCTGGAAGTGGTGCGCGGCGCGAAGACCGCGCCCGACGTGCTGGCCACCGCGATGGAAGTGGGCAAGACCATCGGCAAGGTGGCGGTGGTGGCCGGCGTGTGCCACGGCTTCATCGGCAACCGCATGCTGGCGCAGCGCCAGGCGCAGGCGGCGGCCATGGTCCTGGAAGGTGCGATGCCTTGGGATGTGGACCGTGTGGCCTATGACTTCGGCTGGCCGATGGGGCCGTTCCAGATGAGCGACCTGGCCGGGCTGGACATCGGCTGGTCGAAGGAAACTTCGAAGGGCGCGACGATCCGCGAGCGGCTTTGCGAGATGGACCGGCGAGGCCAGAAGACGGGGGCCGGCTTCTACGACTACGACGCCAAGCGCAACCGCACGAATCCCCCGCTGGTGGAAAAGCTGATCCTCGACTTCGCGGCCGAGAAGGGCATCCAGCGCCGCAAGATCGGCGACGAGGAGATCCTGCAACGGCTGGTCTATCCGATGATCAACGAGGGCGCGAAGATCCTCGAAGAGGGCATGGCGCAGCGCGCCAGCGACATCGACGTGGTGTGGATCTACGGCTACGGCTGGCCGGTCTATCGCGGCGGGCCGATGTTCTATGCCGACACCGTCGGCGCGGCCGATGTGGTGGCGGCGCTGAAGAAGCTGGCACCGGTGCTGGGCGAGGGCTTCACGCTGGCGCCACTGCTGTTGAAGACGGCCGAAGCCAAGGGCCGCTTCACCGGTTGATGCAGCGTGACGAACGCTGCCCTGACTCCTTTCCGTATCGCGGCCACCGACGAGCAACTGGCGGACCTTAAGCGCCGCCTGAAGGCCACGCGCTGGCCCGATCCGGCCCCGGTGAACGACTGGTCACAGGGCCTGCCGCTGGCTTATGCGCAGGAGCTGTGCCGCTACTGGGCAGGCAACTATGACTGGCGCGCGCGCGAGGCGCGGCTGAATCGCTTCGATCAGTTCACGACGCCGATCGACGGCGTGCAGATCCACTTCATCCACGTGCGCTCGCCGCATGCGAAGGCGTTGCCGCTGCTGATGAGCCACGGCTGGCCGGGTTCAGTGGCCGAGTTTCACAAGATCATCGAGCCGCTGACCGACCCGACACGTTTCGGCGGCGATGCGGCCGACGCCTTCCACATCGTCTGTCCGTCGCTTCCCGGATACGGCTTCTCGGGCAAGCCCACCGAGATCGGCTGGAGCGTCGAGCGCATCGCGCGCGCCTGGCACGCGCTGATGCAGCGCCTGGGCCATGCGCACTACGTGGCGCAAGGGGGCGACTGGGGCTCGATGGTCACCACGGCCGTCGGCCTGCAGCATGCAGGGCCTTGCCTGGGCATCCACCTGACGATGCCGATCGTCGCGCCCGATCCGGCGACGATGCACGACTTGAGCGACAGCGAGAAGGCGATGCTCGCCGGGTTGAAGAAATACCGCGCCGAGGGCTCGGCCTACGCACGCCAGCAGGGCACGCGGCCGCAGACGCTGGGCTACGGCCTGGCCGACTCGCCGGCCGGCCAGGCGGCCTGGATCGTCGAGAAGTACCAGGCCTGGATGGATTGCGACGGCCACCCCGAGAACGTGCTGACGCGCGACGAACTGCTCGACCAGGTGATGCTTTACTGGCTGCCGAATGCCGCCACCTCTTCGGCGCGGCTGTACTGGGAGAGCTTCGCCAAGGTCAATCGCGAGCCGCTGAGCTTGCCGGTGGGCATCAGCCTGTTCCCGAAGGAGATCTTCCGTTGCTCGCGGCGCTGGGCCGAGCAACGCTTCCAGAAGCTGATTCATTTCCGCGAGTTCGACAGGGGCGGGCACTTCGCCGCGCTCGAACGCCCCGAGGTGCTGGTGGATGAAATCCGCGCCTGTTTCCGGCCCCTGCGCCAGACCTGAGGTTCGACTGATGCAAACCAACTTCGGCCAGTTCCTGCGCCGCCGCGCCTTCCTCAGCCCCGGCGTCGAGGCCATCGTCGAGCCCGCGGTCGGGCGCCGCCTGAACTTTCGTGAACTGAACGCGCGCTGCAACCGCGTGGCGCATGCGCTGACGGCGTCGGGAGTGGCGGCGGGCGATCGCGTGGCGCTGCTGTTGATGAACAGTGCCGAGTTCGTCGAGAGCTTCTTCGCGGTGGCGAAGATCGGCGCCGTCAACGTGCCGCTGAACTGGCGGCTCGTGGCCGACGAACTGGAGTTCATCCTCAAGGATTCGGGCAGCACCGTGCTGCTGTACTCGGAAAATTTCGCGCCGGTGGTGGCGGAACTGCAGCGTCGTGGCGGCAAGACCGACCTGCGCTGCTGGGTGCAGGTGGGCGGTGCGCCGCCGGCCTTCGCGCTGGACTACGACGCCTGGAGCGGTGCGACGTCGGCGGACGAGCCCGAGCCCGCCGGCTTCGACGATGACCTGTTGTTCATCATGTACACCTCGGGCACGACCGGCTTGCCCAAGGGTGTGATGCACTCGCACCGCACGGTGATGTGGAGCGTGATGTCGGTCGGGGCCAGCGCGGACATGCACTACAAGGACCGCTACCTGACGGCGCTGCCGCTGTTCCATGTGGGCGCGCTGACGCCGACGATGGGCTGCATCCACCGCGGCTGCACGCAGGTGATCCTGAAGGCCTTCGACCCCAAGCTGGCCTGGGAGTTGATCCGCGACGAGAAGATCAACACCACGCTGCTGGTGCCGGCGATGCTGCAGTTCATGCAGGCCGCTTACGACAAGAACGTGCACGACGCGAGCACGCTGCGCTGGTGCCTGAGCGGCGCCGCGCCGGTGCCGGTGTCGTTGATCCAGGCCTATGCCGAGATGGGCGTCGAGATCCACCAGGTCTATGGGCTGACCGAAAGCTGCGGTCCCGGTTGCATGATCATGGGCGAGGACGCGATCACGCGCGCAGGCTCCACCGGCCGCGCCTACTTCTTCACCGACGTGCGCGTCGCTGACATCGACGGCCAGGACTGCGCGCCGGGCGAGCCGGGCGAGGTGCTGATGCGCGGGCCGCACAACATGCTCGGCTACTGGAACCGCCCCGACGCCACCGCCGCCGCGCTGCGTGACGGCTGGCTGCACACCGGCGACATCGGCACGATGGATGCGGAAGGCTTCGTCACCATCCGCGACCGCATGAAGGACATGCTGATCTCGGGCGGCGAGAACATCTATCCGGCCGAGATCGAGAACATGCTGATGTCGCACCCACTGCTGGCCGATGCGGCGGTGATCGGGCTTGAGTCGCCCAAGTGGGGTGAGGTGCCGCTGGCGGTGGTGGTGCTGAAGAAGGACGCGCAACTCACCGAGGCCGAACTGCTGGCCTGGTGCAAGGGCCGGCTGGCGGGTTTCAAGCTGCCGAAGGCGGCGATCTTCAGCGCCGAGATTCCACGCAACCCCAGTGGCAAGATCCTGAAACGCGTGCTGCGCGAGCAATTCAAGTCACAGGTGCACGCGCCGGAATGAGGCCGGCAACCCGGCGGCGTCAGTTGCGGATGCGGGCCGATTTGGCGATCGACTCGGCCGCCACCACGCCCGTGGGGTAGAAGGCCAGGCGTGGTGCGGTGTAGGTGATGACGAAGAGTTCGCCGTTGCGCACCGCGCCCCAGCCGATGCCGCGCAGCCGCACGTCGTCCGCCCTGCGCACGCTGCTGAATTCGAAGCGGAATCCCGGCGTGTCGGCAAACGCGGCCGGCGCGACCAGGTCGAGCGTGAAGGACGAGCCACCGCGCGAGTACAAGCGCTCGAACAGCGCGACGATTTCTGCAGTCTGCATGGTCGAGCGGTATTCCAGCGGCGCCTGCCCCTTGGGTTCCGTCGGGGTCGGCGCGAGCAGTGCGCCGTTCTTCAGCCCCACATAGAACTTCAAGGTGTCCACTGTGATGCCCTGCTGTGTCCAGGTGGGTACACCGTTGCCCTGATCACCTTCGAACTGGTTCCATGCCCGGTCCAGCTTGACGCTCAGACGCTCTTGCACGGTGACGTCGCCCGTGGCCACGCGCGATACCTGCGCACAGCCGGCCAAGCCGAGCGCTGCCACGGCCATGGCGGCCAGCAGAATGCGACGAAGTTTCATTTCGACTCCTCGAGATATTGACGGATCAGTCCGACGTCGGGCGCGTCCGGTGCCGCCTCCAGGTAGTTCTTCCAGGCCGCCCTGGCCGCGTCGCCCTGGTTGGCGGCGCGGTACAGCTCCGCCACCGAACGGTAGGTTTGTGCCGGCGCGTTGCCGGTGCGCAGTGCGGCCTGAAAGTCGATCCAGGCCAGATCGACATCGCCTGCAGCGGCGCGTCGTCGGCGCGCCTCACCGCGGAAATAGAGCAGCTCGGGTTGTTCGGGTTCGTTCGACAGCAGGCGGGTCAGCAGCACCACGCTCTCGTCGAGCCGGCCGCGCTTGATCTCCTCTTCCAGCAAGTCGAAGCGCACGGGCTTCAATTGCGCACGGAAGTCGTTCTCGCCAGTGCGGCCAGCTCCGTCACTGCCCAGACTCTGCAACGCGACGCGCCGTTCGTCCGAAGGCGGATGGGTGGCGAACAGCACGCTGTCCTGCGTCGGGTCGCCTGCCGGATTCGCTTTCAGCTCGGCCAGCAAATTGGCCCACACCTTGGCCGCTTCGCGCGTGTCGTAGCCGGCCGTGCGCATCAGCTGAATGCTGATGCGGTCGGCATCACGCTCCTGGTCGCGCGAGAAGGCATAGGCGCCGCCCAGGGCCACCAACTGGCCGATCAGACCGTACACGCCGAGCGGGATCATCACCGTGGCAAAGGCGGCGCGGGCCTTGGCGTCGCGCAGTCGTTCCAGCGAGTGGCGCTGCAGGTAGTGCCCGATTTCATGGGCCAGGATCGCGGCCAGCTGGGCTTCGTTCTCCATGCGCAGCAGCAGGCCGCTCCAGACCTGCATCATGCCGTTGGGCGCCATGCTGGCATTGAAAAAGGGCGTGCGCACCGCATAGACACGGATGTCAGGGCAATGGCTGGCGCCAAGCCGGCAGGCCAGATCGCTGAGATAGTGCCCGAGCGGCTCGTCGCGCATGCGAAACGGGCTGCGGCGCAGCCTGGCCTCCTCGCGATCCATCAGCGCCCACAAGCCGCCTTCGTCGCTGGCGACGTCGGGGTGCGCGAAACGCGGGGGCACTTCCCAGGCAGTCTGCGCCGCCGCCAAACCGCCCAGTGCCGCGCAGTGCGCACAACCCCACTGCAGCCATCGCCGGCGCTTCATTTCACCGCCGGATAGCCGCTCATCAGGGCCTCGATCGACTCCTTGGCCGGGCCTGCCTCGCGCAGGTCGCCGAAGCCGCGCTGCAACTTGTTGAACCAGACCACATCGCCATTGCGAAGGTCGACCAGCGACGCATAGCCCACCTGGACGCCGCCGCCGAGCGCCACGTGGCCCAGCGACAGAATGGCAACCGCCACGATGGCGGCCACGCGTTCCTGGCTGGCGTAGCTGTCGCGCACCCAGAAGAACAGCGCAAAGTCGGCGCCGGTCTTGTCACGCAACGCCTGCATGGCATTGCCGAAACTCCAGTTCAGTTGTCCGGCCTTGGTGGGCAGTTCCCACATCGGCCCGCCAAAGTGATGCAGCGCAATCGACTGTGCGACCGCAGCCTGCAAGGCCACCAGTTCGGCGAACTCATCGGCCTGCTCCGCGGTGATCGAAACGACCGCGACGCGCGCCTGCTCCTGGCGTGCGCGGATGGCCTCGTTCATGTGCTGCAAGGCGCCTTCGGTCCAGTCGGCCCTGGGCTCGGGGATGCCGCCGGCACTGAGTGAGTACAACTCCACGTCGATCGGCATCAGCAGCAACTTGTCGCTCACCCGCATGGAGATGAATCCCGGTGCGAGGTTTCTTGACTGCGCCACCGGCGCCGCTGCGCCCGACTGCGCTGTTGCGCCAGCAACTGCCAGCAGGAAGAAAGCCGCGAGGGCAAGGCGAAGTGTGCTCAGCATCAGGTCTCTCCCGGCAGACTCCAGAGCAACAAGCCAGCAGCCCAATCTGGCGCCGTAGGGGCCGATGATCTCTAGCAGTACGCAGACAAATTGTTGGCTTTTGCGGCTCGCGCGCATTGCCTTTCGTCAATGGAAAGCGGGGCTTCGAAGACCTGTGCTGGTCGGTTTCAGTGCCGAGCATCAAGGTCGGCCACCAGCACCGTGCAGACGATGCCGGCACGGCCGTTCTCGGCCCACTGCACGCTGCCGCCGAGCAGCTTGACGCGCTTGCGCACGCCGCCCAGGCCGAGGCCGTGCGCCCAACCGCTCGGGTCGCGGCCGATGCCGTCGTCTGCCAGGGTCAGGCGCAGGCGGCGGCCCTGCAGCGTGGCGACGACCTCGACGTGCATGGCGCAGGAATGCTGGATCGCGTTGCTGACCAGCTCGCGCAGCACGCGCGTCAGCGCAGACCACTGCGCCACGCTGAGCACGATGTCGCGATCGAACTGGAAGGTCCAGCTGAGCTCGATCTGCGCTGCCGCAAGACGCTGTGTAATGTCGGCCTTCCACTCCGCTGTGGCATGCGACAGACGCTGTTCGTTAGCGGCCAGCCCGCGCGTCAGCGTCTTCAGGTCCTTCAGCGTGTGCCGCAGGTAGTCCTCGATGTCCGGCGACGGAGCTTTGTACATCAGCGTCAGCAGCCGCGCGCCGATGTCGTCGTGCAGGTCCTGGGCGATGCGCGCGCGCTCCTCGTAGCGCCCGCGCTCGACGGCCATGTCGTAGGCCACGGCCCGCCGCAACTGTTCGACGACGCGATCGGTCAGTCTGGCGTCGTCGCGCGAGAACATTCGCTTACCGCCTGCGGCAAAGCGCAACAGGATCGCCATGTCGATCGGCGCGCCCTGGGCGGCATCGATTGTCGGCGCCGGCACCATCAGGGCCGAACCGCTTCCGAGAACGCGTGAACGATCGGCGCGCTGCTCAAGCATATGCACCTGCAGCGGTTCGAACAAGTCGCGCAGCAGCCGCGAGAGCTGTTGGGCGCTTTCGAGTGGTCGCGCCTCGACTTCGCGCAGCACCAGGTGCAACTTCTCGAACATGCGCTCAAGGCCGGGCATCTGCTGACCGCTCATTGGCGCCAGCAACCAGCTGCGTGCACCGGCATAGACCGCCAGCGAGAAGAACACGGCCACCGATAGCGACACGACCGGTGCCAAGGAAAAGACGGCGACGAAGAACAGGTCGAGCGCTATGGCGACGGCGCAGGTCCCGGTCAGCATCGCCAGCTCGCGCATCAGCGGCCGCGCACGCGAGAAAGTGGGCAGCAGCAGCGTCAATGTGGCCAGGAAGAGGTACCAGATCACCGAGCCGAAAGCCACGTCGCGCAGCGAGAGCGTTCCCTGGCCGCTGGCTACCACCACGGCCACGCTGAGCAGCAACAAGGTGGCCGTCGCAGCGCTGGCCAGGCGGCGCATCAACACCGCGAAGGGATTCGGCTCGATCCGGTACGACCACGACATCAACCCGATGGTCAATGCACCGCATCCGACCATGCCGGCCTGGGTCCATGCCCAGCTGCCCGGAAGCCGGTCCGCCGCGGACAACGACAGCAGCACCATGCAGGCCATCCACGTGAGCGCTGCGATCCAACGACCGCCTGGAAGACGCAGCGGCTGCAGCGTCGCCAATTGGACCATCGCGGCGCCACTGAACAGGTCGAAGGTCATGCGCGCCAACAGACTGTGTTCGACGAATCCCGGGGGCAGCCCCAGGCCGGGCACAGTCTCGGTGCCGATGGCCAGCATGCTCCCAGCCTGACACAGCGCGATGACGAGATAGGGCAGGTTCTGGCCGTGCGGATGGGCCAGCACCACCGCCGCTCCGGCCATGACCAGCGAAAGTGCCAGGCCGGCGCACAGCCAGAAGACCGCCCCCAATCCGCCCAGGCCGCGCGATGCAGGGCTGATGCGCACTTGCCGGTCGGCGTCGAAGTGCAGCGTCACCGGGCCTTGGCTCAGCATCGACGTCAGGCGCTGCTGCGCCTCGATCAGCTGCAAGCGTCGTTCGTCGTCCACGGTCCAGCGTGGCGAACGTTGCAGCAATAAATCGTTTGCCACAAGTGTTTGGCCGCCGGCGCCGCTGACTTTGTCCAGGTGCGCACTGACCAAAGCACGCAATGTTGGCTGGCGGCTGGAGGCCAGTTCGATGTCGCCGTCGCGTTCTCGCAGCCAGGATGCATCGATGTAGGGCGTGGTGACCAGCGCGGCCAGCACCGTTGCGAACAGCAGCAACGCCACGATCGCCACCGGGGGGAGTCCCAGGCGCAGGCGACGCAGTCGGCGTTCTCGCGAAGCGCTGCGCTGTGGTGTCTGCGGAGGCATGTCGACCGGCATCCCCGTCAACGGCGCCATGGAGGCGTGGCGTGACGCCATGGCAGCTGCCCGCTGCGTGCCTTTCAGCGCCGGCCGGTGCGCCGTCGCGGCGTCACACCAACCCCTGCTTGCTTGCCAGCACGGCGGCTTCGGCGCGACTGGAGACGTTGAGCTTCTTGTAGATCGACTTGATGTGGTCGTTGACGGTGAACCACTTGATGCCCATCAGCGAGGCGATCTCCTTGATCGTGAAGCCCTTGCTCAGGTAGGTCAGCACCTCGTTCTCACGCGGCGTCAGGCGCTCATGGTCGAGCGGCTTTTCGATCGGCACCGGACGGTTGCTCTGGAAGGCGCCCGCGGAATTGAAGCCAGAGTCGTGGGGTGCCGCGTCTCCATTGCCGCCGAAGCGGAAATGCGTCAGCAGCCGCCGTGCGATGGCCGGCGACAGCGGCGGTTGGCCGCGCACGATCTTCTGCAGCTCCTCGACCAGCACCTCGAATCGGTCTTCCTTCAGCAGGTAGCCGTCGGCGCCGCATTGCAGTGCCGGGAACAGATGGTCGTCGTCGGAGTACAGCGTGGTCACGATCTTCGTGGCCGGGTAGTGCGCCAGTTCGGAAAGCAGTTCCATGCCGTTGCCGTCGGGCAGTTCCAGGTCCAGCAGCAACAGCTTGAAGGGGTCGACGCCATGCAGCCCCTGTGAGCCACCCGTCAGCTTGATCTGCTGGCGGGCCGCTTCCAGGTCGCCGGCTTCGGTGATGGCGATGGTGTCGCTGAAGCTCTCGCGCACCACGCGGCACAGAAAGCTGCGTGCCACCGGGTTGTCTTCGACGATCAGCACCTTCACCGCCATCGGGCTGCTCCTGTTGCCGCTCCCATATCTGCGACAGCCATGCTAGCGCATCACTCGTTGATCATCAGCACCTTGCCCTGCACCTGGCGCGTGGCCATGCGTGCATAGGCGGCCGGCAGCTCGCGCATCGGCAGGCGTTGGTCGATGGCCGGCTTGATCTTGCCTTCGGCATACCAGCGCGCCAGTTCGGCCATGCCCTTGGCGTTGTTTTCGGGCTCGTGGCGAACGAAGCTGCCCCAGAAGACGCCGACGACCGAGGCGCCCTTCAGCAGCGGCAGGTTCCAGGGTAGGGCAGGGATGCCGCCTTGCGCGAAGCCGATCACCAGGTAGCGCCCGCGCCAGGCGATGGAACGGAACACCTGCTCTGCCAGATCGCCGCCCACCGGGTCATAGACCACGTCGGGGCCCTTGCCGCCGGTCAACTCCTTCAGCGCCGCACGCATGTCCTGCGTGCCGTAGTTGATCGTGGCATCGGCGCCGAGCGACTTGCAGAATGCGCACTTCTCGTCGGTGGAGGCGGCGGCGATGACCTTGGCGCCGGCCGCCTTGGCCACCTGGATCGCCGAAGTGCCGACACCGCCGGCCGCGCCAAGCACCAGCACCGTCTCGCCGGCTTTCAGCTCGGCGCGGTCGATCAGCGCATGGTGCGAGGTGCCGTAGGTCAGCGCGAAGGCCGCGCCGTCCTCGATCGCAAAGCCCGGCGGCAGCTTCAGCACCTGCTTGGCTGCGACGATGGCGTGCGTGGCGAAACCGCCGGTCGAGCCCATCGCGGCCACCGCGTCGCCGACCTTCAGGTGCTTGACGCCTTCGCCGAGCGCGTCGATGGTGCCGGAGTATTCCGACCCCGGCACGAAAGGCAGTTCCGGCTTGGCCTGGTACTTGCCCTGCACGATCAGGATGTCGGGAAAGTTCAGGCTCGCCGCGCGGATGGCGATGCGCACCTCGCCCGCGCCGGGTTCGGGCGTGGGCACGTCCTTCCACTTCAGGTCGTCGTGGCCGGTGAGTGTTTCGCAGAACCAGGCTTGCATGCTGTCCTTTCGGGAATCGGGGGGTTCTTGCATCATAGGCAACTCGGCGGCCTGGCCACGCGAGGGCTGCCTACAATGCGCCGATGCGCATTCTCATCGCCAACGACGACGGTTATCTTGCCCCCGGATTGGCTGCGCTGGTGCGCGCCTGCGAGGGCCTTGGCGACATCGATGTGGTGGCGCCGGAGCAGAACGCCAGCGGCACCTCGAACGCACTCACGCTGAACCGGCCGCTGTCGGTGTTCGAGGCCTCGGGCGAGCACCTCAAGGGTTTTCGCGTCGTCAACGGCACGCCGTCGGACTGTGTTCACGTTGCGCTGACGGGCCTGCTGCCGCATCGGCCCGACCTGGTGCTGTCGGGCATCAACAATGGCGCCAACATGGGCGACGACACGCTCTATTCGGGCACTGTGGCCGCGGCGATGGAAGGTTTTCTGTTCGGCATTCCGGCAATCGCGTTTTCGCAGGTGCACAAGGGCTGGGGCGAGATCGACGCGGCGGCAGCCGCTGCACGCAGCATCATCGACCGCGTGCTTGCCGCCGGCAAACCGGCCGGCCCGTGGCTGTTGAACGTGAACATGCCGAATGTGGCCGACGTAGCACGGTTGCCGCTGCGCATCACCCGGCTGGGTCGCCGCCATGCCAGCCAACCGGTGATCCGCCAGACCAACCCGCGTGGCGAGACCATTTATTGGATCGGGCCCGCGGGCGATGCCCGCGATGCCGGCGAAGGCACGGATTTCCATGCCACGTCCAACGGCATGATCTCGGTGACGCCGCTGCAGGTGGATCTGACCGACCATGCGTCGCAGGCGGACTGGTCGGCGCTGACATGAGTCCGGTGCGCCGCCGTACTGCGGTGCTCATGGGTCAAACAGGCCGCGAATGAACGACAAGCCGGTGGTGCGAGGAGGGCGCTTCCCCCTCGGGCTCGAGCAGATGACGCCCGCGTCGGGGCCGAAACCGATGGACACGCTGCGCCCGCAGCGGCTGCTGCACCAGGCCGCGAGCGATGCGGCGCGCCAGCACCGGCCCAGTGGCCTGGGCCTGGATTCGGCGGCAGTGCGCGCGCGACTGGTGGAGCGGCTGCGTGTCGAACAGCATTGCCACGATGCCGTGTGCGAAGCGATGAAAACGGTGCTGAGGCATCACTTCGTCGATACCGCGCTGGCCACGCAGGCTTACGAGGACACCAGTCTGCCCATCGGGCTGGGTCAGACGATTTCCAAGCCGTCGGTGGTGGCGCGAATGCTGAGCCTGCTGCACGAGGGCCAGGGCGCACGTGCGCGTGGTGGCCTGGGCCGCGTGCTCGAGATCGGCACCGGCTGCGGCTACCAGACGGCGCTGCTGGGCCTGATGGCCACGCGCGTGCTTTCCGTCGAGCGGCTGAAGCCCTTGCATGACAAGGCTCGCCTCAATCTGGGTGAAGCCGCGCGTTCCCACATCCGCCTGGTCTACGGCGACGGCCGGCTGGGCCATGCGCCGAATGCACCCTACGACAGCATCGTGTCTGCTGCCGGCGGCGAGGATCTGCCCCCGGCCTGGCTGGAGCAACTGGCCGATGGCGGGCGGCTGGTCGCGCCGATGCAGGGGCGTGCCGGCACCGGTCAGGAACTGCTGGTGATCGACAGGCGCGGCGGAACCCTGAGCCGCTCGTTGCACGAGGCGGTGCACTTCGTGCCGCTAAAATCCGGTATTGCATAGGGGGAAAGAGCGGGCATGAGTCTTGTGCAGGCGATGGGGTTCCGGTGGCCCGGTCCGATTCTGATTGGGGTCGTGCTGGCGTTGGCCGGCTGTTCATCGACAAGTCGCAAGGCGCCGGTCGAAGAGCGCAGCACGGCGACGAGGCCTGCGGCTGCGGCTTCAGCGGCTTCCGCGCCCGCCGCCGCCCCGGCCGTTGCCATGGCGGCCTCGGCCGCAGCTTCGGCGCCACCCGCGCTGCCCGGTGCGGAAAACGCCGGCAAACCCGGCTACTACATGGTCAAGCCGGGCGAGAACCTCAGGCGCATCGCGGCACAGAACGGGCAGGACTGGCGCGATGTGGCTCGCTGGAACAATCTCGAGAACCCGAATGTCGTCGAAGTCGGACAGGTGCTTCGGGTGGTGCCGCCGGCCACTGAAGCGCGCGTCGCGCGCCCAGCGCCAACGCCAACGCCAACGCCAACGCCAACGCCAACGCCAACGCCAACGCCAACGCCAACGCCCACTCCAGGTGTGGTCGAGACCCGGCCCCTGGAATCGAAGCCCAGCCCCGCGCCGTCTTCGCAGACTCCACCGCCTGCTGCCGTGGACGTCGACGCGATTGCCTGGATCTGGCCCGCTGCCGGGCCCGTCATCGCGGGTTTCGATGAGGGCCGCAACAAGGGGCTGACGATCGCCGGCAAGGCTGGCGATCCGGTGGTCGCCGCGGGCGACGGGCGCGTGGTCTACGCCGGTTCGTCGCTGCGTGGTTATGGCAACCTGGTCATCGTCAAGCACAACGAGGTCTTCCTGACGGCCTATGCACACAACCAGACGCTGCTGGTAAAGGACGATCAGGTGGTGTTTCGCGGCCAGAAGATAGCCGAAATGGGCTCCACCGATGCGCAGCGCGTGCAGTTGCACTTCGAGATCCGCCGCCAGGGCAAGCCGGTCGATCCGGCCCAACTGCTGCCGCCGCGCTGAAAGGCCGGGGGCGCTCGCCGCGATTCAGCGTTCCAGCGAAACGCTCCGCGTTTTCCTCAGGTGTTGAGCGCCGCAATGCTGGCTAGCATCGCGCGACTTTCTGGGCCGGTGTCCACCGCACAGTGCAATTCATCCAACTGATCATCAGTGGTTCCGCGCAAGGCTGCATCTACGGCCTGATCGCGCTGGGCTTCGTGCTGATCTACAAGGCCACCGAGACCGTCACCTTCGCCCAGGGTGACCTGATGATGGTTGGCGCATTTGCCGGTCTGGTGCTGATGACGCTGCTCGGCTTTCCGTTCTGGCTGGCGGTGCCTTGCTCGATCGCGGCGATGGCGTTGTTCGGCATCTTTGCCGAGCGCGTGGTGATCCGCCCGGTGCTGGGCCAGCCGGCGTTTTCGATCGTCATGCTGACCATCGGCCTGGCCTACATCGTGCGCGGCCTGGTCACGATGATCCCGGTGATCGGTACCGAAACCCACACGCTGCCGGTGCCCTACAAGAACCTGACGCTGCGCGTGGGCGAACTGGTGCTGGCCTACGAACACCTGGCGGTGATCGGCGCCACCGCGGTGCTGTGCCTGCTGCTGTATGCGCTGTTCCGCTACAGCAAGATCGGCATCGCCATGCAGGCCTCGTCGCAGAACCAGCTGGCCGCGTACTACATGGGCATCCCTGTGCAGCGCTTGAATGGCCTGGTCTGGGGCCTGGCGGCGGCGGTGGCCGCGATTGCCGGACTGCTGCTGGCGCCGATCACCTTCGTGCACGCCAACATGGGCTTCATCGGGCTGAAGGCCTTTCCGGCGGCGGTGGTCGGCGGCTTCGGCAGCCTGCCCGGCGCCATCGTCGGCGGGCTCATCATCGGCATCGTCGAGAGCCTGTCGGGCTTTTACCTGCCCGAAGGCTTCAAGGACATCGCGCCCTATGTCGTTGTGCTGATCATGCTGATGGTCAAGCCCAACGGCCTGTTCGGCGAGCAGTTGCGCAAGAAGGTATGACCCCTACCCCCCCCGCAGCGCCTTCGGCGCTCCCCCCCAGGGGGGCACCGCTGGCGGCCCGGCAAAGCCGGTTCCGCGGCGGCCGCACGATGTCAGTGTCGCTCGGTCGAACCGGGTCTACGTCGTTGTCCGGGCGGGCCGCAGCATGAGGTTCATCTTCAAGACCCGCTACGAGCAGGACATCGCCATCGTCAAGCACGGCGGCCAGGCCTTCTGGTACGGGCTGCTCGGTGTGTTCCTGCTGCTGTCGCCCTGGCTGCTGTCGGAATACATGCTGGCGCAGCTGATCTTCGTGCTGATCTATTCGGTGATCGGCCTGGGTCTGATGCTGCTGTCGGGCTTTACCGGCCAGTTTTCGATCGGACATGCCGCCTTCATGGGCGTGGGCGCCTATGCGCAGGCGGTGCTGAGCAACGCCGGCTGGCCGTTCCCGCTGTCGCTGGCCTGCGCCGGCGGGTTGTCGGCCATTGTCGGCATCGCCATCGGTGTGCCGGCGCTGCGTGTCAAGGGCATCTACCTGGGCATCGCCACGCTGGCCTTCGGCTTCATCGTCGAAGAGGGCCTCGCGCGCTGGGAATCGGTCACCGGCGGCAATGCCGGCATGCACGTCAAGGATCCGTCGATCTTCGGCTGGAAGCTCGACAGCAATATCGAGTTCTACTTCCTGTGCTTGGCGGTGACCGTGGCCGCGACGCTGGCGGTGCTGAACCTGCTGCGCTCGCCCACCGGGCGCGCCTTTGTCGCGATCCGCGATTCGGAGATCTCGGCGCAGAGCATGGGCATCCACCTGGCGCGGTACAAGACCACGTCCTTCGCGCTGTCGGCGGCGCTGGCCGGCCTGGGCGGCGCACTTTATGCGCACAAGATCAAGTTCCTGTCGCCCGAGCAGTTCGGCATCCTGCAGTCGATCGACCTGCTGCTGATGGTCGTCATCGGCGGCCTGGGCTCGGTGCACGGCGCCTTTCTGGGCGCGATCTTCCTGATCACGATGCCGCAGCTGATCGCCATGGGCAAGGACTACCTGCCGCAGTCGGTGG
Source organism: Rubrivivax sp. (assembly GCA_024641965.1). Taxonomy (GTDB): domain Bacteria; phylum Pseudomonadota; class Gammaproteobacteria; order Burkholderiales; family Burkholderiaceae_C; genus Rubrivivax. Next base: position 17,728 of record JAHECC010000002.1, read on the forward strand.
GACAGTCGCCGGGGCTGCAGGCGGTGGTCTATGGCGCGGTGCTGGTCGCCTTCGTGATGTTCGAGCCGCATGGGCTGTACGGCCGCTGGCTGAAGATCCGCACCTACCTGCAGGTGTTTCCCTTCTACCGCGCCGGCATGTTCAAGCGGCAGAAGGCTTTCCAGAAGTCCGACCGGCTGAAATGACGACGCCCCTGCTCAGCGCCAGCCACCTGACCGTGCAATTCGGTGGCCTGGTCGCGGTCAACGATGTCAGCTTCGACGTCGAGCGCGGCGAGGTGTTCACGCTGATCGGCCCCAACGGCGCCGGCAAGACCACGGTGTTCAACCTGATCAGCCGCATCTACCAGCCCAGCGCGGGGGGCATCCGCTTCCAGGGTGAGGACCTGATCGCACAGCCGCCGCACGCGGTGGCCGCGCTCGGCATCGCGCGCACCTTCCAGAACATCGAGCTGTTCGAGTTCGCCAGCGTGCTGCAGAACCTGCTGATCGGCACGCACACGCATCGCCGCACTTCGCTGTGGCAGGACCTGCTGTTCACCGGCGCAGTGCGGCGTGCCGAGGTGCACGCTCGCAGGAAGGCCGAGGAGGTGATCGACTTCCTCAACCTGCAGCGCTACCGCGACCTGATGGTCGCCGGGCTGCCCTACGGCGTGCGCAAGGTGGTCGAGCTGGCGCGCGCGCTGTGCGCCGAGCCCAAGCTGCTGCTGCTTGACGAGCCGTCCTCGGGTCTGAACGTCGAGGAGACCGACGACATGGCCTGGTGGATCCAGGACATCCAGCGCGATCTCGGCATCACCGTGCTGATGGTCGAGCACGACATGAGCCTGGTGTCGAAAGTCTCCGACCGCGTGCTGGCGATGAACCAGGGCGAGGTGCTGGCGCTGGGCACGCCCGACGAGGTGCAGGCGCATCCGGGCGTGATCGAGGCCTACCTCGGCTCCACCGACGATCTGTCGAGCCTGCGCAGGGTGGCCCAATGAACGGGTCGGACAGCCGCGACGCGGACGTCATCCTGGCGCTGGCCAACGTCGAGAGCGCCTACGGGCCGATCAAGGCCATCCGCGGCGTCAGCCTGCGCGTTCGGCGCGGCGAAATCGTCACCGTGCTCGGCAGCAACGGCGCCGGCAAGAGCACGATCCTGAAGACCATCTGCGGCATCATCGATCCGTCGCGCGGCAGCATCAGCTTCAAGGGCGAGACCATCACCGCGCTCGACCCGACGCTGATAGTGCGCCGCGGCATCAGCCACGTACCCGAGGGGCGCGAGGTGTTCCCGCTGCTGTCGGTGCGCGACAACCTTTTGATGGGTGCCTATACGCGCAACGACCGCGATGCCGTGGCGCGCGACATGCAGATGGCCTACGGCTATTTCCCGATCCTGCGCGAGCGTGCGTCGCAGGACGCCGGGCTGCTGTCGGGCGGGCAGCAGCAGATGCTGGCGATTTCGCGCGCGCTGATGGCCGCGCCCGAACTGATGCTGCTCGACGAGCCGAGCTTGGGTTTGTCGCCGAAGCTCACGCGCGAGATCTTCGAAATCGTGGTGCGCATCAACCGCGAACGCGGCACGACCATGCTGCTGGTCGAGCAGAACGCCAACATGGCGCTGAACGTGGCCGACCACGGCTACGTGCTCGAAAACGGGCGCATCGTCATGGACGACAGCTGCGCCGTGCTGCGCGAGAAGGAGGACATCAAGGAGTTCTACCTCGGCAAGAAGGACAGCGGCGTGCGCGGCGAGCGCCGGTGGAAGAAGAAGAAGACATGGCGGTGAACGGCTCCCTTGACCCGCACCGCATCGTCCGCGGCGACGACTTCGGCTGGAAGTCCGACGTGCTGCCGTACCGCTCGATCCCGGAGTTGTTTCGCCTGCGCGTCGAGGAATTGGGCGAGTCGACGATGATGCGCCAGAAGGAACTCGGCATCTGGCGCGCCTACAGCTGGAAAGAGGTGGCGACGATCGTCGACCAGATCGGCGCCGGCATGGCGAGCCTGGGCTTCGAGCCGGGCGAGGTGGCCTCGGTGCTTTCCAACACCTGCCGCGAATGGGTCTGGTGCGACCTGGCCGTGCAGTCGGCGGGCGGCGTGTGCAACGGCATCTATCCCACCGACGCCGCGCCGCAGGTGGAGTTCCTGTGCGCCGATTCGCGCACCGTGATGCTGTTCGTGGAGGACGACGAGCAGCTCGACAAGTACCTCGAAATCGCCGACCGCCTGCCGCTGGTGCGCCGCATCGTGGTCTTCGACATGGAAGGCCTGGGCGGCTTCGACGACGCGCGTGTGATCAGCCTGGACCAACTGCGCGAGCTCGGCCGCCTGCACCTGAAGCAGCACCCGGAAGTGATGGCGCAGCGCCGCCGATCACGCAACCCGTCGGACGTGGCGGTGCTGGTCTATACCTCGGGCACCACCGGCCGCCCCAAGGGCGCGATGATCAGCCAGGACAACATCTGCGCGGTGCTGGCGTCGCTGTCGGCGACGCTGTACGAGGGCCTGCCGCGCGGCGGCGAGCGCATTGCGTTCCTGCCGCTGTGCCACATCGCCGAGCGCATGATCGGCGAGTTCGTGCCGCTCGAACGCGGCTCGGTGGTCAACTTCGTCGAAAACCCGGAGACGGTGTTCGAGGACCTGCGCGAGGTGCGGCCGCAGCTGTTCTTTGCCGTGCCCCGGGTGTGGGAGAAGATCTACTCGCAGGTGTCGATCGGCCTGAGCGAGGCCGACCGGCTGCAGCGCGCGGCCTACGCCTGGGCGGTGCGCGTGGGCAAGGAGCTCGCGCAGTGCACGCTCGACAAGCGCGCGCCGCCGGCGATGCTGCGCTGGCGCTATCAGCTGGCGCGCCGGCTGGTGCTCGACAACGTCAAGCGCATGATCGGCATGGACCGCGTCGAGGTCGGCCTGACCGGCGCGGCGCCGATCTCGCCCGAGCTGATCCGCTGGTTCCTGGCGCTGGGCATCCCGCTGCGCGAAGGCTGGGGCATGACCGAGACCTGCGGTGGCGGCACGGTCACGCCGCGCGACGGCATGCGCCCCGGCAGCATCGGCCGGCCGGGCCCGGGCCTGGAGATGCGCATCGCCGAGGGCGACAACCAGATCCTGCTGCGCGGGCCGAACGTGATTCTGGGCTACCTGAACCAGCCGGAAAAGACCGCCGAGACGATCGACGCCGACGGCTGGCTGCACACCGGCGACGTAGGGCATGTCGACGACGACGGCTACTTCTACATCACCGACCGGATGAAGGACATCATCATCACCGCCGGCGGCAAGAACGTCACCCCCAGCGAGATCGAGAACGATCTGAAGTTCTCCCCGTACATCACCGATGCGGTGGTGGTGGGCGACAAGCGCCCGTACCTGGTGGTGATCGTGATGATCGACCAGGAAAATGTCGAGAAGTTCGCCCAGGACCACGACGTGCCCTTCGGCAACTACGCCAGCCTGACGCAATCTCGCGAGATCCAGACGCTGATCTGGGCCGAGATCGAGCGCGTGAACAAGAGCTTTGCGCGCGTCGAACAGATCAAGAAGTTCTACCTGCTGCAAAACCAGCTCACGGCCGAGGACGAAGAACTGACGCCGACGATGAAGCTCAAACGCAAACTGGTCGAGAAGAAGTACGCCGAGGCGATCGAGGCGATGTACCGTTGAACCCGTAGACCCCAACCCAAGGAGACCGATGATGAAACCGCTGTTTACCGCCATGGCCGCGACGCTGGCCTTGTGCGCCGGATCGGCGCAGGCCCAGCAGGGCGTGACCAAGGACGAGATCCTGGTCGGCACGATCCAGGACATTTCCGGCCCGTTGGCCGCTTTCGGCAAGGCCGTGCGCCAGGGCATGCAGTTGCGCGCGGACGAGATCAACGAGCAGGGCGGCATCCACGGCCGCAAGATCAAGCTGGTGGTCGAGGACTCGGGCTACGACCCGAAGCGCGCAGTGCTGGCCGCGCAGAAGCTGGTCAATCAAGACAAGATCTTCATCATGGCCGGGCACATCGGCACGGCGCAGAACAACGCGGCCATGCCGATCCAGTTCGAGAAGAACGTGATCAACTTCCTGCCCGTGACCGCGGCGCGCGAAATGTACGAGCCGCTGAACAGGCTGAAGTATTCCTTCGCCGTGACCTACTACGACCAGATGCGCACCTGGCTGCCGAAGATGGTCAAGGACAAGGGCGCGAAGAAGGTCTGCGCGCATTACCAGGACGACGAGTTCGGCCTGGAGGTGCTGCGCGGCGCCGAAGCCGGGCTGAAGTCGATCAACATGGAACTGGTGGAAAAGACCTCGTACAAGCGCGGGTCCACCGACTTCTCGTCGCAGGTGGCCAAACTCAAGAGCGCCGGCTGCGATCTGGTGGTGATGGGCACCATCATCCGTGAAACCCTCGGCACCATCGGCGAGTCGCGCAAGACCGGCTTCAACCCGACCTTCCTGGGCTCCAGCGCGGCTTATACCGAGCTGATCCACAAGCTGGGCGGTCCGGCGATGAACGGCCTATACGCCTCGATGACGGCGCAGGTGCCCTACCTGGACGAGGCCGCGCAGCCGCTGCGCTTCTGGGCGACCAAGGCGAAGACCAAGTTCAACGAGGACCCGACCGTGTTCACGGCCTACGGTTACACCATCATCGACACCTTCATCCAGGCGGCGCAGAAGGTGGGCCCGAACCTGAGCACCGACACTTTCATCAAGGCGATGGACACGATGAGCCTGCCGCCCGACATCTTCGGCGCGCCGGCGATGACCTTCACCGCGACCAAACGGCTGGGAAGCGACGCCTCGCGCCTGTCGCAGATCACTGATGGCAAGTGGAAGGTGGTGGCCGACTACGCGAAACCCTGAACCCGCGGCGCGAAGGTGCCGTGACGGCCGCCCTTGAGGCGGCCGTCTTGTTTGCAGCGCCTCGATAATCGGCGCGATGACGACGAGCGAATGGTTGACGGTCGAATCACTCGACCTGGACGCGCAGGGCGTGGCGCGCAAGAGCGACGGCAAGGTGGTGTTCATCGAGGGCGCGCTGCCCGGCGAGGAGGTCACCTGCAGCGCGGGCAAGCGCAAGAACAACTGGGAGCAGGGCACGATGACGGCGCTGCGGCGCGAGAGCGCGCAGCGCGTGCGCCCGGGTTGCCCGCACTTCGGCCTGCACGCCGGGGCCTGCGGCGGCTGCAAGATGCAGCATCTGCACGCGGCAGCGCAGGTGGCGGTGAAGCAGCGCGTGCTCGAGGACCAGCTGTGGCACCTGGCCAAGGTGAAGCCGGAGATCGTGCTGCGGCCGATCGAAGGGCCGGCCTGGGGCTACCGTCATCGCGCGCGGCTGTCTGTGCGCCATGTGGCGAAGAAGGGGACCGTGCTGATCGGCTTTCACGAACGCAAGTCGCGTTACGTCGCCGACATGCAGGTCTGTCCGGTGCTGCCCGCCGCGGTGAGCGCGCTGCTGATGCCGCTGCGCGAACTGATCGGCGCAATGGAGCAGCGCGACCGCCTGCCGCAGATCGAACTGGCCTGCGGCGACGTGGTCACGGCGTTGGTGCTGCGCCACCTGGAGCCGCTGAGCCAGGCCGACCTGGCGCGGCTGCGCGAGTTCGCCACGCGCCACGCGGTGCAATGGTGGCTGCAGCCCAAGGGGCCCGACAGCGTGGTGCGGCTGGACGGCGACGACCGCGAACTGGATTACGCACTGCCTGAGTTCGGGTTGCGCCTGCCTTTCCGGCCCACCGATTTCACGCAAGTGAATGCGGCCATCAACCGAGTGCTCGTCGGACGTGCATTGCGCTTGCTGGACCCGCAGCCTGCCGAACGTGTGATCGACTGGTTCTGTGGCCTCGGCAACTTCAGCCTGCCGCTGGCCACACGTGCCGGAGCGGTACTGGGCATCGAGGGCAGCGCGGTGCTGGTGCAGCGCGCCGGCGAGAACGCGGCCCGGAACAGTCTGGCGCAAAAGGCCAGCTTCCTACAGCGCGATCTGTTCGAGCTTTCGGCCGATGACCTGGTCGCACTCGGCGGGGCCGACCGGTGGCTGATCGATCCGCCGCGCGAAGGCGCCTTCGCGCTGGCCAAGGCGGTGGCCGAACTGCATGCGCAGCCGCGGGCAGGGTGGTTGCCGCCGCGGCGCATCGTCTATGTCAGCTGCAACCCGGCGACGCTGGCACGCGATGCCGGACTGCTGGTGCATCAGGCCGGCTATCGCTGCAGCCATGCCGGCGTGGTCAACATGTTTGCGCACACCGCGCATGTCGAGAGCCTGGCGGTGTTCGATCTGCAGGCGGCGGACCTGACGGGCATGCGCCAAGGGTAAGTCACAGGTGCGCAGGTAGTCACGGTCGTTACTATCTGCGCCAGACGAACTCGACGACCCGGATGCAAGCGGCCTACACCTACGAACCCGGCGCGCGGGTGCACATCTTCGACGCACGTGATCTGCCCTGGCAGGACACCAGCGAGCCCGGACTGCGGCTCAAGCCGGTGCGCTATGACGACGCCGCCGGCCACTATCTCGGCCTCGTTGGCTTCGCACCGCTGACGCGCAGCGGATTGCACCAGCACCAGGGAGTGGCGACCAGCTTCATCATCGACGGGAGCCTTTGCGACCATGCCGGCGAGGTGGGCCTGCACCAGGCGGGCATCAACCTGGCGGGTGCGACGCATGACGCGGTGTCCTACCAGAACACCCTGCTCGTGTCCCGGCTCGAAGGCCCGGTGCTCTACGCTTTCGAGCGCGGCGACGTCAGCGGGTTGCATGCCGGCTCGCGGCTGGCGGCCTTCGACAATCCGGCACCCGAGGTGTCACCGGACATCAACGTCAATGTGGATGCGTTGAACGCGCAGCAGACCGGCATCGAGCGGGTGCGCCGCCAGACGATCTTCGACTATGCCGGCACCGGCAGCGCACACCGCTTCGTGCAGCTGGCGCTGGCGCCGGGCGCCGAATGCCCGGCCTGGCGCTGTACGCACCTGAGCGAGTTCTGGATTCGCGGCGGGCTGCTGCAGATCGATGGACGCACTGCGCATGCGAACTGCTTCGTGATCATCGAACCGGGCGCCACCGTTCGCATGGCCTCGCCTTTCGGTGCCTTGCTGCTGGCCTGGGCCGAAGGCCCGGAAGCCTGGCTGGACGAGGCGGCGGTCGGCCGCGCACGCGCGCAGCGCCTAAGCCTGTTCGGCTTCTGACAGCGCTGCGATCAGGCTGTCGACGGTGCGCTCCATCTGCTGCAGGTCGGCTGCCGCGACCTTGCCGAAGAGCTGTGTCTCGCGCGACCGGGCGTGCATGCCGATGGTCTTGAACAGCGCCAAACCAGCCGGGTTCAGCCACAACAACGTTCGCCGCGCGTCGGCGGCATCGGGTTGCCTGATCAGCCGCTGATGGCGGCTGAGCGCCGTCACCGCACGGCTGATGCTCATCTTGTCCAGCCCGGTGATGTCGGCCAGGTCGCGCGCCGCCACACCGGGATGGCTGGCCAGCACCACCATCACGCGCCACTCGTTCAACGACACCTGGTGCTTGCGCGCCAGCGTCTCGGTGAAGGGGCGCGCGGTCAGGTTGACCACGCGCACCAGCTTGAAGAACAGCGAACTGTCGATCGGCAGCGCGGCCGCTTCGCGCCGGGCTAGTTTCACGCCTTGCGCGATTTCTCGACCACGACTTCGATCTTGCTGACCAGCGCGGCGTTGGTCTGCACCTTCCAGCGCGAGTAAACGCGCCGGCAGGCAATGCGCCACTGCTCGGCTTCTGCGGGCGTGGGGATGTGCACGTCCACGCCCAGCGCGCGCACCGCTGCCACGTCTTCGTTGAAGAGCGTGCGCACCAGTGCGATCTGCTGCTTGGCGGCGTCCTGCGCGGCCTCGCGCACGATCTTCTGGTCGGCCGGCGTCCACGAGGCCCACACCGGGCCGGCAATGGCGAACAGCAGGATGTCGTTGGAGTAGTTCCACTTGGTCACGTACTTCTGGCCCAGCGTCTGGATCTTCGCCTTCAGGAAGACCTCGAGCGGATTTTCCTGCGCATCCACCGCGCCCGAGGCCAGCGCGGGCTGCGCGTCGGCCCAGCTCATGAAGGTCGGGTTGGCGCCCATGCCGCTCATGATCTCGCCGTACATCGGGCTGCCGACCACGCGCACCTTGATGCCGCTCAGATCATCGGGCTTGATCAGCGGCCGCTTGGAGTTGCTGATCTGGCGGTAGCCGGTTTCGCCCATCGACAGCGGCTCGGCGCCGGCCTTGCGCACCAGGTCGAAGTAGTCCTTGACCACCTCGGGGTTGTTGATGACCGCGTCGTAGGCCTTGTGGTCCGGCAGGATGAAGGGCAGGGTGAACACGCCCAGTTGCGGAACCGTGCCCGACCAGTTGATCGGCGCGCCGCACAGCACGTCGATGATGCCCTGGCGCATGGCCGAGAACTCACGGTCCTGCTGCCCCTGCACCAGGCTGGCACCGGGGTACTGCTTGATGTTGATGCGCCCGTTGGTGCGCTCGCGCACCAGCGTCAGGAAGATCTCGCCGCCCTTGCCCCAGGCAAAGGCTGGCGGCACCACGGTGCTCATCTTGTACTCGGCCTTGTACGCGGTTTGCGCGAAGGCGAAGCGCGGAATGCCCAGCGTGGCGGCGCTGCCGCCGGCGAACTTGATCAGGTCACGACGTTGCATGCTTGTCTCCTTGTTGACGTTGATGGAATGAATGCTCAGTAACCGAGCACGTGCGGCAGCCACAGTGCGATCTGCGGCATCAGCGCGACGGCAATCGCGGCGAGCGTGAAGCTGGCCACCAGCCAGCTGACGTGAGGGATGGTCGTTTCGATGCGCACCTGCGCCAGCCGGCACGACACCATCAGGTTCACCGCCAGCGGCGGCGTGAACTGGCCGATGGCAATGACCATCGTCAGCAGCACACCGAACCATACCGGGTCCCATTTGAAGGCCAGCATCAGTGGGTACAGCAGCGGCAGGAAGATCAGGAAGATCGATACACCGTCGAGGAACATGCCCACCACCAGCAGAAGCGCCAGCAGCACCAGCAGCGCGCCTGCGCTGCCGATGCCGCTGCTGCGCACGGCGTGCACCAGGGGATCGGCCAGACCCAGCGTGTTCACCGAATAGGCGAAGATACCGGCCAGCGCCATGACCACCATGATCACCGCCGAGGTCTCGGTGGCCACGCGGAAGATGTCGTATAGATCGCCCCAGCCCATGCTGCGGTGCACGACCATGCCGACGAACAGTCCGTAGGCCGCAGCCACTGCGGCGGCTTCGGTGGGTGTGAACCAGCCCACGCGCATGCCGCCGAGGATCAGCACCGGCGCGGCCAGGCCCCACGAGGAGCGGCGCAGGCTGGCCCAGAAGGGCGGGCGCGGCAGGTCGCACTCCAGCGTGCCGTAGCCGTGGCGCCGCGACAGCCAAACGGCGGGCACGATCAGCGCCAGCCCGGCCAGCAGGCCGGGAAACATGCCGGCAGCAAACAGCGCCGGCACCGACGCGCCAGGCACCGACACGCTGTAGACGACGAAAGCGATCGACGGCGGAATGAGGATGTCGATGGCCGCGGCGGCACCGACGACGCTGGCCGAGAAAGGCGTCGGGTAGCCGGCTCGCGCCATGGCCACGATCATCACACCACCCACGGCAGCGGCGGTGGCTGGGCCCGAGCCCGAGATGCCGCCCAGCAGCATCGCCACCAGCACCGCCACCATCGGCAACATGCCGGCCGAGCGGCCGACGCAAGCCACGGCAAAGTCGACCAGCCGCTGGGCCACACCGGACCGCTCGAAGATGGCGCCGACCAGCACGAACATCGGCAACGCCAGCAATGGATACTTGGCGATGCCGGCCTGCATGTTCTGCGGCGCAGCCAGCAGGCCCCACCACTGGGAATCAGTATTCGCCCAGGCGATCGCCACGACGCCGCCCAAGCCGAGCGCCGCGCCGATGGGCACGCCGGCGAGCATCAGCGCGATGAACATCATGAACAGCGTGAAGCCGATCATGCTTCGCTACCCGCGTCTGCCCGCGCCGCGCTCCAGGCCACACCTGCTGAACGCAAGGTGATGGCGGCGCACAGCAACGGGGAGAAGGCAGTGAACCACCAGCGCGGCACGCCCATGCCCATCGAGGTCTCGGCGTAACGGATCTCGTCGGCCACGACGCGGCCGAAGAGCACGGTCAGCAGCGCGAACAAGGCGGCCGTGGTGCACGCGGCAAACACCTTGAGGCGCTGGCGACGCAGCCGGTCACCGCCGTCGTAGAGCACCTCGATGCGGATCTGCCGGTCGCGCGCGGTGGCCGCACTGGCGCCGGCCAGCGTCATCACCACCATCAGGAAGACCGAGATCTCCTCGGTCCAGGCGAAGGACTGGTCGGTGAAGTAACGTGTCAGCACGTTGAGCAGCGTGATCAGCAGCAACAGCACCATGCAGGCCACGGCCAGCCCTTCCTCCAGCACCAGGGGCATGAGCGGGCGGTCGCGACTCACGCCATCAGTTCCAGCGCCGCGCTGACGATGGCGGCAGGGCGCACGCGAGCGGCTTCTTCCAGGTTCGCCGCATACCCCACCGGTATGCGCGGGGCTCCGACGCGGCGCACGCGGCAGCCGACGGCTTCGGCCGCGCTGGCGGCAATCTCGGCGCCGAAGCCGGCGGCCTGCACCGCTTCGTGCGTGACCATCAGCCGGCCGGTGCGCGCCGCCGATTCGAACACCGCATCGCGGTCCCAAGGCCAGAGCGTGCGCAAATCAAGCAGATCGACCTGCACACCGTGTTCGGCAAGTGTGGCGGCCGCTTCCGCGGCCCAATGCATCTGGCGCGACCAGCTCACCAGCGTGAGGTCAGCTCCCGCGCGCCAGCGGCGCGCCTGTCCCAGCCGGGTGTGTTGCGCTGGGTCGAAATCGGCACTCATGCCCCACAGTTCCTTGTGCTCCATGTAGATCACCGGGTCACCGCAATCCAGCGCCGCGTGCAGCAGGTCGTGGTTATCCTGCGGCGTGCTTGGGCATACCACGACCACGCCCGGTAGGTGTGCAAACCAGGATTCGAGCGATTGCGAATGCTGTGCCGCCGAAGCCGACCACATGCCGATCGGCAACCTGGCAACCAATGGCACTCGCCCCTGGCCACCGAACATGAAGCGGTTCTTGGCCGCCTGGTTGACGATCTCGTCCATTGCGCACAAGGCGAAATCGACGACGCGCATCTCCACCACCGGCTTGAGCCCGGCCAGGGCCATGCCGACACCCGCACCCATGATGGTGGCCTCGGAGATGGGCGTGTCGATGATGCGCTGTGCGCCGAAGCGCGCCTGCAGCCCCGCGTACTGGCCGAAGATGCCGCCGCGGCCGACATCTTCGCCCAGCACGACGACGCGCGAGTCGTCGGCCATGGCGCTGGCTAGCGCGGTACACGCAGCCTGGGCGTAGGTGATCGGTGCGGCGCTTTGCATCGGGTCTTCGAATCAGTACCAGCGGCCGCCGCCGGTGTCCTGTACGTCGGTGAACGCCGTGTCGGCATCGGGCCAGGGAGCGGCCGACGCCACTTGCTGGGCATTTTCGATCTCCGCCCGGGCGGCGCGCCGCATTTCATCGAGTTCCTGCGGGTTGCCGCCACGCGCCAGCCAGGTCGCTGCGGCACGCTCGATCGGGTCGGTCAGAAGGGCGTCGGCCAACTCTGCGGGGTCGCGGTAGGTGGCCGGATCGACCGACACATGGCCCTTGAAGCGGTAGGTCACGGCATGCAGCAGACGCGGGCCGTCGCCGCCGCGCACGGCGTCGAGCAGGCGCTGTGCCAGCTCGCACACCGCCTCGACGTCGTTGCCGTCGACGGTCTGCGCGTCGACACCCAGGCTCAACGCGCGCGCCGCAGCGCCGGCGCCGGCGGTGGTCGTGGCGCTGGCCGTGGTCGCCGACCAGCGGTTGTCCTCGCATACGAAGAGCACCGGCAGCCCATAGCTGGCGGCCCAGTTCAAGGCTTCCAGGAAGGGGCCGCGATTGATGGCGCCGTCGCCGAAGAAGCAGGCCACGATATCGGACTTGCCACGCAGCTTCAGCGCATGGGCCGCACCCACGGCGATCGGCAGGCCGGCGGCGACCACGCCGTTGGCACCGAGCATGCCCACCGAGAAGTCGGCAATGTGCATCGAGCCGCCTTTGCCGCCGTTGCTGCCGCTGGCGCGGCCGTAGAGTTCGCACATCATGCGCACCGTGTCGGCGCCCTTGGCCAGCGTGTGGCCATGACCGCGATGCGTGGATGTCAGCAGATCGCTGCGCTGCAGGTGGAAGCACACCCCAGCGGCCACCGCCTCCTGCCCTGTGGACAGGTGCAGCGGGCCGCGCACCAGTGCCTGCGGGCCGGCGCTCTGCCCGAATGCCGCTACGCCGCCCTGGCTGGCGCCTTCGGCAGCGTCCTCGAACGCGCGGATGCGTAGCATCGTGTCGAGCAAGTCGCGCAGCCGCGTCTGAGTCGAAGGTTCCAGCAGGGTGTCCGTCGTGAATGCAGCGGCGATAGTAACGAACGTGACCTTATCGTCGCGTCATGGCAAACCCTCAACGCCGCGCCCGGCCCAGAAAACGGAAAACGGAGCCCGAAGGCTCCGCTCTTGGGTCAGGGGCGCTGCGTGCTCAGTCGCTGCTGCCGCCGAAGATTCCGAGCAGCGCCAGCAGGCTCTGGAACACGTTGTAGATGCTCAGGTAGACACCCAGCGTGGCGGTGATGTAGTTCGTCTCGAGGCCGTCCTTGACACGCTTCAGGTCGTGCAGAATGAAGGCCGAGAAGATGCCGATGGCCATGACCATCAGCGTGATCATCAGCGCGCTCGACTGGATGAAGAAGTTGGCGATCATTGCCACGAGCAGCATGATCGCGCCGATGAACAGCCACTTGCCCATCGACGACAGGTCGCGCTTGATGATGCTCGACAGCGAGGCCATGCCCAGGAAGATCGCACCGGTGCCGGCAAAGGCGGTCATGATCAGGCTGGCGCCATTGCTCATGCCGAGCACTGCACCGACCAGACGCGACAGCATCAATCCCATGAAGAAGGTGAAGGCCAGCAGCACCGGGACACCGGCGGCCGAGTTCTTGGTCTTCTCGATGGCGAACATGAAGCCGAAGGCTCCGCCCAGGAACACCATCAAGCCGATGCCCGGCGACATGGCGGCGGCGATGCCGGTGGTGACGCCAATCCATGCGCCCAGTACCGTGGGCACCATCGACAGGGCCAGCAGCCAGTAGGTATTGCGCAGGACGCGATTGCGCTGTTCGGTCAACGCGCCCGAGCCGACGTAACCGGTGGCGGTAGGCAGGCTTTGGTTCATGTGATCAATCTCCAGGGGTGGTGGTTGAGGACAGCGGATAGACCCGCGGGGCGCATTCTAGTTCCCCACCGTTTCGCTCGGAATTGAAGTTTTTTTGACTTCGGGCCGCGGCCTCGGATGCCTGGCAGGCTCCGGGGCGACCCGCAGCGGGCTTCGTCGGCCGGCCCAGCGGCTACAATTTGCCTGCAAACCTGCAGACCCCGTCGTCCAGGCGAAGCCCCCCCGAACACTGGAATCCGCGATCCCCGCAAGGGCCGGCAGAGGGCTTCGCTGAGCGCGCGAAACCCGGAGTGCCTTCCTTGCTGCCCGTCCTGCCTCCCGCCTTGCTTGTACTCGCAGACGGCACGAGCTTTCTCGGCCATGCCGTGGGTGCCACCGGTCACACCGTTGGTGAAGTCGTGTTCAACACCGCGCTGACCGGCTACCAGGAAATCCTCACCGACCCTAGCTACTGCCGGCAGATCGTCACGCTGACCTATCCGCACATCGGCAGCTATGGTGTGAACGACGAGGACGTCGAGTCCGCCAAGGTGCACGCCGCGGGGCTGGTGATCAAGGACCTGCCGCGCCGCGACTCGAACTTCCGGCGCACGCTGGGGCTGCAGGACTATCTGCGCAACGAGGGCGTGGTGGCCATCGCCGGAATCGACACGCGCCGCCTGACACGCGTGCTGCGCAGTCGCGGTGCACAAAATGGCTGCATTGTCGGCTACGAGCCGGGCACGGTGGTGGGCGAGACCCAGGTGGCCGAGGCCCAGGCACGTGCCGCCGCTGCGCCGAACATGGCCGGGCTGGACTTGGCGCAGCTGGTGTCGGCGGCCCACGCCTATCCATGGACACAGACGGAATGGGCGCTGGGCCAGGGGCATGGCAAAGCCGCCAGCGAGCGCTGGCATGTGGTGGCCTACGATTTCGGCGTCAAGCGCAACATCCTGCGCATGCTGGTCAGCCGGGATTGCCGCGTCACGGTCGTGCCGGCGCAAACCAGCGCGGCCGACGTGCTGGCGCTCAAGCCCGACGGCATCTTTCTGTCCAACGGCCCCGGCGATCCGCAACCCTGCGATTACGCCATCGAGGCCACGCGCACGCTGATCGATCAGGGCCTGCCCACCTTCGGCATCTGCCTGGGCCACCAGATTTTGGCCTTGGCCTCGGGCGCACGCACCTTCAAGATGAAGTTCGGCCACCATGGTGCCAATCATCCGGTGAAGGATCTCGACAGCGGGCGTGTGTCGATCACCAGCCAGAACCACGGCTTCGCGGTGGACGAGGCCTCGCTGCCCGCGAACCTGCGCGCCACCCATGTGTCGCTGTTCGACGGCACCCTGCAGGGCCTGGCGCGCACGGACCGGCCAGCCTTCTGCTTCCAGGGCCACCCGGAAGCCTCACCCGGCCCGCACGACATCGGCTACCTTTTCGACCGGTTTACCGCGCTGATGGCGGAGCAATCAAATGCCTAAGCGTACCGACCTCGAATCGATCCTGATCATCGGCGCCGGACCGATCGTCATCGGCCAGGCCTGCGAGTTCGACTACTCCGGCGCCCAGGCCTGCAAGGCGCTGCGCGAGGAGGGTTATCGCGTCATTCTCGTCAACAGCAACCCGGCGACGATCATGACCGACCCGGGCATGGCCGACGCCACCTACATCGAGCCGATCACCTGGCAGGTGCTGGAGAAGATCATCGCCAAGGAGCGTCCGGATGCGCTGCTGCCGACGATGGGCGGGCAGACGGCGCTGAACTGCGCGCTCGACCTGCACCGCAACGGCGTGCTGGCGAAGTACGGCGTGGAGATGATCGGCGCCAACGAGCACGCGATCGAGAAGGCCGAGGACCGGCTGAAGTTCAAGGACGCAATGACCGGCATTGGCCTGGGCTCGGCGCGCAGCGGCATTGCGCATTCAATGGAAGACGCGCTGGCGGTGCAGCGGCGCATCACGGCGGAGATCGACGGCACGGGATTCCCGATGGTCGTGCGCCCCAGCTTTACGCTGGGTGGCACCGGCGGCGGCATCGCCTACAACCCGGAAGAGTTCGAGGAAATCTGCAAGCGCGGTCTGGACCTGTCGCCGACCAAGGAACTGCTGATCGAGGAGTCGCTGATCGGCTGGAAAGAGTTCGAGATGGAGGTCGTGCGCGACCACGCGGACAACTGCATCATCGTCTGCGCCATCGAGAACCTCGACCCGATGGGCATCCACACCGGTGATTCGATCACCGTGGCCCCGGCGCAGACGTTGAGCGACAAGGAATACCAGCTGCTGCGCAACGCCTCGATCGCGATCCTGCGCGAAATCGGCGTCGACACCGGCGGCAGCAACGTGCAGTTCGCGATCAACCCAGTCGATGGCCGCATGGTGGTGATCGAGATGAACCCGCGCGTCAGCCGCTCTTCGGCGCTGGCGTCGAAGGCCACGGGCTTCCCGATCGCCAAAGTGGCTGCGAAGCTGGCGGTGGGCTACACGCTCGACGAACTGCGCAACGACATCACTGGCGGCGCCACGCCGGCATCCTTCGAACCCAGCATCGACTACGTGGTGACGAAGATCCCGCGCTTCGCCTTCGAAAAGTTTCGCGAGGCCGACCCGCACCTGGGCACACAGATGAAGTCGGTGGGCGAGGTCATGGCCATCGGCCGCACCTTTCAGGAAAGCCTGCAAAAGGCGCTGCGTGGGCTGGAGACGGGCATCGATGGCCTGACCGAGCGCAGCACCGATCGCGACGAAATCGTAGAGGAAATCGGAGCGGCCGGCCCCGAGCGCATCCTGTTCGTGGCAGACGCCTTCCGCATCGGCATGACACTCGACGAGATTTTCGAGGAAACTGCGATTGACCCGTGGTTTCTGGCTCAGATCGAGGAGATCGTGCGCACCGAGCAGGTGCTCGCTGGGCGCACGCTGGCGTCGCTGTCGCACGCGGAAATGCGTTTCCTCAAGCAGAAGGGCTTTTCCGACAAGCGCCTGGCAAAACTGCTGAAGACCAACCAGCACGACCTGCGCCGCGCGCGGCACGCGATGAGCGTGCGCCCGGTGTACAAGCGCGTGGACACCTGCGCGGCGGAGTTCTCCACACCCACGGCCTACATGTACTCGACTTACGATGAGGAGTGCGAGGCCGAACCCAGCGGGCGCAAGAAGATCATGGTGCTGGGCGGCGGGCCGAACCGCATCGGCCAGGGCATCGAATTCGACTACTGCTGCGTGCATGCCGCACTCGCCATGCGCGAGGACGGCTACGAGACCATCATGGTCAACTGCAACCCGGAGACCGTGTCCACCGACTACGACACCAGCGACCGTTTGTATTTCGAGCCGGTGACGCTGGAGGACGTGCTCGAGATCGTAGCCATCGAGAAGCCGCTGGGCGTGATCGTGCAGTACGGCGGACAGACGCCGCTGAAGCTGGCGCTGGAGTTGGAGGCCAACGGCGTGCCGATCATCGGCACCAGCCCCGACAGCATCGACATCGCCGAAGATCGCGAGCGCTTCCAGAAGCTGCTGCACGAGTTGGGTCTGAAGCAGCCGCCAAACCGCACCGCGCGCACCGAGGAGGCGGCGCTCGAACTGGCGCATCAGATCGGCTACCCGCTGGTGGTGCGGCCGAGCTACGTGCTCGGCGGCCGCGCCATGGAGATTGTGCACGGCGACAAGGACCTCGAGCGCTACATGCGAGAGGCGGTGCGGGTGTCGGACAAGTCACCGGTACTTCTCGACCGCTTTCTAGACGACGCCGTCGAGGTGGATGTCGACTGCATCAGCGATGGCCAGAACGTGATGATCGGCGGCATCATGGAGCACATCGAGCAAGCCGGCGTGCACTCCGGCGACTCGGCCTGCTCGCTGCCGCCCTATTCGCTGCCGGCCACGCTGCAGGACGAGTTGCGGCGCCAGACCACGCTGATGGCCAAGGCGCTGAAGGTTGTGGGGCTGATGAACGTGCAGTTCGCGATCCAGGGCGAGGGCGATGCGGCCACGGTATTCGTGCTGGAAGTGAACCCGCGCGCCTCGCGCACGGTGCCTTTTGTCTCCAAGGCCACCGGCCAGCCGCTGGCGAAGATCGCCGCGCGTTGCATGGCCGGTGTCAGCCTGCGCGACCAGAAGGGTGCCGACGGACGCGAGCCGCGTGAAGTCGTGCCGA
The DNA here is from genome assembly GCA_024641965.1 of Rubrivivax sp. GTDB lineage: Bacteria > Pseudomonadota > Gammaproteobacteria > Burkholderiales > Burkholderiaceae_C > Rubrivivax. Next base: position 35,153 of record JAHECC010000002.1, read on the forward strand.
GCTACTTCAGCGTCAAGGAAGCGGTGTTCCCGTTCAACAAGTTCCCCGGCGTCGATCCGATCCTCGGGCCGGAAATGCGCTCGACGGGTGAGGTCATGGGGGCCGGCGCCAGCTTCGGCGAGGCCATGCTGAAGAGCCAGCTCGGCGCCGGCTCGCGTCTGCCCGAACAAGGCACCGCGGTGATCACCGTGAAGAATGGCGACAAGGCGCGTGCCGTGAAGGTGGCGGCGGATCTGGTGGACCTGGGTTTCCAGGTGGTGGCCACCAAGGGCACGGCCGCGGCCATAACCAGTGCCGGCATCCCGGTGAAGACAGTCAACAAAGTCATGGATGGCAGGCCACACATCGTGGACATGGTCAAGGCCGGCGAGATCCAGCTGGTGTTCAGCACGGTGGACGAAACGCGTACCGCGATCGCCGACTCGCGCCATATCCGCACAGCGGCCCTGGCGCAGCGCGTCAGCTACTACACCACGATGGCCGGTTGCGAGGCGGCCATCGAGGCCTTGAAGCACCAGGACGACCTGAGCGTGCGTTCGCTGCAGGAACTGCACAGCGAACTGAATTAAAATCGGGTTGGTTGCACCGCCGCTGCGGTCCGTTTGTCCGAACAAACAGGTCCGAAGCGGCGGTTTCCTTTTTCCCCCAGCAAAGTCCACCATGAGCACCATCCCCCTGACACGACGCGGCAGCGAAATGCTCAAGGAAGAACTGCAACGGCTGAAGTCGGTCGAGCGCCATGCCGTGATTCAGGCGATTGCCGAGGCGCGCGCGCAAGGCGACTTGTCGGAGAACGCCGAATACGAAGCGGCGAAGGACAAGCAGGGCTTCATCGAAGGCCGCATCCTCGAAATCGAGGGCAAGCTTGCCGCCGCGCAGGTCATCGACCCCTCAACGCTCGATGCCGACGGCAGGGTCGTGTTCGGCTGTACCGTCGATCTGGAGGACGAATCCTCCGGCGCTCGGGTGACCTATCAGATCGTCGGCGACGACGAGGCCGATCTGAAGCTCGGCCTGATCTCGATCAGCAGCCCGATCGCGCGCGCGCTCATTGGGCGCAGCGCTGGCGACGTGGCCGAGGTGCGCGCGCCCGGTGGCCTGAAGACCTATGAGGTCATCGAGGTACGTTACCTCTGATGACGGCACGCTGGGCTCGCGTGCTGCCCGGGCTGTGGGCCGGGCTGCTGCTGTGCATCGCGCTGATCGCCACGCCCGCGGTTTTTGCCCTGCTGCCCAGAGCCGATGCGGGCACGGTCGTGTCACGCATATTCGCGCACGAAGCCTGGCTGAGCCTGGTGCTGGCGGGGCTGCTGTTGCTGTCGGAGCGAACGCGCCGAACGCGCATGTTCGAGCCACCGCAAGGCGCGGCTGCCGGCAACAAGCCGCTGCTCTGGGGTACGGTACTGTGCACGTTGCTGGGCTACTTCGCCGTGCATGGGTTGATGCCTGCGGCGCGCGCGGGGCAGGGGCCCTTCAGCTTCGGACAGCTTCACGCCGTGAGCACGGCGTTCTATGGGTTGAAGACCCTGCTGGTCCTGGTGCTGGCCTGGCGCGCGAGCGCTGCGTAGGCTTGCCTGCGGGACGACTTCAGTCGACGCCCTTCTTCTTCACGCTGGTCACGCGCGGTTTCGCACGCTTGATCGAACCACCCGCGGTGACGCGCTGGTTGCCGAAGACCTTGACCTTCTTGATCTGCGGACGGTGGTTTCCGCTTTTCGAGAACTTCAGGATCTTCACCACGCGCGGACCGGGCATCTGCGCCTCGCGCACCGGCTTTTCGGGTGCGACGGGCGGGCGCCACAGCACCAGCAGCTTGCCGATGTGCTGCACGGCACCGGCGTTCAGCGTCTCGGCCAGCTGTTGCAACGCCTGCATGCGCTGATCGCGCGAATCCGAGAACATGCGCACCTTGATCAGACCATGTGCGCGCAGCGCGGCGTCGGCCTCCTTCAGCACCGCCGCCGTCAGGCCGTCGGTACCGACGAGCACCACCGGGTCGAGGTGATGGGCCTGGCCGCGCAGGTCCTTGCGTTCGGCGGGCGTCAACTGTAGAGAGGGCATGCCCGTATTATCGCCGCGCGATGAAGATCAACACCAAGAGCCGGAAGGTCAACAAGGCCTGGTTGAACGACCATGTCAACGACCCCTACGTCAAGCTGGCGGCGAAGGAGGGCTACCGCGCACGCGCCGCCTACAAGCTGAAGGAGATCGACGAGGCGCTGAACCTGGTGCACCCCGGCCAGCTGGTGGTGGACCTGGGCTGCGCACCGGGGGCCTGGAGCCAGTACCTTCGGCGGCGCTTCGCACCCAGGCAGGCGGGGTCGGGTGGTGCTGCGACGGGTGATCTGCACGGCCGTATCGTGGCGCTGGACCTGCTGGCATTCGAGCCGGTGGACGGCGTGCACTTCATTCAGGGAGACTTCCGCGACGCGGCCGTGCTGGCCCAACTGGAGGCGCTGTTGGAGGGTCAGGGTGTGGACCTGGTCGTATCCGACATGGCCCCGAACCTGTCGGGAATTGCCTTGGCCGACGCTGCGCGCATGGCCGACCTGGTCGAATTGGCGGTGGACTTCGCACAGCGCCACCTCAAGCCCGACGGTGCACTGGTGTGCAAGGTGTTCCACGGCAGCGGTTACAGCCAGCTCGCCAAGCTGTTCAAGGACAGCTTTCGCAGCGTCAGGCCGATCAAGCCGAAGGCCTCGCGTGACAGGTCGTCTGAAACCTTTCTGGTCGGCCTGGGTCTGAAACCGCAGAGGTAGCGCGCCTGCAAGGGTCGACGCAGCGCGGCGGAATGCACGCGATGTACCCGTGGAATGAGACATCCGCGCCGTGGGGCCACAGGCTTGTCTGCACTAGAATCGACCCCATATGCCGTGGAATCCGGCTCAGGCGTATGGCCCTCGGCCGGCGCACGCCAAAGTGGAATAGGAGCCCCGGTGAACAATCAATGGTTCTCGAAAGTTGCAGTCTGGCTGGTGATCGCCCTGGTGCTGTTCACGGTCTTCAAGCAATTCGATCGAGGCGCGGCCCAAGGCAACCAGATCGCCTACTCGGACTTCCTCGAGGAAGTGCGCAACAAGCGCATCAAGGCCGTGACGCTGCAGGAAGGCAACGGCGGCACCGAGATCATCGCGCTGACGAATGACGACAAGCGCCTGCGCAGCAACGCCACCTACCTCGACCGGGGGTTGGTCGGCGACCTGATCGCCAGCGGCGTGAAGTTCGACGTCAAGCCACGCGAGGAGCCCTCGCTGCTGATGAGCATCCTCGTCAGCTGGGGGCCGATGCTGCTGCTGATCGGCGTGTGGATCTACTTCATGCGCCAGATGCAGGGCGGCGGCAAGGGCGGCGCCTTCAGCTTCGGTAAGAGCAAGGCGCGCATGCTCGACGAGGCCAACAACTCGACCACCTTCGCCGACGTGGCGGGCTGCGAGGAGGCCAAGGAAGAGGTCAAGGAACTGGTCGACTTCCTGAAGGACCCGCAGAAGTTCCAGAAACTCGGCGGCCGCATTCCGCGCGGTGTGCTGTTGGTCGGCCCGCCAGGTACCGGTAAGACGCTGCTCGCCAAGGCCATCGCCGGCGAGGCCAAAGTGCCGTTCTTCACCATCTCGGGTTCCGACTTCGTCGAGATGTTCGTCGGCGTCGGTGCCGCCCGCGTGCGCGACATGTTCGAGCAGGCGAAGAAGAGCGCGCCGTGCATCATCTTCATCGACGAGATCGACGCCGTCGGCCGCCACCGTGGCGCCGGTCTCGGCGGTGGCAACGACGAGCGCGAGCAGACGCTGAACCAGATGCTGGTCGAGATGGACGGATTCGAGACCAACGTCGGCGTGATCGTCATGGCCGCGACCAACCGGCCCGACATCCTCGACCCGGCGCTGCTGCGTCCGGGCCGCTTCGACCGTCAGGTGTTCGTGTCGCTGCCCGATGTGCGCGGCCGTGAAGCCATCCTTGGTGTGCATATGCGCAAGGTGCCGGTTGGGCAGGATATCCGCGCCGACATCCTGGCGCGCGGCACGCCCGGTTTTTCTGGCGCCGATTTGGCCAACCTGGTGAACGAGGCGGCGCTGTTCGCCGCCAGGCGCAACGGCCGGGTCGTCGAGATGGGCGACTTCGAGAAGGCCAAGGACAAGATCATGATGGGCCCGGAGCGCAAGTCGATGACGATGCCGGCCGACGAATTGAAGAACACGGCCTATCACGAGTCCGGGCATGCCATGGTGGCGCGCATGCTGCCGAAGACCGACCCGGTGCACAAGGTGACGATCATCCCGCGCGGTCGCGCACTGGGCGTGACGATGCAACTACCCGAGGGCGACCGCTACAGCCTGGACAAGGAGCGCATGCTCAGCACCATCAGTGTTCTGTTCGGCGGGCGCATCGCCGAAGAGGTGTTCATGAACCAGATGACCACCGGCGCCAGCAACGATTTCGAGCGCGCCACACAGATCGCGCGGGACATGGTTACGCGCTACGGCATGACCGACGAGCTCGGCCCGATGGTCTACGCCGAGAACGAAGGCGAGGTCTTTCTTGGGCGCTCGGTGACCAAGCATGTGAATGTGTCCGAGCAGACGATGCAGAAGGTCGACTTCGTCATCCGCCGCATCATCGACGAGCAGTACGCGATCGCGCGCAAGCTCATCGAGAACAACCAGGACAAGATGCACGCCATGGCCAAGGCCCTGCTCGAATGGGAAACCATCGACTCGGACCAGATCGACGACATCATGGACGGCAAGCCGCCGCGCCCGCCCAAGGACTGGTCGATGACATCGCCGCGTCCGCCCGACGCCTCGCCGCCCGTCAACCCCGACGGGGCGCACGCCACTGCCTGAGCGACCGTGCAGGGGGCTATCCATCAAGTGGGGCTGCGGCCCCGCTTTTGCGTTGC
>JAHECC010000002.1:40146-42274 GCA_024641965.1 Rubrivivax sp.
CATCGCCGCGTCCGCCCGACGCCTCGCCGCCCGTCAACCCCGACGGGGCGCACGCCACTGCCTGAGCGACCGTGCAGGGGGCTATCCATCAAGTGGGGCTGCGGCCCCGCTTTTGCGTTGCGCCGCATGGGTTCTACAGATGACGCATTGGCTGACCACGCGCTTTTGCATCGATCTGACGCAGCCACGAATCATGGGCATCGTCAATGTCACACCCGACTCTTTCTCCGACGGTGGTCGCTTTGCGAATGCCGAGGCGGCCATCGCGCACTGCGAACAGCTTTGCGAACAGGGCGCGGACATCCTGGACATCGGCGGCGAATCCACCCGACCGGGTGCGCGACAGCCGAGCCCGGAGGAGGAGCGTGAAAGGGTCATGCCGGTGCTCCGTCACGCCCTGCGCCTGGGTGTCGCCGTGTCGCTGGACACTAGGCGCGCTGCCTTGATGCGCGAAGCATTGGCGCTCGGCGTCGACATCGTCAACGATGTCAGTGCGCTTGGTGGCGAGGCCAGCGAGCAGGTGATCGCGGCACATCCGCGCGCCGGCGTATGCCTGATGCACATGCGCGGCCAGCCGGAATCGATGCAGCAGGCTCCCGTCTACGGCGATGTGCAGTCCGAAGTCGCGCAGTACCTGGCCACAAGAGCGGCCCGCCTGCAGTTGCTCGACGTAGCGGCAGAGCGCATCGTGATCGATCCGGGCATCGGTTTCGGCAAGACCCTGGCGCACAACATCGAATTGCATCGGTGCATTCCGCAGCTTTGTGAGCTCGGATTTCCGGTACTGGTGGGCTGGTCGCGCAAGAGTGCGCTGGGCACAATCACCGGCCGGGCGGTCCATCAGCGCCTGGTCGCGAGCGTGGCGGCGGCGCTGGCGGCGGCGCAGCGCGGAGCACGTGTGCTGCGTGTGCACGATGTCGCCGCCACCGCCGATGCCTTGAAGACCTGGCAGGCGCTCGAGGCGGACCGCAGCACGCTGGCCACCCACTAACTTCAACATCCTCAGCATTCCATGACCAGACGCTATTTCGGAACCGACGGCATCCGCGGCACGGTGGGCATGACGCCCATCACGGCCGATTTCATGCTCCGCCTGGGCCATGCCGTGGGCAGCGTGCTCAAGCGCGACATCGATCGGCCCACGGTAATCATCGGCAAGGACACCCGCATTTCGGGCTACATGATCGAATCCGCGCTAGAGGCCGGCTTTGCGTCGGCCGGTGTCGATGTGCTGCTCAGCGGTCCGTTGCCGACCCCGGGCGTCGCCTATCTGACACGTGCACTGCGTCTGGACCTGGGCGTCGTCATCAGTGCCTCACACAATCCATTCGCCGACAACGGCATCAAGTTCTTTTCCTCCCGCGGTGAGAAGCTGCCGGACGATTGGGAACTGGCGGTGGAAGCGGCGCTCGAAGAGCCGCCGCGATGGGTTGATGCTGCCGGGCTCGGGCGGGCGCGGCGACTCGAGGATGCGCAGGGGCGCTATATCGAGTTTTGCAAGAGCACGGTCGGCACCGAGTTGTCGCTGAAGGGCCTGAAGCTGGTCATCGATGCCGCACATGGTGCGGCCTATCACGTGGCGCCAGATGTCTTTCACGAACTGGGCGCCGATGTCATCAGCATGGGCTGCAGCCCCGACGGCATCAACATCAATCAGGAGGTCGGCGCGACGGCGCCGGCGGCGCTGGTGCAACGGGTGCGCGACGAGGGCGCCGACTACGGCATCGCACTCGACGGTGATGCCGACCGACTGCTGATGGTCGATGCCCAAGGTCGCCTGTACAACGGTGACGAACTGCTTTATGTAATGGTTTCTGACCGCCTGGCGCGGGGGCGTCCGATTCCGGGCGTGGTCGGCACGCTGATGACCAACATGGCCGTGGAACTCGCCTTGCGGCAGCGCGACATTCCGCTGGTGCGTGCCAAGGTGGGCGACCGCTACGTGCTCGAGGAGTTGTCGGCGCGCGGTTGGCACCTGGGTGGCGAGGGGTCCGGTCATCTGCTGGTGCTGGACTGCCACACCACCGGCGACGGCATCGTCAGTGCCTTGCAGGTGATGCAGGCGCTGCAGCGCAGCGGCGCCAGCCTGTCGACGATGCTGCAAGACGTGGTACTGTTTCCGCAGACC
>JAHECC010000002.1:42374-79903 GCA_024641965.1 Rubrivivax sp.
TTCCCCGCACCCATCTATGCCAAATGGGCGCATGCCTACAACAAGGCCACCGGCGCGCGCATCAACTACCAGTCGGTGGGCTCGGGCGCTGGCATCAAGCAGATCACGGCCAAGACGGTCGATTTCGGCGCTTCGGACATGCCACTGACCGACGAGGCGTTGGCCAAGGACGGCATGGTGCAGTTCCCGACCGTGATCGGTGGGGTGGTGCCGGTGCTCAACATCAAGGGCATCGCCCCAGGGCAGGTGCGCATGACCGGCACCGTGTTGGGCGACATCTATCTCGGCAAGGTCACCAGGTGGAACGACCCTGCGCTGACCGCGCTGAACCCGGGCGTGCCGCTGCCCGACGCTGCGATCGCACCGGTGCGCCGCGCCGACGGCTCGGGCACGAGCTTCCTGTTCACGAACTACCTGTCGAAGGTCAATGGCGAGTGGAAATCCAAGGTCGGCGAGGGCACGGCCGTCAACTGGCCCACCGGTGCGGGGGGCAAGGGAAACGAGGGTGTGTCGGCCTTCGTGCAGCGCCTGCCCAACTCGATCGGTTATGTCGAGTACGCCTACGCCAAGCAGAACAAGATGAGCTACGTCCTGTTGCAGAACAAGGACGGCAACTTCGTCAAGCCTGACGACGACGCCTTCAAGGCCGCTGCAGCCGGCGCGGAATGGCAGAAGAGCTTCTATCAGGTGCTGACTGACCAGAAGGGCAAGGACAGCTGGCCGATCACGGGGGCCACGTTCATCCTGATGCACAAGGCACAGGCCAACGTGGCGGCAGCCAGCAATTCGCTGAAGTTCTTCGATTGGGCCTACGTCAACGGCGACAAGTTGGCCGACGAACTCGACTACGTGCCGCTGCCGGGCTCAGTCAAGGATTTGGTGCGCAAGCTGTGGTCGGACAGCATCAAGGATGCTGGCGGCAAGGCTGTCGCCGACAAGTGAGCGGAACCCGGGTGCGCGCAGCGCCCATTTCCTTCGATCGTCGACTCTTCGATACGTCCAGCGGAGGCTTATGTGGCCGCTACACTTCCTGCCACCCCCTTCGAACCCGCCAAGAAGATGGAGCGATCGACCCCTCAAGGCCGGCCGCCCGAGCGTCGCCGTGTCGCGCCTTGGGCCGACAAGTTGTTTTCGCTGCTCACCCACGGGGCTGCCTGGCTGACCTTGTCGCTCTTGGCGGCGATCATCATTTCGCTGTTCGTCGGCGCGGCGCCGGCGATCAAGGAATTCGGCCTCGGCTTCCTGTGGTCCACCGAATGGGATCCGGTGCAGGAGAAGTTCGGCGGCCTGGTGATGATCTACGGTACGCTGATGACCTCGTTCATTGCGTTGCTGATCGCGGTGCCGGTGAGTTTCGGCATCGCGTTGTTCCTGACCGAACTTTCGCCCGGCTGGCTGAAGCGACCGCTGGGCATCGCCATCGAACTGCTCGCTGCGGTGCCGTCCATCGTCTACGGCATGTGGGGCCTGCTGGTCTTCGGCCCGGTGCTGGCCACCTACGTGCAGGCCCCGCTGCAGTCGCTGTTCGACGGCATCCCCTACCTGGGTGCCCTGGTGTCCGGGCCGCCGGTGGGCATTGGCATCCTGTCGGCCGGCATCATCCTGGCGATCATGATCATTCCCTTCATCGCCGCGGTGATGCGCGATGTCTTCGACGTCACGCCCCCGATGCTCAAGGAGTCGGCCTACGCGCTGGGCTCGACCACCTGGGAAGTGGTGTCCGGGGTCGTGCTGCCCTACACCAAGACCGGCGTGGTCGGCGGCATCATGCTCGGCCTGGGCCGCGCGCTGGGTGAGACGATGGCCGTGACCTTTGTCATCGGCAACTTCAACCAGCTCGATTCGTTGTCGTTGTTCCAGGCCGCGAACAGCATCACCTCGGCGCTTGCAAATGAGTTTGCCGAAGCCGGCGCGGGCCTGCACCAGGCCTCTCTGATCTACCTCGGGCTGGTGCTGTTCTTCATCACCTTCGTGGTGCTGGCCTTGTCGAAACTGCTGCTGTCGCGGCTGAAGCGCAACGAAGGGACGCGCACATGAGCACCGTTGTACCTGCGTCGCGCTCGGCGGCCGACAGCCTGACGGCCGGCAAGCTGGCCAAACATCGCGGGCGCAAACGCTTCAATGTGATCGCGTTGACGCTGTCGCTGATGGCCATGGGATTCGGGCTGTTCTGGCTGGGCTGGATTCTGTTCGAGACCATCCGCCTGGGAATCGGCGGCCTGGCGCTGTCGGTCTTCACCGAAATGACGCCGCCACCAATGTCCGACAGCGGCGGCCTGGCGAACGCGATCTTCGGCTCGATGGTGATGGTCTCGCTGGCCACGGCGCTGGGCACGCCGATCGGCATCCTGGCCGGCATCTACTTGGGCGAATACGGCCAGAAGACATGGCTCGGCAGCGCCGTGCGCTTCATCAACGACATCCTGCTGTCGGCACCTTCGATCGTCATCGGCCTGTTCATCTATGCCGTCGTCGTAGCGCCACTGCGCGGATTCTCCGGCTTCGCCGGCGTCCTGGCACTGGCGCTGATCGTCATCCCGGTGGTCATCCGTACCACCGAGAACATGCTCAGCCTGATCCCGAACGCGCTGCGCGAGGCGGCCTACGCACTGGGCACGCCGAAGTGGAAGGTGATCTATTCGGTCACGCTGAAGGCGGCGCGTGCCGGCGTCGTCACCGGCATCCTGCTGGCGCTGGCGCGCATTGCCGGCGAGACCGCGCCACTGTTGTTCACTGCGCTGTCCAACCAGTTCTGGACCAGCGACCTGACACAGCCGATGGCCAGCCTGCCGGTGACCATCTTCAAGTTCGCGATGAGCCCCTACGAGAACTGGCAGAAGCTGGCCTGGGCGGGGGTATTCCTGATCACGCTGGGCGTGCTGATGCTGAACATCCTGGCGCGCGTGCTCTTCAAGAACAAGCACTGAACAAGGGGTCCCAAGCCATGGACGTCAAGGTCGAACTGCCGGCGAGCGAGAGGGTCAAGCTCGCGGTGCGCAACCTCAATTTCTACTACGGCAGCTTCCAGGCGCTGAAGAACATCACCCTCGATATTCCGGAGCGCAAGGTCACTGCCTTCATCGGGCCTTCGGGTTGCGGCAAGAGCACACTGCTGCGCACCTTCAACCGCATGTTCGAGTTGTACCCCGACCAGCGGGCCGAGGGCGAGATCAACCTCGACGGCCAGAACATCCTGACCAGCAAGGACGACGTGACCCTGATCCGCGCCAAGGTCGGCATGGTCTTCCAGAAGCCCACGCCTTTCCCTATGTCGATCTACGACAACATCGCCTTCGGCGTGCGCCTGTTCGAGACGCTGCCGCGCGGCGAGATGGACGAACGTGTCGAATGGGCGCTGAAGAAGGCCGCGCTGTGGAACGAGGTCAAGGACAAGCTCGCGCAGAGCGGAGCGGGCCTGTCGGGCGGGCAGCAGCAGCGGCTGTGCATCGCACGCGGCATCGCCATCAAGCCCGAGGTGCTGCTGCTCGACGAGCCTTGCTCGGCGCTGGACCCGATCTCCACCGGCAAGATCGAGGAACTGATCCACGAACTGAAGAGCGACTACACGGTGGCCATCGTCACGCACAACATGCAGCAGGCGGCGCGTTGCTCGGACTACACCGCCTACATGTACCTGGGCGATCTGGTGGAGTTCGGGCCGACGAACGAGTTGTTCATGAGCCCGAAGAAGAAGGACACTGAGGACTACATCACCGGCCGTTTCGGCTGAAGGGCGTGCCATGACTGACAAGCATCTTTCATCCCAGTTCGACGCCGAACTCAGCGCGATCTCCACGCGTGTTCTGGAGATGGGCGGCCTGGTGGAATCGCAGGTCGGCCAGGCGGTGTATGCATTGACGCACCTGAGCCACGAGACGGCGGCGCAGGTACTGGTGGCCGAAGAGCGGGTGAATGCGTCGGAAGTCGAGATCGACAACGAGCTGTGGATCATCATCGCCAGGCGCCAGCCGACCGCGCGCGACCTGCGTTTGCTGATCGCCATCTCCAAGGCGATTGCAAACCTCGAGCGTGCCGGCGACGAAGCGGCCCGCATCGCGCGCACGGTGCAGCGCCTCATCGATACCGGCGTGTCGACCCGCCTGCGTCTTCCGCTGGGGGATCTCGCCCATGAATCCAACCTGGCCGTGGCGCAATTGCGCAAGGCGCTCGATGCCTTTGCGCGGCTGGATGTGGAAAAGGCGCTCGAGGTGCTGAAGTCGGACGACCAGATCGACCAGGAGTTTGAAGGCCTGATCCGCAAGCTGGTGACCTACATGATGGAAGACCCGCGCACGATTTCGGCCAGCATCGACCTGGTGTTCGTGGCCAAGGCCATCGAACGGGTAGGGGACCATGCCAAGAACCTGGCCGAGGCGGTGATCTACGTGGTCAAGGGCACCGACGTGCGTCACTACAGCATCGACTCGGTCGAGTCCAAGCTGAGGTAGGCAGGACGGTGGGACGCATCCTCGTCGTCGAAGACGAATCGGCCATTGCCGAACTGGTGGCGATCAACCTTCGCCATGCCGGCCATGAGGTGACCGTGGCCAGCGATGCGGCCCAGGCGCAGCTCGAGGTGGACGCCGTATTGCCCGACCTTGTCGTGCTGGACTGGATGTTGCCCGGGCAATCCGGCCTCGCGCTGGCGCGGCAGTGGCGCGCCACGGCCCGCACCAAGACCATGCCGGTGATCATGCTCACCGCGCGGTCCGAGGAGTCCGACATGATCGCCGGGTTGGATGCGGGTGCAGACGACTATGTGGCCAAGCCCTTTTCCACCCAGGAACTGATGGCCCGCATCCGTGCCGTGCTTCGCCGCAAGGCTCCCGAGTCGCTGGACACGCCGGTAGAGTTGGGCGAGTTGCATCTGGATCCGGCGACTCGGCGCGTGACCAGGCGCATCGGCGAGGTGCACCACGAAATGCGCATCGGTCCCACCGAGTTCCGTCTGCTGCATTTTCTGATGACGCACCCGGAGCGGGTACACAGCAGGGCTCAGCTTCTGGACCGCGTGTGGGGCGACCATGTGTTCATCGAGGAGCGGACCGTCGATGTCCACGTCAAGCGGCTGCGCGACGCGCTGGCCGCGGTGCACTGCGCCCATCTTGTGCAAACCGTGCGTGGGGCGGGTTATCGCATCACCGACAAGGCCGGCGTTGTGTCGGCCTGATTAGGGGGCCCGCCCGTGAGCAGCAAGTTGGCGCGCTTTGCGACGGTGGGCGGCGTCGGGTCGTGCTGCGTGGGCGTCGGCTGGTTGATGGCCTTCGCCAGCGGCCAGCCCCTGGCCGGCTGGCTGTGCGCCGCAGCGTTGGGCATGGGTGCGCTGTACCTCGATCAGTCGTTGAAGGCGGCCAGTCTGCTCGACTGGCTGCGCAACGATGCCGATGGCACCGCGCCGCGGGTTGTTGGCATCTGGGCGGATATCGCCCATCAGGTCGATCGTGCGCTGCGCCGCCGCGAGCGCCACACCTTTGCCGAACAACAGCGCTTGACGGAATTCCTGACGGCGGTCGAGGCCTCACCCATCGGCGTGCTGATGCTCGACGCCAACCAGCAGATCACCTGGTGCAGCCGCGTCGCGGCCGATCACCTGGGCCTGGACCCGAAGCGCGACCTGGGGCAGCCGGTGACGAACCTGGTGCGCGCCCCGGCTTTCGTCGAGCACATGGCGTCGGCGCCATCGAGTGAGCCGGTGAGCTTTCCAGGTTTCAATGGCTCTCGGTTGTCCGCGCTGGTGCAGAGCTACGGTGAGGGCTTGAAGCTCGTGCTGACGCAGGACATCACCGAGCATGAACGCGCGGAACTGATGCGTCGCAGTTTCGTCGCCAATGTCTCGCACGAGATTCGCACACCGCTCACGGTGCTTGCGGGTTTTGTCGAGACCATGAGCCAGTTGCCGCTGAGCGAGACCGAACGAAAGCGTGTGTTGACGCTGATGACGGCCCAGGCGCAGCGCATGCAGACGCTGGTGGCCGACCTGCTGACCTTGGCGCAACTCGAAGGCAGCCCGCGTCCTGCCGCGGACCGCTGGTTGCGTGTGAGCGACCTGATGCAGCGTGCCAAGGCGGACGCGGTGTCGCTGTCCGCAGGCCGTCATGCGCTGCGCTTTGCCGGCGGCGAGGACGCGCAGATTGCAGGCGACGAGACCGAACTGCACAGTGCCTTGGGCAATCTGGTCGTCAATGCGGTGCGCTATACAGCTTCGGGTGGAGAAGTCGAAGTGCGCTGGACGTGGATGGCGGATGGCTGGGGCGTCTTCCAGGTGCGCGATACCGGCATCGGCATCGAACGCGAACACCTGCCCCGATTGACCGAGCGCTTCTATCGGGTCGATGGAAGCCGGTCGCGCGAGACGGGCGGCACCGGACTCGGTTTGTCGATCGTCAAGCATGTTCTGCAACGTCACGGCGGCGAGATCGATGTGCAGAGCGAGCCTGGCAAGGGCTCCTGCTTCCGTCTGCTGCTGCCGCCATCACGCGTTCGGCGTGTTTCACCCAGCACCAGCGGTGAGGCGCAACCCGTGATCGACCGCTGACGCGCCGGCTTCATGGCGTTGCCATGCGGCGATAGATCGTGTTCTGATTGCTTCGGCTGGTCGGGCGGCGCTCGCTGGCCACGGCCACCCAACCCTGCGGCACGATGTTTTGTGCGGCGATGGCTTCCTCGCGCAGCAGATACCGGCAAGCGGTGGTCTCGACATCGTTGCTGGCGTCGACCCGATAGGGTCCGAAATATTCGAGCGCAGCGATGGTCGGCAGGGCTTGGTCCGGTGCCGCGATGCACTCGCCTGAGGGCACGTGCCGGGCGATGCGTTCAGCCAGCGTCCGGTTGCTGCGCGCGTAGTCGACGATCGGCAGGCCCAGCGTCATCAGCAGCAGCCAGCACAGCGCGACCCCGCTCGCGGGCAGCACCAGGCTCTTCCACAAGGCGTCGCGATGGCGCCCGGTGCGCCAGCGCAGCAGCCAGAACCAGCAGGCCGTGGCCACCAGCGCCGCCAGCAATGCCGGCCACGAGAAGAGCGGCTCGAAACCGGGTGCCAGACGCTGGATGTTGGCCGCGGGCTTGGCTGGTACACCCAGTTGAACCGACAGATAGATGACCCACAGCGCACCGGCACACACCGTGAACAGGATCATCGAAAACCAGTCGATGGCCGCCGTGGTGCTGCGGTGCAGCGTGGGCAAGGCAAAAGCCGCCAGCACGGCCAGGCCGGGCAGGCCGAGCAGCAATGCCCGATCGGACGACCCCATGCTGAAGCTGGCGAGCAAGGCGACGACCACGCTCAGCAGCGGCACCGAAACATGGCGGTGTTGCAGGTAGTTGCGCCAACGCCAAAGCGTCCACAGCGCCAACAACCAGGCGGGCCACATGAACCACAACCACAGGCGGCCGACCTGCAACAGTTGAGGCAGGTCCGGTCGGACGTCGACTCGCCAGGCCCAGGCACCCAGCCACCAGGCCAGTGCCGCTCCGGCTGCCGTGGCTCCAAGCAACCATGGGGCGTGCGAGCGCACGCTCGGGTAGCTCGAACGCGCACAGACCAATGCACCGGCCAGGCCCACGGTCAGCGCCATGGCCGGTGCGTTGCTGCCCGACACCACGACCAGCGCCACGATGGCCGCCGCGCGCACCTGCCAGCCTCGATAGGGCGCCGCCGCCAGGGCCCACATGAACAGGCTGATACCGAACAACTGCGCGAGTTCCGGCGTGGTCTCGTGCCCCAGTTGCAGCAATCCCAGGCAGGCGATCAGTGCCAGCACCGCGGCATCGGCAATGGCGCGCGCATAGTCCAGGGTCCCGGCCTCGCCGCCAAATGCGAAGGCGACGGGTTGGGCAGCTTCGGTGCGCGCCAGCTGAAAGGCGCTGTACCAGGTCAGGGCGAGCACCAGCGTCAACAGCGCAGCTGACGGGATGCGAGCAGCCAGCGACGGGTCCAGCCAGGGCGACAACAAGGCGATGAAGCCGGCCCCCAACCAATGCGGCAGCAATGCGGCTTCGGCGGGAATGCCGCCGAGAGATGGTGCCAGCCAGGGGCTGCGGCCTTCGGCCAGGCTGAGCATGTAGCCGAAGGCGGTAATGTCGGCGTTGCGCCAGGGATCACGTCCGAAGATGCCGGGAAGCACGTACGCGGCACACAGCAGCAGCAGCGCCAGACGCGGCAAGGGCCGCGCCGCACGCTGCGTCACCAGAGCAGGGTTGGGCGTGTTCACCTGGGAATCATGCCCGAGTGGCGTTCACCGCCGGTCGCATGCTGGCGTGGCTGCAACAAAAAAGGCAGCCGTGGCTGCCTTTTGATGCGCCGCGCAACGGTCACTTGTTCAGGCCAACACGCGCGAACTTGTTGCGGAACTTCTCGACACGCCCACCCAGGCTGTCGATGCTCTTCTGCGTGCCAGTGTAGAAGGGATGGGTCTCGCTGGTGGTTTCCAGCTTGACCAGCGGCAACTCGCGACCGTCGTCCATCTTCACGCTTTCCTTGCTGGTCACGCACGAGCGCGTGACGAACTTGAAGCCGTTGGACAGGTCCACGAAGCACACTTCGCGATACGAGGGATGAATGCCTTCTTTCATGGAAAACCTTTGCGCTGGAGTTGCGGTAGCCACACTGAAAACTTCAGCGCACTTGCCAGTTGCGGACAACCCTGGATTATAAGCGAAGGACGTGCGGCTTCAGCCTCCGCGGCGCATCATGTCGAAGAAGTCGAGGTTCGTCTTGGTGGCCTTCATCTTTTCCAGGATGAACTCCATCGCCTCGATCTCGTCCATCGGATACAGCAGCTTGCGCAGGATCCAGGTCTTTTGCAGGATCTCGGGCTTGAGCAGCAGTTCCTCCCGCCGTGTGCCGCTCTTGTTCAGCAGAATCGAAGGATAGACGCGCTTTTCGGACATGCGGCGATCGAGATAGATCTCGCAGTTGCCGGTGCCCTTGAACTCCTCGTAGATCACCTCGTCCATGCGACTGCCGGTGTCGATCAGCGCCGTGCCAATGATGGTCAGCGAGCCGCCTTCCTCGATGTTGCGCGCGGCGCCGAAAAAGCGCTTCGGCCGCTGCAGCGCATTCGCATCGACACCGCCGGTCAGCACCTTGCCGGAAGAAGGCAGCACGTTGTTGTAGGCCCGTGCCAGGCGCGTGATCGAATCCAGCAGGATGACCACGTCCTTCTTCATCTCGACCAGCCGCTTGGCACGCTCGATGACCATTTCGGCCACCTGCACATGGCGTGCTGCCGGTTCGTCGAAGGTCGAACTGATGACCTCGCCGCGCACCGTGCGCTGCATCTCGGTGACTTCCTCGGGCCGCTCGTCCACCAGCAGCACCATCAGGTGCACGTCCGGGTAGTTGGCCACTATGGCATGAGCGAAGTGCTGCATCATCACCGTCTTGCCGCTCTTCGGCTGCGACACCAGCAAGGCACGTTGGCCTTTGCCCAGCGGCGCGACCAGGTCGATGATGCGACTGGTGATGTTCTCTTCGCTCTTGATGTCGCGCTCGAGCTTGAACTGCTCCTTCGGAAAGAGCGGCGTCAAGTTCTCGAACATGATCTTGTGTTTGCTCTCCTCGGGCGGCACACCGTTCACGCGGTCGACCTTGACCAGCGCGAAGTAGCGTTCGCCGTCCTTGGGCACGCGCACCTCGCCTTCGACCATGTCGCCGGTATGAAGGTTGAAGCGGCGTACCTGGCTCGGGCTGAGATAGATGTCGTCGGTGGACGCCATGTAGCTGGCCTCGATCGAACGCAGGAAGCCGAAGCCGTCGGGCAGCACCTCGAGCACACCGTCGCCGAACACCTGCTCGCCGCCCTTGGCGCGCTTCTTCATGATCGCGAACATCAGTTCCTGCTTGCGCAGTCGGCTGACGTTTTCGATCTCCAGCGCCTCACCCATGGTGATCAGCTGCGAGACGTGCTGTGCCTTCAGTTCAGACAGGTGCATGTGTGGGTTTCCCGGCAACACGAGGCGCACCCCGCCAAGGGTCGCGCCGATTGTTCGGCATCAAGCGTTGCGACGCGGCGTCCGCGTGGATGCTGCCCGGTAAGGTAGCAACTGCAGAAAACCAAACGCTCAGGAGTCAGGCCGAACCCACGAGCCCACCGACGGTATGCCCGCCATCATGGCGGCTTGTCGGGGTGTGGTGGCGAATCAAACGGATCGAGCACCTCGCAACATGCTGACAGCGCTCGATCGACTGGAACTGATTATAGATGACCGTCGAGGAAGGCCGTCAACTGTGCCTTGGAAAGCGCTCCGACCTTCGTCGCCGCCAGTTCGCCACCCTTGAACAACATCAATGTCGGGATGCCGCGGATGCCGAACTTGGCGGGCACGTCGCGGTTCTCGTCGACGTTCAGCTTGGCAATCTGCAGGCGGCCGTCGTAGTCCTTGGAGGCTTCGTCCAGGATCGGCGCAATGCCCTTGCAGGGACCGCACCACTCGGCCCAGAAGTCCACCAGCACGGGCTTGTCCGACTTGATGACGTCGGTGTCGAAGGACGAATCGGAAACATGCTTGATCAGTTCGCTGCTCATGGTCACTACCCTCGAAACCCCCGACGGGACGCCGTCGATGTGCTCCGATTTTGACACAAGGCGTACGCGCGGGTGCTCCATGAGCTTGTGCGGAGCGCAGCGCCGCGAAGCGGAGCTGGTGGCAGGAACTGGCACTGCTTTGCGGCGCACATTCTTGCAACACAGCTACCGCTCGGGCGGTCCAATCCGATGGGCAAGCGCAGCCTCGTCGTGAATTCGCCCGAGAACCACCAAGCCGATACCTCAAGCCATGCCGACGCCCAGGCGTTGCGCAGACTTGGGCGCTTTCGCCTGTTGCAGCTTCTGGGCAAGAGCCAGCGCAGCATGGCGTGGCGTGTGGCCGACTCGAAACTTGGCGAAGCCCACGACGCACTGGATGTCCGGCAGTTCTTCCTGCTGCTGCCGCGCTCCATGCCCCGTAGCGCCGATGCAACTGCCCAGTGGCGACAAGGCGTGCGTCGCGCGGCTCGGTTGAAACATCCGAATCTGGCCCTGCCCGTCGAAGTGGGCGAGATCGAAAGCTGGCCCTATGTGCTGTACGACGCCGGCAATGGCCAGACACTCGATGAGCATCTTCAGGGCCAGGCCATGGCGGCCGAGGAGGCGGCCAAACTGCTTGTCGAGGCCCTTCAGGGCCTGGCCTTCGCGCACGAGGGCGGCGTCGTACACGGTGATCTTCAGCCTTATCTGGTGTTGGTCGGCGAAAGGGGCGAGGTGCGCATCATGGGGCTCGAAGTGGCCGGGAATGTCGATGCCGCACATGGGAATGCGACGACGGCTCTTGTCCCTCCGCGGTCCACTGTCGAGGCGCTTGCGCTGCAGGCCCACCGCGAGGCTGCGCGACGGGATGTCCTGTGTGCCGGACTGCTGTTGCAACAGGCGCTGAGCGGCAAGCCGGCGCTGGACGAATCTGATATCGGTGTGGTGGTCGAACGGCTGCCGCCACAGGGCCGCGACATGGTGCGCCTGCCCTGGGACTTGCCACTGCCCGTGCCGGAAGCACTGCGCGCCATTGCCAATCGCGCCACCGACCGGCAGGAGCGCCAGCGCTACCTCGGCGCGCGCGGCCTTTCGCGGGCGCTCGAAGGCTGGCTGCTCGCCGAAGGCGCGTCGGGCGGCGGGCCACTGGCCTTGCTGATCGATCGCCTGCACAGCGTCGGCGCCTTGCCAGCCTCGCCGGGTGGTGCGGCGCGGTCGGCTCGACTGGCGACGATGGATCGCCATCGCACCAACGAACTGGCCGAAGTGGTGCTGCAAGACCTGGGCTTGGCCTTCGAATTGTTGCGTGCGGTGAACAGCGCGAAGGTGCGTGGCGTGCAGGTCGCAGGCAGCGGACCGGTGCTGACGGTGCGCCGCGCCATCGCCATGCTCGGCATCGATGGCGTGCGTCGCGCCGCCCTCGGCCTGCGTCCTTGGCCCGGCCCCTTGTCCGATTCCGCTGCCCTGGATCTGCGCAAACTCTTCGATGCCGCCCAACAGGCTGGTCGTGTCGCCCAGGCGCTGCGGCCAGCCGGCTACGACGCCGAGGTCGTGCATCTGGTGTGCCTGCTGCAGAGCCTCGGGCGCTTGGTTACTGGCTACCACTTTCCCGACGAACTGCGACAGATCGGCCGCCTGATGCAACCGGCGCCCGCGACCCGGGTTGGGGACGCTGACGACCCGGGCATGAGTGAACAGGCAGCTTCGTATGCCGTGTTGGGCGCCGACATCGAGGCCATCGGTGCGGCCGTGGCACGGCATTGGGGGCTGGGCGAGAGCGTGCTGCACCTGCTGCGGCGTTTGCCCTTGTCGACGCCGCCACGCAGCGTCGACAACGACGACGACATGTTGCGTGCCGTGGCCAGCTGTGGCAACGAGGTGGTGGACGCGGCAAGGCTGCCCGCATCGCAGCGCCAAGCTGCCCTGCGCCGCGTGGCACAACGCTACGCACGCGCACTGCATATCGAATTGCGCGATCTTCAGCAGGCACTGAAAGCGTCGCTCACGCCCGGGGTGGGGCTCGCAATGTCCGAGCCCGTCGTTTCGGATGCGATCGAAGACAAACTGACGACGAACTGAGGGTGACGAGCCTTACCCCGGCACTGGTCGCAACGCTTGGGGCTGCTTGGTTCCCCACCTGACCCGGTTGGGCGCGCTTCCATGCGGGGAGGCCCGTCGACGGCGATTGTAGGTCGTCGGCCTTCGCTTCGCGCCGGCTCAGCGCAGCTGCAGTGCATCGGCTGCGAATCGCAGCCCCAGTGGCTCGATCAGCAACTCCTTGGTCCCAGCCTCGACCACGCCTGCCAAGATCGCCTCCACGCCCTGCGCGCGCGCCACCTCGACCGTACGCTGCGCATCGTCGGCATGCACGAAAAGGGCAAAGCCTGCACCCATGTTCAGCGTGCCGTAGGCTTCGTAGTCGTTCTGCCGCGCCTGCGTCTGGATGAAGCGCAGCACCGTCGGCACTTCGGGCAGGCTGTGCACGCGATAGCGCAGCGCCTTCGGGTGACGCAGCAGCTTGCGCCAGCCATGGCCTGTGATGTTCGACGCATAGTGCGGCCGGATGCCGGCGCGGTACAGCGCCTCGGTGACCGGCGAATAAAGCAGCGTCGGCGCGAGCAGCGCTTCGCCGTAAGCCGTGCCGTCCGCCATCGGCGTCAAGTAGCCCTCGGGCAGCCGCTCGACGAGCTTGCGTGCCAGGCTCAGGCCATTGGCGTGGATGCCGCTCGAGGCGAGCAGCACGATGGCATCGCCGGGTCCCAAGCGCTCGCCCAGCGACAGGCGTTCCTTCGGATTGACCAGACCGGTGCACGAGGCCGCCAGGTCGATGCGGCCGGCTTCGACAATGCCGGCCAGGGCTGGAGTCTCGCCACCGCCCCAGGCGACGCCGCAGACGTCGCAAGCGCGCTTCCATCCGGCCACCAGCGCCTCGGCGCGGGCCGCGTCGGCGAACCAGTCGGAGCCGCCCGCCGCCCAGTAGGCCTGCACCACCAAGGGCGTCGCGCCCACGGTAATCAGGTCGTTGATGGCCATCGCGATCGTGTCCTGGGCAATCGCGTCGTAGTGACTGCGCCCGGTCAGCCTGGACATCTCGTCGGCCACCAACGCCTTGGAGCCCAGGCATTCGACAATGCTCGCCAGGTAGAACGGCCCCACGTCCACCACGTAGGCAGATTCGCCGCGCGAATCGGCCACTTCACTGAAGCCATGCGCCTGCAGATGGCCTGCCGTGGCCGCGGCGGCGCGCTGGGCGGCTACCTTCAGCGGGTCGATCAGCTCGTAGTTCACGCCCGACTGGCGATAGCTGAGCGGCGTGTCGGCGGTGTCGCGATCAGGCGTGTCCATGCGAGCCGATTATCCGGCAGCCCCGGACGACCGGCCTGGGAGGCGGCCCGTAGAATCAAGCGCATGTCCTATGTCGTGCTTGCCCGCAAGTATCGGCCCCGCACCTTCGAGCAGATGGTGGGCCAGGAACATGTGGTGCGTGCGCTTGGCAATGCACTGCAGCAACAGCGCCTGCACCATGCCTACCTGTTCACCGGCACACGCGGCATCGGCAAGACCACGGTGTCGCGCATCCTGGCCAAGAGCCTGAACTGCATAGGCCCGGATGGCCAGGGCGGCATCACCGCCACGCCCTGCGGCGTCTGCAGCGCCTGCGTCGAGATCGACGAAGACCGCTACATGGACTATGTTGAACTCGACGCGGCCTCGAACCGTGGCATCGAGGAAGCCCGCGACCTGATCGACCGCGCGGCCTACAAGCCCGGCATCGGCCGCTTCAAGGTCTTCATGATCGACGAGGCACATCAGCTCACCAAGGATGCCTTCAGCGCCTTGCTTAAGACGCTGGAGGAACCGCCCGAGTACCTGAAGTTCGTGCTCGCGACGACCGACCCGGAAAAGATGCTGCCGACCGTGCTGAGCCGTTGCCTGCAGTTCAACCTGCGGCCGATGGCGCCTGAGGTCGTGCTTGGCCATCTGCAGCAGGTGCTTCAGGCTGAAGGCGTAGGCAGCGACATGCCTTCGTTGCGCCTGCTGGCGCGTGCCGCACGCGGCTCGATGCGCGATGCCCTGTCACTCGCCGACCAGGCCATCGCCTACGGCGCGGGGCGGCTGGAAGAGGCCGGTGTGCGCGCCATGCTTGGCACGGTCGACCAGGGACATGCCGCAGCGCTGGTCGAGGCGCTGGCGCGGCGCGATGGCCCGACGCTGCTGGCGCGACTGGACAAGCTGCGTGCATTGGGCCTTTCTGCCGACGGCACGCTGGAGTCGATGGCAGGCTTGTTGCAGCAGATGGCAGTCGAACAGGCCGTACCAGGCACGCTCGACGTGGGCGATCCGGCGCATGACGAGGCCTGCCAGCTGGCCGCAGCGATGCCCGCCGATGAGACCCAGTTGCTTTACAGCATCGTGCTGCAAGGGCGTGGCGAGTTGCAGTTGATGTCAGACGAATACGCGGCGCTGACGATGGTGCTGTTGCGCATGCTGGCCTTTGCGCCGGGCGAAGACGGGCCGGTACCGGCGCCGCGCAAGGCCGACCCGGCGCCTGCAAAAGAATCTCCGGCCGACCTGTCCGCTGCGCGGCCGAGCGGTGCACCCAGGGCGGCGAGCCGCAGCGTGATTGCTCAATCGCCCGAACCGCCACCGTGGCTGGACCTGCCACCGCCCGAAGAAGAAGTGCCGCCACCTGCCGGCAGCGCCGCGCTGCGCGCCGCCGCAGCACCCGCGATTGCCGTGGCCAGCGGGGCACAGCGCAGCCCCCTTGAGCCGACACCGCTGGGCGCGCGTTGGGCCGAGTTGGTGGCCATGATGGTGAAAGGCGGCCATGTCGCTGCACTGGTGCGCGAACTGGCCCTGCAGGCGGGATTGCTGTACATCGACGAGCAGACGCAGCCACCCACCTGGCACCTCGGCGTGGAGCGCGACTCGCTGCGCACCGGCGTGTTGCGTGACAAACTCGGCCAGGCGATCGAGGCCGCATCCGGCCTGGTCGTGCAACTGATACTGGACAACACCGTGCCGCAGGATTCACCGGCGCGGCGCGATGCCGCCGAACGCGAGCGCCGGCAGCAAGAGGCGGAAGCCGCGATTCGCAGCGATCCGCTGGTGGTCGACCTGATGTCGCAATTCAAGGGCGCGCGCATCGTGCCCGGCTCGATCAAACCACTTTGAAGCACCGAAGGAACCGATCATGATGAAGAACCAATTGGCTGGCCTGATGAAGCAGGCGCAGGCCATGCAGGAAAACATGAAGCGCGCGCAGGATGAACTGGCCAGCGTCGAAGTCGAGGGCCAGTCCGGGGCCGGGCTGGTGAAGGTGGTGATGACCTGCAAGCACGATGTACGGCGTGTCAGCATCGATCCGAGCCTGCTCGGCGAAGACAAGGACATGCTCGAGGACCTGGTCGGTGCCGCATTCAACGATGCCGTGCGTCGCGCCGAGAGCGTCAGTCAGGAGAAGATGGGCGCGCTCACCGCGGGCCTGCCGTTGCCGCCAGGCATGAAACTGCCGTTCTAGCGCCTGTTCACACTACGGATACCCGATGCGTTGCCGTCACAAAGGGCGCCGGCTAGGCGTAAAAGGAAGCCGAGGTAGCCCCCTGGCGAGGCTTTGCAACGACGCGGGCGCCCTTTGTGATGCCAACCCGCACGGGACCGGACCTGCCAGGGCGCATGGTGTCGTTGCGCTCCTTGCCCAGAGGCCCAGTCTGGGCTGCATCGCGCGTCTAGCCCTGCGTTCTGGCAGACCCCTTCGCACGCGTCTGCGTAGTGTGAACAGGCCCTAGGACGCTCGGGGTGGCTGAAACCCGTCTCGACGCGTTGATCGACGCCCTGCGCCGCCTGCCCGGTGTCGGGCAAAAGTCGGCACAACGCATGGCCTTCCACCTGCTGCAGCACGACCGCGACGCGGCGGCGCGCCTGGCGCTGTCGTTGCAGCAGGCATTGACGGCGATGCGTCATTGCGAGCGTTGCCATACCTTCACCGAGCATGCCCTGTGCTCGACTTGTGCCGACACGCGTCGTGACCCAAGCCTGCTGTGCGTGGTGGAAACGCCTGCGGACCAGGCCGCGCTGGAGCGCAGCGCCAGCTACCGTGGCCTGTACTTCGTATTGATGGGGCGCCTCAGCCCGCTCGACGGCGTGGGCGTGAACGACATCGGTGCACGCGAACTGGTTGAGCGCGCCAACGACGGCGTCGTAGCCGAGGTCATCTTTGCCACCGGCTTCAGCGCCGAAGGCGAAGCCACCGCGTACGTGCTGGGCGAAGCGCTGCGGGCGCGCGGACTGAAGGTGACGCGCCTGGCGCGCGGCGTGCCGGCAGGCAGCGAGCTGGAGTACGTCGACCTGAGCACCATCGCGCACGCGCTGGTCGACCGGCGCTGAGCCGGGCTACTGGCGTTTGGCGCTTTCGGCTGTCCCCGCCACCTTGGCGGAGGATTTGCCGGCGGCGCTGCGCTTCGACGAGTTGGCCTTCGCGCTGGACGTTGACCGGCCTGTGGCCATGCGCCGCTTCGACGGTACTGATCTTCGCGACTTTTTCGAACTGCTGGCCTTGCGCACTTGCATGACGACGACGGTGTCGCCGGACTTGAACCGGGCGGTCTTCGACACCGAGTTCCATTCGGCCACCTGGTCGGTGCTCACGCCATAACGTTTGGCCACTGCCGCCACGGAGTCGCCCTTGCGGCCGACCTTGAAGCTCACGCGCCGCAGTACCGTCTCGGGAGCCAAGATCATGATTGCATTGTCGGCAATCTGCTCCGGCACATTTGCGGCGTTCTGCGGACTGCGCGGGACCACCAGGGTCGAGCCGGTCTTGACCAGCATACGCGGCGGAATGCGGTTGACGGCGCGCAGTTCAGATTCGCTCATACCCACGCGTTTGGCCACCTCGCTGGGTTTGAGCGTGGCCGGTGCCACCCAGGCGGTCCAGGTGGCCAGTGGCGCCTTGTGGGCGCGCAGGTTGCGCACGAACAGCGTGGCGTTGTCGTAAGGCAGCAGAACCTGCGGTGTGCCCGCGGCCAGGATCACGGGCTTGTTCATCTGCGGATTCAAGCTCTTGAACTCGTCCAGCGGGATGCCCGCCAGCTGGGCTGCGACGTCGACATCGATGTCGTTGGTGATCGGCACGCTCAGGAAGTAGGGGTGGTTTTGCAGCAGCGGCAGCGTGATAGCAAATTCCTGCGGCCGCAGCACGATGTTCTTCACCGCTTGCAGTTTGGGCACGTAGTTGCGCGTCTCGTCGGGCATGCGCAGCTTCTCGTAACTCGGCTCGAGCCCAGCCTTGAGCGCACGATCCACCGCCTTCTGCACGTTGCCCTGGCCCCAGTTGTAGGCGGCCAGCGCCAGTTGCCAGTCGCCGAATTGTCCGTGCAGCATCTGCAGATAGTCCAGCGCGGCGCGCGTGGACGCGAGCACGTCGCGGCGATCGTCGCGAAACAGGTTCTGCTTCAGGTCGAAGTCCTTGCCAGTGGCCGGCATGAACTGCCACATGCCCGATGCGCGCGCGGAGGACATGGCCTGCGGGTTGAACGCGCTTTCGATGAAGGGCAGCAGCGCCAGTTCGGTGGGCAGGCCGCGCTTTTCGATTTCCTCGACCACGTAGAACAGGTAGCGTCCACCGCGCTCGGTCATGCGCTGCACATAGTCGGGCCGCGACGCATACCACTGCTGCCACTTGATCACCAGGTCACCGTCCAGGTCGGGCATTGCGAAGCCCTCCCGAACGCGGACCCACAGGTCGGTGCGCACACTGGGGTCGTTGGGATCGATGACCACGCTGGGGCGCAACGGATCGATCGCAAACACATGGGCATGGCCATTGGCCATCAAGGTGTCGGGCGCGGCGGTCGGGCCGACGATCGGCAGCTTGTCCGTGCCTTTGGCGCTCTTGTCGCTGGCGGGTGGCACTGCGGTGGGTGTGGCTGGCGCAGTCGATGCCGGCTTCGCATCCGGCTCCGGTGCCACGGTGGTGGCACAACCCGACAGCCAGACTGCAAGCACCAGCGCGGCGGCCGGCAATGCAAGGCGCCGCGCTCGCTGCCGCTCCATCAACGGAACGCCGCCACTTCGAACAGGGCCGGTGCGTCAACGCAGCGCGCCACTAGAATGCATTTCGCTGCTCGCACACCCGCGCCGCTCTCGGCGTTAAAAACTAATGCGGTGTGCGGTGGCGCTGCGTCTGCCGACCCCTGGACACTCGCACTATCGGCGATAGGTCGCAACCGGGTATGTTGTGCTTCCAAGGCGAACAGGGCTGTCGTGGTCATGGTTCCAGAGTCATCGATTATAGAGTTGGCTGATTGGCTGCGGACCCCACCGGGCCAGTGCCTCCTGCAATGGGAGCAGGCTCAACTTGACCAGGCCGTGGCCGACCTCTTCGGCTATCACGCGCTGCAGCTCGGCTTGTCGGAGCTGCAGGGACTGCGCAGCAACCGCATGCCGCACCGCTGGGTGGCCCTCGATTCGGTGCATGCGATGAATGCAATGCCGGTTCACTTGCCCCAGCCCGACGAGAGCCTTCTCAACAGCGAGC
The DNA here is from genome assembly GCA_024641965.1 of Rubrivivax sp. Taxonomy (GTDB): domain Bacteria; phylum Pseudomonadota; class Gammaproteobacteria; order Burkholderiales; family Burkholderiaceae_C; genus Rubrivivax. The sequence goes on from JAHECC010000002.1 coordinate 61,419, forward strand.
CCTTCGATGCCGGCCCGACCTTGCACTGTGATTTCGATGCCTTGCCATTTCCGAACCACAGCCTCGATCTGGTCGTGCTGCCGCACGCGCTGGAACTGGCGCGCGACCCGCACCTCACGCTGCGCGAGGTCGAGCGAGTGCTGGTGCCCGAGGGTCGCGTCGTCATCCTGGGCTTCAACCAGGCCAGCCTGTGGGGCTTGCGGCAACGCCTGGGTCAGGCGCGGCGGGTCGTCGGGCTGGCGACCCGCTCCCCCCCGTTCCTGCCCCGTGCCGGCGAGTTCCTGGGCTACTGGCGGCTGCGCGACTGGTTGCGCCTGCTCAGCTTCGAAGTCGAAGGCGGCCGCTTTGGTTGTTACCGGCCACCGTACAAGTCGACGCGCTGGCTCGAACGTTCGGCCTGGATGGAGGGCGTGGGCGAGCGTTGGTGGCCGGTGCTCGGTGCCGTGTACGTGCTCGTGGCCGTGAAGCGCGTGCGCGGCATGCGCCTGGTCGGGCTGGCGCGTAGCGAAGCGCGTCGCGCGCCCAACGCCAGCGCGGTGGTGACGAATCGACAGCACAGGGTGCCAGAGGAGGCTTGTGAATGAGCGAGGTGGAGGTCTATACCGATGGTGCCTGCAAGGGCAACCCCGGACCCGGCGGGTGGGGAGCCTGGCTGAAGTCGGGCGAGCACAGCGTCGAGCTCTTCGGCGGCGAGTCCCTCACTACCAATAACCGCATGGAGCTGACGGCGCCGATCGAGGCACTGGCCTCGCTGAAGCGGCGGTGCGCGGTCACCATCTACACCGACAGCCAATACCTGCGCAACGGCATCAACACCTGGATTCACGCCTGGAAGGCACGCGGCTGGAAGACGGCCGACAACAAGCCGGTGAAGAACGTCGACCTGTGGAAGCGGCTGGACGCGCTGGTGCAGCAGCATCAGGTGCACTGGCACTGGGTCAAGGCGCACGCAGGTGACCCGGGCAACGAGCGCGCCGACGCGTTGGCGAACCGCGGCGTCCCTGCGGCCGGCCGCTGATCGCAGCGTGCGGCCGGCGCGAAAGCGTCGCAAAGGCTACAGTGCGCGAAGGCGGAGGCTGCATGAACCTGAGGAAGGCACAAACCTGGATCGCGTTGCTGGGCATCGTGGCGCTGGCCATTGCCGCCTGGTGGTGGCAGCAGCGTGCGCCGGCCACCGACGCGGCTGCCGTGCCTGCGCGGTCGAACGCACCGCGCGCCGCGGCGGGCCCGAACGGCACGGGCGCGCCTGCCGGTCCAGCCAGCGTCGAGGTCGCCCGGGTCGAGGCAATGACGCTCGAAGATGATGCCCAGGCCGTCGGGTCGCTGCGCTCGCGCCAAGGTGTTGTACTGCGCCCCGAGGTCAGCGGGCGCATTGCCAGGCTGGGCTTCGATGATGGCCAGCGCGTGAGACGCGGCCAGTTGCTGGTGCAGCTCGACGACACCTTGCAGCAGGCTCAGCTCAAGCAGGCACAGGCTCAGGCGAGCATCGCGCGCACCAACCTGCAACGCAACCGCGATCTGGTGGCGCAGAACTTCGTCAGCCAGAGCGCGGTGGACCAGAGTGCCGCCGCGCTCGAGGTGGCCAACGCCCAGGTCGCACTGGCCGATGCACAACTCGCACGCATGCGCATCGTGGCGCCCTTCGACGGGGGGGTCGGGATTCGCAGCGTCAACCTTGGCGACTACGTCAAGGACGGCGCCGATCTGGTGAGCATCGAAGACCGCTCGCAGATGTGGGTGGATTTCCGCTTGCCCGAACGTTTCGTCGCCCGCGTCAAGCCCGGCCAGGTGGTGGAAGTGCGCCTGGACGCTATGGAAGGCCAGCGCTTCAACGGCAAGATTGAAGCCCTCGATGCGCTGATCGATGCCAATGGGCGATCGCTGCTGGTGCGCGCACGGCTGGACAACCCCGGAGGCGTGCTCAAGTCCGGGCTGTTCGCGCGCACGCGCATCGTCTTCGCGCGGCGCGAGAACGCGCTGGTGGTGCCCGAAGAGGCCCTGGTGCCCCAGGGTGGCAAGCAGTACATCGTGAAGGTGGTAGACGGCGCCAATGGCAAGGTTTCGCAGCGCATCGAAGCGCGCGTCGGGCTGCGCCTTCCAGGCAAGGCCGAGGTGCTGGAAGGGCTGGCTGCGGGCGATCTGGTGGTTACGGCCGGGCAGGCCCGGTTGATGCGTGGCGACGCACTGCCGGTCAAGGTGGTGGACCTGGCGCGGCCCGTTGAGCCCAAGGCGCCGGGCGGGTCCGCTCGCCCGGCCAGCGCCGCATCGGCTGCTCGCTCGTCCCCGGTCTGATCCGCCGCCATGCGCATTTCCGAAACCTCGATCCGCCGCCCGGTGTTTGCCACCGTGCTGTCGCTGATGATCATGCTCATTGGCTGGGTGTCTTTTGACCGGCTGACGGTGCGCGAATACCCACGCATCGACGAGCCGGTGGTCACGGTCAGCACGCGGCTGGTCGGCGCGTCGTCCGAGGTCATCGAATCGCAGGTCACCAAGCCGCTGGAGGATTCGATCTCCGGCATCGAGGGCCTGGACATCATCACCTCGATCTCGCGCTCCGAGCAAAGTCAGATCACGGTGCGCTTCAAGCTCGAGAAGAACCCTGACGACGCCGCTGCCGACGTGCGCGACAAGGTGGCGCGCGTGCGCGGCAAGCTGCCCGATGCGGTCGACGAACCAGTGATCTCCAAGGTCGAGGCCGATGCCAGCCCGACGGTGTGGCTGGCCTACACCAGCGATTCGCTTAGCCCGCTGCAGGTCACCGACCTGGTGAACCGCATCGTCAAGCCGCGGCTGCAAACGGTGCCCGGCGTGTCCGACGTGCGCATCTACGGCGACCGCCAATATGCGATGCGCATCTGGCTCGACCCGGACAAGCTGGCCGCCTACCGCATCACCGTACAGGACGTCGAGGACGCGCTGCGCCGGCAGAACCTGGACGTGCCGGCCGGGCGCATCGAAAGCGAGCAGCGCGAGTTCAGCGTCACCGCGCGCACCGACCTGAACACCGTGCCGCAATTTTCCGAGGTGGCGCTGAAGACCGTGAACGGCTACACCGTTCGGCTGCGCGACGTGGCGCGCATCGAGCAGGCACCGGCGAGCGAGCGCACCAGCGTGCGCCTGAACGGGCTGCCGGCGATTTCCAGCGGAATCATCCGCAACGCCACCGCCAACCCGCTGGAGATTTCCAAGGCGGTGCGCGCCATCGTGCCGCAGATCCAGGAAAGCCTGCCGCCGTCGGTGAAGGTGGTGGTGGCGAACGACAACGCGGTGTTCATCGACCGTTCGGTGAAATCCGTCTACACCACGATTGCCGAGGCCATGCTGCTGGTGGCGTTGGTGGTGTTCGTGTTCCTGCGCACCTTGAGGGCTTCGATCATCCCGCTGGTGACGATTCCGGTGAGCCTGATCGGCGCCTTTGCGATCATGGCCGCGGCCGGTTTCACCATCAACACGCTGACGCTGCTGGCGCTGGTGCTGGCCATCGGGCTGGTGGTGGACGACGCGATTGTCGTGCTGGAGAACATCTACCGCCACATCGAAGAGGGCCTGGCGCCGTTCCAGGCGGCGCTGAAGGGCGCCAAGGAGATCAGCTTTGCCGTGGTGGCGATGACGCTGACGCTGGCCGCGGTGTATGCGCCGCTGGCCTTCACTCCCGGGCGAACCGGCAGGCTGTTCGCCGAGTTCGCGCTGACGCTGGCTGGCGCGGTCATCGTGTCGGGCATCGTCGCGCTGACGCTGACGCCGATGATGTGCAGCAAGCTGCTGCGCCACAACCCGACGCCGAACCGCTTCGATCGCGGCATGGAAAGCCTGCTCGTGGCGCTGACGCGAGGCTACGGCCGCGTGCTGCGCTTCGTGCTCGGACAGCGCTGGATCGTGCTGCTGCTGATGCTCGCCGCCGGCGGCGGCAGCGCCTGGCTGTACAGCCAGGCGAAGAGCGAACTGGCACCGCTCGAAGACCGCGGCGTGATCCTGGCCACCGTCAACGCGCCGGACGGCGCAACGCTGGACTACACCGCGCGCTACCTGCGAGCGATGGAAGGCATCGGGCAGAAGTACCCCGAATTCGACCGCGTCTTCGTCATCGCCGGCAATCCCACGGTATCGCAGGGCATCGCCATCCTGCGCACCGTCGATTGGACTGAACGGCAGCGCAGCACGCTCGATCTTGCACAGACGTTGCGGCCGCAGTTCCAGGGCTTGCCCGGCGTCAGTGCCTTTCCGGTCACGCCGCCCAGCCTGGGGCAGGGCTTTCGCGAGCGCTCGCTGAACTACGTCATCGTCACCAGCGACAGCTACGACAACCTGGCGCGCGTGTCGCAGCAGTTCCTGGCGGAGATGGCGAAGAACCCCGGCATCGTGCAGCCCGACACCGATCTGCGGCTGAACAAGCCCGAGGTGTTCGTCGAGGTCGATCGCGAACGCGCCGCAGACATGGGCGTGAACGTCGATGCGGTGGCGCGCACCGTCGAAACCATGCTTGGCGGGCGTGCGGTGACACGCTACAAGCGCGACGCCGATCAGTACGACGTCATCGTGCAGACGGCCGGTCGCGGCCGCGCCACGCCGGAGGACATCGAAAAACTGTTCGTACGCGGGCGCGGCGACACCATGGTGCCGCTGTCCTCGCTGATCAAGGTGCGCGAGGCGGTCAGCCCGCGCGAGCTGAATCACTTCAACCAGCGGCGTTCGGTGTCGATCACCGCCAACCTGGCGCCGAACTATTCGCTGGGCGAAGCTCTGGCCTTCATGGACGGCACGGCGCGCAAGTTGCTGCCCAGCGGTTACGCGACCGAACTGAACGGCGTCAGCCGCGAGTTCAAGTCCTCGTCGGGCGCGCTCGGCCTGGTCTTCGTGCTGGCGCTGATGTTCATCTTCCTGGTGCTGTCGGCGCAGTTCGAAAGCTTCGTCGATCCCTTCGTCATCCTGCTGGCCGTGCCGCTGTCCACCGTGGGTGCGCTGCTGGCGCTGCAGTTGGCCGGCGGCACGCTGAACGTGTATTCGCAGATCGGTCTGATCACGTTGGTCGGATTGATCAGCAAGCACGGCATCCTGATCGTCGAGTTCAGCAACCAGTTGCGCCAGCAGGGGCGCTCGACCGTCGATGCGGTGGTCGAAGCGGCGAGCCTGCGGCTGCGCCCGATACTGATGACCACCGGCGCGATGGTGCTGGGCGCGCTGCCCTTGGCGCTTGCCACCGGCGCGGGCGCCGAAAGCCGCCAGCAGATCGGCTGGGTCATCGTCGGCGGCATGTCGCTGGGCACGGTGCTGACCCTGCTGGTCGTGCCGACGGTGTACACGCTGTTCGCACGCAAGGGCGTGCCTGGCGAGATCACCACGCCCGAAGCGGCAGGCCCGTTGCCGACACAACACGCGCATTGACCAACGTTACGCAAAGCAAGAGGGGCCATCATGAACGCTGCAATCAAGTTGTTGCCGCTGATGGCTGCCGCGCTGCTCGCCGGCTGCGGAGGTGGCGGTGAAATCAGCGGCACGATCAGCGGCCTGACCGCATCGGGACTGAGCCTGTCCAACGGTTTCGAGACCATCAACGTAGCCAAGGGCGCGACCAGCTTCTCCTTTCCCACCGAGGTCGATGACGGCAATGGTTATGCCGTGGTCGTGCTGACCCAACCGACGGGGCTGCGCTGCACCGTCAGCAACGGCAGCGGCACCGTTTCGGGTGGCCTCGCGCCGGCCAAGGTGAACGTGGGCTGCGTGCCGGCATGGAGCATCAGCGGGCGCATCAACGGACTGGTGCGCGGCGGGCTGGTACTCAGCAACGGCCCAGAGGACATCGCCATTGCGGCCAATGCGGCATCGTTTGCCTTCCCGACGCAACAGCCCGGCGGCGCGGGCTACAGCGTCGTGGTCAAGACGCAGCCGCTGGCGCAGCGCTGTACCGTGAGCAACGGCGAGGGTGAGATCGGCAGCGAAGCCGTGTCCGACGTGGTCGTGTCCTGCATCTGAGCGGCACGCCGGGCCGAGCCTGGCGTGCCGCGAGTCGAATTCAGCGGCTCTGCGAACGCGGCAGGCCGATGACCGTGCCTTCGCGACGGGGGTCCGCAGCGCCGAACTGTTTGCCGGTCTTTGGATCTATGTACACCGCCTGCACCGAGCCGATGTCGCTCAGGCCTACGGTATACAACAGCGGCTGCGCCCTCAGCGCGTCCACCGTCGCCGCAGGGAACCACGGATCGACCGCAATCGACGCGTTGGCGCTGGCCACCGACAGGCGCGGCGCATCGATCGCCTGCTGCAGCGTCATGCCGTGGTCGACCAGGTTGATCGTCACGTTGACCACCGAATTGATGATCGTCGCGCCGCCCGGCGAGCCGTAGGCCAGCAACGGGCTGCCGTCACGGTTGAACATCATCGACGGCGACATGCTGCTGCGCGGCCGCTTGCCCGGTTGCACGTCATTGAAGCCGGGTACGGCAGGGTCGTAAAACGGGTTGGTCGTCGGCGTCGTATTGAAGTCGGTCAGCTCGTTGTTGAGCAGGAAGCCGTGGTTCTTGAAGCTGCCGTCCGCTTGCTTGTAGCCGGCGAACACGCCGATGCCGTAACCCGACTCGATGGTGTTCGTGTACGAGACCACGTTGCCCCACTTGTCGACCACGGAGAAGTGCGTCGTGCCGTTCTCCATGCTGATCGGCGGGTCGGCCACCGCCAAGCGGGTGGCCGGCATCAGCCCGGCCGTCTCGTAGGGCCGCGGGTCATCGGCCGTCGGGTTGGGGTTCAGCCGCGCGCCGGGCGTGATCAGGTCACTGCGCAGCTTGATGTAGTCATTGGCCAGCAGCCCCTTGGAAGGCACCGGCACAAAGTCGGCATCGCCCATCCACACCGCGCGGTCGGCGAAGGCGATGCGCATCGACTCGGCCATGACGTTGGCGGTCTTGGGTGTCCCGAAGCCATAGCCCTGGCTGGCGTCGCCGAGCGGGAAGCGCTCGAGCATCTTCAGGATCTGCAGCACCGTCAGCGCACCGGACGACGGCGGCGGCATCGACTTGATGCGGTAGCCGCGGTAGCTGCCCTCGATCGGCGTGCGCAGCTTGGCTTGGTACTGCTCCAGGTCGGACAGCTGCATGCTGCCGCCCTTGCCGATCGGGGTCAGGTTCGGCTGGTTGTACTGCTGGCCCTCGATGATGCCTTTCGCGATGTCGCAACCCTTCTCGGGGATAACCTTATAGAAGCAGTCGGCTCCGTGATCGGCGATCTGCCGGAAGGTCTGTGCCAGCGGCTTGTTTGTGACCAGCGAACCGACGGCGCGGAAGTCGCCGCCTGGGCAGAAATACTCCGCCGCCAGTGGCGAGTTCTTCGCCCGGCTGGTGGCGCTGCTGCAGGCCGTGCTGCTGACGAAGCGTGGCGTCGCGGCGAAGCCGTCATCGGCCAACGCGATCGCCGGCTGCAGCACCTGCGACAGCGATAGCCGCCCGTAGTCCTTCAGTGCCTTCTCGGTGCCGCGCACCATGCCCGGCACGCCCACCGCCACGCCCTGCAGCGAGCGCCGGGCGAAGTTCTGGCCGACGAACATGTCCGGAGTCGCACCGGCCGGTGCCTCTTCCCGGCTGTCGATGATCACGGTCTGTCCGGGGCGGGCCATGTGGATCATCATGAAGCCGCCGCCGCCGATGCCCGCGGACTGCGGCTCGACGACGTTGAGCGCATAGGCAATCGCCACCGCCGCGTCGACGGCGTTGCCGCCTTGCTCGAGGATCTTCGCGCCGGCCTCGGCGGCGTAGGGGTTGGCCACCGACACCACACCTTGCCGGAAGGCCTTGCCCGCCCACGCGGGCGGGCTGCCCTTGGCCTGCGGGGGCAGTGTGACCGAGGAGGCAAGACCCAGCGGCTGGTCGCCTTCATCAGCATGGACCGGCGCGGACAGGCCGCAGGTGAGCAGGGCGGCCAGCCACACCTGGGCGTGCTTGGACGAAATGTGGGTGTTCGCGTTCATTGGACTCTCCTGGGCTTTCATGCATTGGACGCGGTCTGCGCCGGATGGTCGATCGCTGCGTCCCTCGAGCCGAGCGCGTCGACGAACCCCGATATTGCAAGTAAAGCGGCGGCTTCGCATCGGGGCAATCACCGGGCCCATTGCGTGGTGCACCTTTGCTTCGATGCCGGCGCTGGTCTCCGGTGGACGACGCCGTCGCCTTTGGTCGCCTACAGCAGGCTGTCGAAGGGCAGCACGTCGACCATTTCGCCGGCATTGATCGAGCCCTGATCGTGGCGGAGAAGCACCATGCCATTGGCCTGGCTCATGCTGCGCAGGATGCCCGAGCCCTGTGCGCCGGTGATGCGCACCTGCCACTGCCCGTCGGGAGCGCGCGTGACGATGCCGCGCTGGTATTCGGTGCGCCCCGGTTTCTTGCGGATCGGCTCGGTGCTGGCGGCGCGCAGCAACGGCATCGCCTCGGGCATGGCGCCGGCCATGCGCAACAGCGCCTCGCGCACGAAGGCATAGAAGGTCACCATCACCGCCACCGGGTTACCGGGAAGTCCGAACAGGATCGATGGGTTTGAGCCGTCGCCGTTCCTGCCGATCCTTCCGATCGCCATCGGCCGCCCGGGGCGCATGGCGATGCGCCAGAACAGCACCTCGCCGAGTTCGGCCATGATCTTCTTGGTGTGGTCGGCCTCGCCGACGCTCACCCCGCCCGAGGTGATGACGGCGTCGGCGCTACCCGCCGCCTGCGTGAAGGCCTCGGCCAGCGCCGCCGGCTCGTCGCGCACCACGCCCAGGTCGATGGCTTCGACACCCAGGCGCTGCAGCATGGCCCAGATGGTGTAGCGGTTGCTGTCGTAGACGCAGCCGGCATCCAGCGGCTCGCCGATCGAACGCAGTTCGTCGCCGGTGGAGAAGAAGGCCACGCGCAAGCGGCGGAACACCGGCACCTCGGCCTGGCCGAGCGAGGCCAGCAGCCCCAGGTCGGCCGGGCGCAACAACCGACCCGCGCTCAAGGCCGGCTCTCCGCGCGCCAGGTCTTCGCCCGCAAGGCGGCGGTTGTCGCCGGCCTTCAATACCCGTGGCGGCACAACCAGCGTTTCGCCTTCGGTCTGCGTGAACTCCTGCGGCACGACGGTATCGAGGCCCACCGGCATGACCGCGCCGGTGGTGATGCGCACGCAGCCACCCGCGGGAACCTCGCCCTCGAAGTTCTGCCCGGCCAGCCCGCTGCCGACGATGCGCAAGCGTGTCGGCTCGTTAGCCTGCAACTCGCTGCCGCGCAGCGCAAAGCCGTCCATTGCCGAGTTGTCGTGCGCCGGCACGTCGATGGCCGAGACGATGTCGCGCGCCAGCACACGGCCGAGCACGTCGCGAATCGGCTTCATCTCAACGGCCGTGACACGCGGCACCAGCCGGGCGATGAACTCCTGTGCCTGCGACACCGGCAGCGAATTCGGGTCGTAGCCGCTGACGCAGGAGGCGATCTGTTCGAGGGTCTGGGGTGAATTCATAGGCGGTGGTGGCTCAATCATCGTGCATCGGTGTGCCCTGGCCGGCGGGGAAGGCGTCGCCGTCACGTCGCGGGCCGTGCATCACCGCCATGATCCAGCAACCGATGGCATAGGTCAGCACCATCGTCAGCCCGAACAGCATGCTGCCGGCGACGATGAAGTCGATCAGCATCTGGCTGCGCTGCGGTTCATCGCTCAGCCCGGGCTGGTGGAAGGTCTTGATGAACTCGCCCGCCAGCCAGGGCAACGCCACGCTGGCAATGCTGGCCCACAGCAGCCGCCAGCGCGTGGGCGAAGCCTTCCAGTCGGGCCACATCGGCCACTAGCCACCGATATAGTGCATCTCGACCCGCTTCGCGCCGCCACCCGCATCGGGCGACATCGCGCCGCGCAGCTCGGAATAGCGGTCGTCGCGCTCGCCCCAGATCGCGGCGATCGCCGCGCTCAGCTGTTCGTCGCCGGCGCCGCCGCGCAGCAGCGCGCGCAGGTCGTGGCCGCCCGTGGCGAACAGGCACAGGTACAGCCGGCCTTCGGTGGACAGCCGCGCGCGATTGCAGTCGCGGCAGAAGGCCTGCGTGACGCTGGAGATCACGCCGACTTCGCCGCCGCCATCCGCATAGCGCCAGCGCGCGGCGGTCTCGCCGAGCTCGTTGGCCTCGATCGGTTCCAGCGCATGCGCCTGGCTCAACTGCTGCACCACCTGCGCCGAAGGCAGCACCTCGTCCATGCGCCAGCCATTGGTGGCGCCGACATCCATGTACTCGATGAAGCGCAGCACGACGCCGCTGTGGCGGAAGTGCCGCGCCATCGGCACGATTTCTTGGTCGTTGGTGCCGCGCTTGACCACCATGTTGACCTTGATCGGCGCCAGGCCGACACGCTGTGCTTCCTCGATGCCACGCAGCACATCGGCCACCGGGAAGTCCACGTCGTTCATGCGCCTGAAGATGCCGTCGTCCAGCGCGTCCAGGCTGACGGTGACGCGCTTCAGCCCGGCGTCCTTCAAGGCTTGGGCCTTGCGTGCCAGCACCGAGCCGTTGGTCGTCAGCGTGATGTCCAGTGCATGTCCTGAAGGCGTGCGCAACTCCGCCAGCAGGGCGATCAGCGTTTCCAGGTTCTTGCGCAGCAGCGGTTCGCCGCCGGTGAGCCGCAGCTTGTGCACGCCATGCGCGACGAACAGCCGGGCGCAACGCGTGATCTCCTCGAAGCTCAGCAACGCGCTGTGCGGCAGGAAGGCGTGCGTCTTGTCGAACACCTCCTTGGGCATGCAGTAGCTGCAGCGGAAGTTGCAGCGGTCGGTGACCGAGATGCGCAAGTCGCGCAGCGGCCGACCCAGTGCGTCCGCCAGGTGACCCGTCGGCGGCGCGGCGTTGAGCATCGGCGGCAACGGTTTGCCGCGGCGCAGGTCCTGCAGTGGAATCACGCTCTCACCCATCGGCGCTATTGTGCCCCGTGGCATGCGTCAGGGTGATGCAAGCGCCAGCGCCAGAATGGACGAACGGGGCCGGCGCCCTTGTGATGCATCAAGATCGGCCGTACCGTTTTGCGCCAAGCTGTCGCGCTGGCGACGACGCGCCCGAAGCACGAAGGAGACAAACATGAACTACGCCGATTTCCACCGCCGCTCGATCGAAGAGCCCGACGCTTTCTGGGCCGAGCAGGCCAAGCTGGTTGACTGGCACAAGCCTTTCGACACTGTCTGCGACTACAGCAAGCCACCCTTCGTCACCTGGTTCGCTGGTGGGCAGACGAATCTGTGTCACAACGCGGTGGACCGGCATCTGGCAACCCGGCCCGACGACAAGGCGCTGATCTGGGTGTCGACCGAAGTCGACAAGGAGGTGGTCTACAGCTTCCGCGAGCTGCACGCCGAGGTGCAGCGCATGGCTGCGATCCTGCGCGAACTGGGCGTGAAGAAGGGCGACCGCGTGCTGGTCTACATGCCGATGATCGCCGAGGCCGCCTTCACGATGCTGGCCTGCGCGCGCATCGGCGCCATCCACTCGGTGGTCTTTGGCGGCTTCGCCAGTGTCAGCCTGGCCAGCCGCATCGACAACGCCGCGCCGACGGTCATCGTCAGCGCCGACGCCGGCAGCCGTGCCGGCAAGGTGGTGCCCTACAAGGGCCTGCTCGACGAGGCCATCAAGCTGGCCAAGGCCAAACCGACCAAGGTGTTGATGGTCGACCGCGGCTTGGCCAAGTTCGAACGAAGCGCCGGACGCGACGAGGACTACGCCACGCTGCGCAGCAAGCACATGAATACCCAGGTGCCCTGCGAATGGGTCGATTCCACGCACCCGAGCTACACGCTGTATACCAGCGGCACCACTGGCACGCCCAAGGGCGTGCAGCGCGACACGGGCGGCTACTGCGTCGCGCTGGCCGCGAGCATGAAACACATCTACCTGGGCAAGCCGGGCGAGACCTACTTTTCCACCAGCGACATCGGCTGGGTCGTGGGCCACAGCTACATCGTCTATGGCCCGCTGATCGGCGGCATGGCGACGATCATGTACGAGGGCCTGCCGATCCGCCCAGACGCCGGCGTCTGGTGGAGCCTGGTCGAGAAGTACAAGGTGACTTCGATGTTCAGCGCACCTACTGCGGTGCGCGTACTGAAGAAGCAGGACCCGGCCTACCTGAAGAAGTACGACCTGAGCTCCTTGCGCGCGCTGTTCCTGGCGGGCGAGCCGCTGGACGAGCCTACCGCGACGTGGATCTCCGAATCTCTCGGCCGGCCGATCATCGACAACTACTGGCAGACCGAGACCGGCTGGCCGATCCTGAGCCTGTGCAACGGCGTCGAGCAATTGCCCAGCAAGTTCGGCTCGCCGGGGCTGGCGGTGTATGGCTACAACGTCAAGCTGATCGACGAAGCCACCGGCAAGGAAATGACCCACTCCGACGAGAAGGGCGTGGTCATGATCGAAGGCCCGCTGCCGCCGGGCTGCATGCAGACCGTGTGGCAGGACGACGAGCGCTTCGTCAAGACCTACTGGACCGTGCTGGACGGCAAGCACATGTACAGCACCTTCGACTGGGGCGTGCGCGACAAGGACGGCTACTACTTCATCCTCGGCCGCACCGACGATGTCATCAACGTCGCCGGCCACCGTCTGGGCACGCGCGAGATCGAAGAGAGCATCTCCAGCCACGCCAACGTGGCCGAGGTCGCCGTAGTGGGCGTGGCCGACCAGCTCAAGGGCCAGGTGGCGATGGCCTTCGTCATCGCCAAGGACGCCAGTGCACTGGGCGACCAGGCGGCACGCTTGAAGCTCGAAGGCGAGATCATGAAGGTCGTCGACAGCCAGCTCGGCGCGGTGGCGCGGCCTTCGCGGGTGCTATTCGTCACCGCGCTGCCGAAGACGCGTTCGGGCAAGCTGCTCCGCCGCGCGCTGCAGGCCGTGGCCGAGCACCGCGACCCGGGCGACATGTCCACCATCGAGGATCCGACGGCGCTGCAGCAGGTGAAGGCGCTCGTTGGCTGAGCGCGCATCGCGCCGCGCCAGGCATACAGCTTCCCGCGAGCGGTAGTCAGGTATTGATTGAGCCGCGCGGCGCGGGCGCCGAGAATCGGCGCTGCGCCAACGGCGCCGCCCCACGGCAGGCTGGCCCAGGCGGTGGAGGTGCGCGATGCCCGAGTCCCACGATGCCGAGCCTCTAGAACGTGCGGTGGCGGCGATCTACGACGCCGTGCTCGATCCTGCGCTGCTGACCGCCGCCATCGATGCCATCGCCAAGGCCACCGGCGCCGTGGGCGGCATGCTCGGCATCTTCGACATCGTCAACGGTCAAGGCCACGCCCCGTCAATAGCCGGGCTCGACCCGGAGCTGCTGGCGCTGTTCGAACAACGCTACGGCTTGAACCTGTGGACCCAGGCGATCCAGCAGCATGCCCGCGTCGGCCGATCCTTGTCCTCCGAGCCCTTTGTCGATGCACGCGCACTGCGCGCCACCGAGTTTCACGACGCCATCCTGGCGCCGCAGGGCCTGGTGGCACAGAGCTTCAACCTGCTGCGGCGCGACGGGCGCTTCACCGTCGGGCTGGCCATGATGCACGGCGTGCCGGGGCGCAGCGCCGAGCCCGACGTGCTGCACCGCATGGACCTGATGGGTGCGCACCTGGGCCGAGCCTTCGAGCTCATGCGCCGCCTGGACACGCTGCAGGCCCGGCTCGACACCTGCGAAGCGGCGCTGGAGCAGCAACGCTGCGCCGTGTTCGTGCTCGATGGCGCCGCCGCCATTCGTTATGCGAATGCGCAGGCGCAGCGGCTGCTGGCCGAAGGCGACGGCCTGTTCAGCGTCGGCCACTGGCTGAGCGCGCGGCACAACGGCGACGGTGCGATGCTGGCTGCGGCCATCGCCAACGCCGCAGGCCGCAGCGATGCTGCGGTGACGTCCGGCGCGTCTTTGGCCGTGCGGCGCGGTCCGGCGCACCTGCCGCTGTTGGCGACGGTGCTGCCGGGCAGCAATAGCCGGCGTCTCAGCGACCTACCCGGCCAGCCCGGCGAGGTACTGCTGTTCGTTGCCGACCCCGGCGCGCAGTGCGACGTGGCCGCCGCACTGCTGCGCGAGGCCTTCGCGCTGACCGAGCGCGAGGCCGCGGTCGCACTGGCCGCCGTGCGCCTGGGCGGCCTTCCGGCGGCGGCGGCGGAGATGGGCATCGCGCCGAGTACCGCGCGCAGCCACCTGCAGCATGTGTTCGACAAGACCGGTACGCGCCACCAGGTGGCGCTGGCGCAATTGCTCGATGCCTGCGGAGTGCTGCCTGATACGGGGGTCAACCCTTCAAACTAGGGAAGACGGATGCGGCACCGGCCCGTACTCCCACGATCGTAGGAGGCGCGGGGCGCTGGCGCGCCCTACGGTTGCGTCCATGCCGGCGTGCCGCAAGGCCAGTGCACCACGAAAGACGAGGCGCAGACCGCGATGTGCCGGCTCCACCAGCGGGAGTAGCGCATCATGAATGGCAAACACCGAGCCCCCATCGCCGCAGCGCTGCTGGCGCTGCTGCTTGCGGCCTGCGGCGGCGACGACACCTCGCCGCCGATCGGCGCTGCCGGCGGCACCGTCGTCGGCCCCAACGGCGCGACGCTTGTCATACCCGCCGGGGCGCTGGCTCAGGCCACGAGCCTGCAGATCAACGAGGTCGATCCGAGCACCGTGACTCTGCCTGTCGGCTACGAAGCGGCCGGGGCGATCTTCGCCTTCACGCCGCACGGCACCACCTTCGCAATGCCGGTGATGGTGACGGTGCCTTTCGACCCGGCGCGCGTGCCGGCGGGGCTGATGCCGCAGTTCTACAAGACCACCGATACCGCGCAGACCCAGTGGCAAGCGGTGGCCGGGGGAACGATCAGCGGCAACGCGATCAATGCGCAGATCAGCGAGTTCTCGCTGATCGCGAATCTCGTGCCGCGCCTGCCGAGCATCATCACGCAACCGGCCGACGTCATGGTCGATGAGGGCCAGAGCGCCACCTTCAGCGTCGCGGCCCAGCCCAACAACCTGGAATTACTGAGTTACCAGTGGCAGCGCGACGGCATCGCCATCGCCGGTGCCAATGGCGCAAGCTACACGCTGGCCAATGTGGCGCTTGGCGACAGCGGCGCGCTGTTTTCGGTGATCGTGGACAACGGCTTCGGTACGGTGACCAGCGGCGTGGCAAGGCTCACGGTCAACAACGCACAGGCGACGGGGCCATGGGCCAGCTTGGGCACGTCTATAGAGCCGGGCACCTTCCTGACGCCGGGCGGCTTCGCCGTCGCGCGCGACGGTCGGGTGGCCTTGTCCTTGCTGAATGGCGCCACCCGGGTGGGCACGAAGCTGCAGGTGCGCGAGTGGAACGGCACGCAGTGGAACCAGATCGGGGGCGACCTGGAGGTCATCGGCAACAACCGAA
Source organism: Rubrivivax sp. (assembly GCA_024641965.1). Classification (GTDB taxonomy): domain Bacteria; phylum Pseudomonadota; class Gammaproteobacteria; order Burkholderiales; family Burkholderiaceae_C; genus Rubrivivax. The sequence goes on from JAHECC010000002.1 coordinate 76,783, forward strand.
TGACCGTCACGCCCGGGTCGGTGGCCTATGACGCCAGCGGCCAGTTGATCGTCGCCTGGCGATTCGAGGACTTCGACGGCGTGCCTCCTGCCACCCCCAGGTTCGGCCAATTCATTCGTCGGTGGAACGGCAGGCAGTGGGAGCCCTTCGGTCCGGACAACGCATTCCCTTGGGCCGAGGGCGACCCGCAGTTCACGATCGATCCTTTGACGCAGCGCCTGATCGCCGTCACGTCGAATCGCTTCGGCGCCGCCTGGGTTCGTGAGTGGGACGGGACAGGCTGGGTCGGGCAGGCGGCGCACCATCCCCCGGATGCCATTTCCGTCGGTGCGGGCACCACGCTGGTCAGCGGGCTGATCGTGCTGAACAGCGGCCAGCGGCTGCTGGCGGTGCGCACGGGTGATGCCAACACTCCGCCGAACGAGTATCTGGCGCAATTGCGTGGTCCGGATGTCAACGCCCAATACTTCAGCAATATCGGCCCGCCGATCCTGCCGACACCGGTGCCCTTTGCCAGCGGTGTCAGCCTGGCCACGGACGGGATTCAGCCGTATGCGCTGCTCGGCGACACAACGAACGGTCCGTCGCTGGTGCGCGCGCTGGTCGGCGACACCTGGCAAAGCATCGGCGGCGACATCGGCGTGCGCACCTTCCAGCGGCTGCTGCTGGTGACGCCGGCCCCGACGAGCCTGCCTCTGGTGGCCTACCTGCAAGGCGCAAGCCCGGCGCGATCGGTCGGTGCGAAGTGGTGGGACGGCAGCGTCTGGCAAGACGTGGCGTCGCCGAGCACGCCGTCGCGCGACACCTTCGACTTCCGCGCCCTGCTTTCGCCGGCCGGCGTGCCCCATGTGCTGCTTGCCGAGCGGCCGACGCCGACCATGCAGGACCTGGTGGTGCGCCGTTATGCACCGTTCACGTTGACGCTGACCGTTGCTGGTGCTGCCGGAAGCGGCGTGGTGAGCGCGCTGGGGCAGACCTGCACGACGGGCAACAGTTGCTCGTTCCCGCTGCCGCAAGGCGCATCGGTGACGCTGCAGGCCACCGTTGGCGCAGGCTTCGGCTTGCAGTCGTGGACGGGTTGCGATGCGAGCGCCGGCCTGAGCTGCACGGTCAACCTCAATCAGAACAGAAGCGTGACCGCGACCTTCCAGTAGACGGCGCGCTTCGGGAGGACGACGTGAAGATAGGGCAGCAGTTCGGGGTGGCCTGTTTGGCAGCGCTGCTGGCGCTGGCCGGCTGCGGTGGCGACGACGACGTCGCCGGAGGTCAGGTTCTCGGCCCGAACGGTGGCACGGTCAGCGGTCCACAAGGTGCCGCCATCGTGGTGCCGGCGGGTGCGTTGGCGCAGACGCTCGAACTGCGCATCGAGCCGATCGATGCAGCGTCCGTGGCGTTGCCCGCTGCCGTCGAACGTGTCGGCGCTGTGCATGCGCTCACGCCGCACGGCACCGCCTTTGCCGCACCGGTGACGGTGAACCTGCCCTTCGACGCCAGCCTGGTCGATGCCGGGCGCAACGTGCAAATGCTCAAGACCACCGATGCGGCGCGCACCGTCTGGACGGCCGTGGCGGGTGCGACGGTTAGCGGCAACCGCATCAGCGGCGCGGTCGATGCCTTTTCTTATGTCGTGGCGGTGCTGGTGCCGTTGCCGCCGGGCCCCGCGCCGACCGTACGGGCGATGCCGCGGCGCATTGCCGTCGGCACCGGCTTTGCCGCCGCGGTACGCGCCGACGGCAGCGTGTGGACCTGGGGCCGCAACGATGACCGGCAACTGGGCCCGGGTTCGACGCGCGGCAGCGATCGCCTGCAGCCGGCGCAGGTGACTGGCATCGGCAATGCGGTAGCGGTGTTCGCGCTGAGCGACGGCTTTGCGGTGCTGCGCGCTGATGGCCGCGTGCTCGGCTGGGGCTATACCTTCTTGCGCACGCAGTTCACTCAACCGGTGGTGGACGGCGCCGGCCTGCTCGACCTGGCGCAAGTCGTCCAGGTGGCCGGGGGCAACGGCCACACGCTTGCGCTGCTGGCTGACGGCAGTGTCTGGGCCTGGGGCGCCAACCTGTTTGGCCAGCTGGGCGACGGCACACGCGACGAGCCCACCGAGCCGGTGCGCGTCGGCGGCCTGGGCAGCGTGGTGACCATTGCCGCGCCAGGCAACGCGTCGATGGCGGTGCTGGTCGACCGCAGCACCTGGGCTTGGGGCAGCAAGCAGGCCGATGTTTGCCTGGGGCCGCCGGGCTTCGATGTGCTGACGGCGCCGCAACGTGTGCTTACGAGCTCGAGTTTCGGTGCCCTCGTGCACGGCCAGCATGCCTTGCTGTGGCAGCCGGTGGGCGAGCTGTCCGCCTGCGGGCCGCACGATGTGCCGCCCATCTATGTCGCGTCGGACACGCCGCGGCGCGTCAACGTGTCGGCGGTGGCGACGGCCGTCAGCGGACGCTTCTACGACTCGGCAGCGGCGCAGATCCACCCGTACCTGTTCGCCGTGGATGGGCAGGGCGTGCTGCAAGGGTATTCAGGCCCCGGCGCGGCGGCCAGTGCCGTCAGCGCCAGCGGCGTGGTTGAACTGGCTGGTGGGCAGGGCACGGTGTTGTTCGCGAAAAGCGATGGCAGTGTGTGGAGCTGGGGCGAGAACGATCACGGCCAGCTCGGTGACGGTACGCGTGAGCGGCGGACGGTGCCTGTGCGGGTGGTGGGGTTGACCTTGAACTGAGGTGCGGCTGTACAGGCGATACGAACTCAAGCAGCAACGCCTCTTGTGTCGCACTGCGCTTTGCCGTTGCCGTTGCTGTGCTGTGCTGTGCTGTGCTGTGCTGTGCTGTGCTGTGCTGCGCTGCGCTGGCACTCATGCTGTACAGGGACCAAATTCGCGGCGAGGTGACGACCTACAACACTTCGGACGCAAAGTCCGCTAGCCGCGAACGCTCGCCGCGCGCCAGCATCACATGCCCGCCGTGCGGCCAGCCCTTGAAGCGGTCCACCGCGTAGGTCAGGCCTGAGGAACCTTCGGTCAGGTAGGGCGTGTCGATCTGCGCCAGGTTGCCCAGGCAGACGATCTTCGTGCCTGGGCCGGCGCGTGTGATCAGCGTCTTCATCTGCTTGGGCGACAGGTTCTGCGCCTCGT
>JAHECC010000055.1 GCA_024641965.1 Rubrivivax sp.
CGAAACTCGGCGCCGGACCATGGCGCGGCAGCTTGCGAATGCGGCCATTGCGGTGACGGTAGGCCGGGTCGGACGCCCAATGTGTGAACACCTGTGTCGCCGGCGACAGGCGCTGCGAAGCCCTTGGCCGCAGCGCGGCGGAAATCCGGCCAACATCGCGGCGGCTCAGTCCGGTGACAGTGGCCACCTGACTCACGTCGCGCCGGCTGTGCGCGCCCGCGGCGCGGCGTGCGTCGCGCGCAGCACGCACATAGGCACGCTTGAATACCTCCTCGGCATGGGCGTAGGGCAGCCCATGGCCGACGCACAGCCGCGCCAGCGGGAGCAGGATGCCCTCCAGCGCGCTCAGTAACAAGTGCTCACGATCTGGCGTTGACGGCGCTTGGCTCATGCGGCGATCATAAATGCACAAAATGTGCTTTTCAAGCCGAAGCCCTCGAAGGACGGGCTGGCTCTACCGCAACGCAGCCCGGAGATTCTCATGCCCACCTACAACCTCAACGTCAACGGACAGGCACGCAACGTCAACGTCTCGCGCGAAGACATGCCGCTGCTGTGGGTGCTGCGTGACGTGCTCAACCTCACCGGTACCAAGTACGGTTGTGGCATCGAGGCCTGCCATGCCTGCACCGTGATGATGAACGGGCAGCCCGAGAAGAGCTGCGTAGTGGACATCTCATCCGCGGCAGGCAAGAACGTGGTCACCATCGAAGGCCTGTCCAGCGACCGCAGCCACCCGGCCCAGCAGGCCTGGATCGAGCATCAGGTGCCGCAATGCGGCTACTGCCAGAGCGGGATGCTCATGTCGGTGGCCTGCGCGATGCGTGCCGGCCACCACGGCAAGGAGATCAGCAGCGAGGTGAAGAACCTGTGCGTGTGCGGCACCTACCAGCGCGTCCGCGACGCGGTGGCCGGACTCTGACCCCCCAATGGAGACCTACATGGCCACCTGTGCAACGACTTCCTCCGCCACGATCAACCGCCGCGACTTTCTGGGCGCATCGGGTGGGCTCAGCCTGGCTTTTGCGCTGCCGATGCTCGGCCGGCCGCTGCAGGCCGAGGCTGCGACGGCAGCCCAGGTCAACGCCTGGCTCACAGTGGGCACCGACAACAGCATCCGATTGACCGTCGGCGCATCCGACATGGGCCAGGGTTCGTTCCAGGGGTTGGCGCAGTTGCTGGCCGAGGACCTGCAGGTGGATTACCGCCGCGTGGCTGTGGTGCAGGGCGGGCCGACGCTTGCCAATCCGGCACCGGTCGGCAGCGCCATCAACACCGTCGGCTCCAGTGTGACGCGCAGCAACTACTGGCGCATGCGCGACGCGGCGGCGGCGGCGCGCGAGATGCTGGTCGGCGCGGCCATGGCCCACGTCGGCGACGCCTCTCGCTCCAGCTACGGTGTCCAGGACGGCGTGGTCGTGCACACGCCGACCGGCCGCAGGCTGAGCTACGGCGAGTTGGCCGAAGCGGCCGCGAAGCTGCCGGTGCCGGCGAATGCGCCGCTGGTGCCCGATGCGGCCTTCAAGGTCATCGGCCAGCCGATGCCGCGCGCCGACATCCCGTCCAAGGTCGACGGCAGCGCGCGCTATGGCATCGACGTGCGTCTGCCCGGCATGGTCTTCGCGGTCGTGAAGCACTGCCCCACCTTCGGCGGTACGTTGGCGGCAACGCCGACGGCATCCGGCGCGATTGCCATCGTGCCATTGTCGGTCAGCCCCGGCACCGGGCGCGGTACCGAGCAAGCGGGCGCGGTCAACGCCGTGGCGGTGGTGGCGCAGACCACTTGGGACGCGATGCGGCTGACCCGCAGCCTGAGGCCCAAGTGGAATCTGCCGGCCTACGCCGGCCAATTGAGTGACGCGCAATTCCTGTCGCAGGCACAGGCACTGGCCGCACAGGCGACACCCTACGCGGCCGGCGCCGCCAACGGGCCAGGCACGCTGTTCACCGCGGAAGCCACCGCCGCCGACCCGCAGGCCGCCTTCGCGCAACCTGGCGCCAAGCTGGTGCAGGCCGACTATGTCTTGCCGTACTTGTCGCATGCCTGCATGGAGGTGCTGAATTGCACTGTCGACTACCTGCCCGGCGTGCGCTGCGACGTGCACGCTCCGACACAGTCGGCACGCGGCGCGCTGTCGCTGACGATGCAGCTCACCGGCCTGCGCGAGGACCAGGTGACGATCCACACCACGCTGCTCGGCGGCGGGCTGGGCCGCAAGGCCGAGCAGGATTTCATCGGCCAGGCGGTGCAGCTGGGCATGGTGCTGAAGCGGCCGGTACAGCTGGTGTGGCCGCGCGAGGAGGACTACACGCGCGACCAGTACCGCCCGATGGCGCTGGTGCGCGCCAAGGCCAGCGTCGATGCCAACGGCTACATCAGCGGCTGGAGCTACCGAAATGTTTCCCCGTCAATCCTCGGGCAGCGCGGCATTCCGCTCGGTGCGAAGGGCGACAGCCAGGGCACCGAGGGCTCGCACGAACTGCCCTACACGATGGGTGCGCGGCGGGTCGAGTGGGTCAGCCATCCGTCGCCGATCCCGGTCGGTTTCTGGCGTTCGGTCGGCGCGTCGATCAACACCTTCGCCGTCGAATCGATGATCGACGAACTGGCGGCGGCCGCGGGCAAGGATCCGTTCGAATTTCGCCGCGCACGGCTGACCGATCCGCGCTGGCTCGCGGTGTTGGAGACCGCGGCGGCCTCGGCCGGCTGGTCGAGCGCGCCGGCCAACGGCACGGCGCGCGGCATCGCCGTGGGCGCGGCCTTCAACACGGTGGTGGCGATGGTGGTCGAGGTGTCGGGCAGCAGCCTCACCTCGTTCAGCGTGCGCCGGGTGTGGGTGGCGGTCGACCCCTACCTGGTGGTCAACCCGCTGAATGTCGAGGCGCAGATCGTCGGCGGCGTGGTGCATGCGATGAACGCCACGCTGTATGGTCAGCAGAACTTCGTGCAGGGCGTGGCGCAGCGGCGCAACTTCAACACCAACCCGATGGTCCGACTGAGCCAGATGCCGCAGGTCAAGGTCACGCTGACGTCGCCGCCGGCAGTGGCCGACCGCACGGTGCCGATCGGCGGCATCGGCGAACTCGGCGTGCCGACCTTCGCACCGGCACTGGCGAACGCGCTGTTCCGCCTGACCGGGCAGCGGGTGCGCCAGTTGCCCCTGCTGGCCAGCAGTACACGCAGCGGTTGACTTGCCCCAGCCGCGCTTGCGCGGCTACGTCGGTATCGGTGAGTGCCCCAGCTGCCGCTGTCAGGCCATGCGCAACGGCCGCAGGAACAGCCCCATCCGCTTCGCACGCATCAGCAGGAACAGCACGATGCCGATGTTGAGCGCGTTCCAGGCGATGCCGTTGACGAAGGCGGCGCGGTAGCTGCCCGTCAGGTCGAAGATCTCGCCCGACATCCAGCCGCCCAGCGCCATGCCGAAGAGCGTGGCCATCAGCACCGTGCCGACGCGCGCACCAGCCTCCTTGGGCGTGAAGTACTCGCGCACGATCAGCGCATAGCTGGGCACGATGCCGCCCTGGAACAGGCCGAACATGGCCGACACCAGGAACAGCGAGCCCACGCCGTCGGTCCACAGGAACATGAACAGCGCCACGCCCTGCAGCACCGACCCGAGCAGCAGCGTGCGCAGCCCGCCGATGTGGTCGGCGATCCAGCCCGACACCAGGCGACTGACGATGCCCATGCCGAGCATCACCGACAGCATCTGCGCGCCGCGCGCGGCGCCGAAACCCAGGTCGCCGCAATAGGCGACGATGTGCACCTGTGGCATCGACATGGCGACGCAGCAGGCCACGCCGGCCACGGACAGCAGCCCTTGCAGCATGGCCGGGCTCAGGCCCAGCGGGCGCACGGACTGCAGCGGCGCGACCGGCGCTGGCCCCGCTGCCGTCGGCAATGGCGACACGGTGGGCGGCCGGCGGCGATAGACCAGTGCCAGCGGCAGCATCGAGAGGATGCAGAACACGCCGATGCCGATGTAGGTGGCGCGCCAGCCGCTGCTCTCGACGAAGTGCTGGATCACCGGCGGCCACACCGCGCCGGCGACATAGTTACCGCTCATGCAGATGCCCAGCGCGATGCCGCGCCGCCGCGTGAACCACAGCGAGGTGTCGGCGACGAGCGGCGCGAAGGTGGCGGAGGTGCCCAGCAGGCCGAGCAGGAGGCCCTGCGCCAGGCTGAAGTGCCACAGGCTGCCGGCCAGGCCGGCGCTGACGAAGCCCGTGCCCAGGCCTACGGCACCCAGCATCAACGGCGCCATGACCCCGAAACGGTCGGCCAGCCGCCCCATCAGGATGCCGCCGAAGCCGAAGCCGATCATCGTCAGCGTATAGGGCAGCGACGCCGCCGCGCGGTCCACTCCGAAATCGACCTGCACCGTCGGCAGCACCACCGTCACCGCGTACATGCCGGCGCCGCCGATGGTCATCAGCAGCAGCGACACCATCAGGCGCACCCAGGCGTAGCCGGATTCCACCTCGTCGCCGGCGGCCGTTGTCATGCGTGACGGCCCGTGTGCGCGCTACAGGTCCACCGCATAGCGTGCCGCCATCTGCTCCTGGCTTTCGGCGGGTTCGTCGCTGCCGATCTGGTCGTTGATCATGCGGCCCATGGTCGGCAGCACGGCGCGATCAATGCGCGTGCTGTCATGCCACAGCTTCGAGCGCATCAGCGCCTTGGCGCAATGCAGGTAGGCCTCGCGCACCGTGACCTCGATCACCAGCCGCGGCGGGCGCGCGTCCGCGGCAAACAGCGCCAGGCGCGACGCATCCCGCGTCAGCAGTGCCGTGCCGTTGACGCGCAGCGTCTCGTCCACGCCGGGGATCAGGAAGAGCAGCCCGATGTGGCCGTGGCCGACGATGTTGCTCAGCGAATCCAGCCGATGGTTGCCGGGTGCGTCGGGGATGAGCAGCGTGCGTGCATCGATCTGGCGCACGAAGCCGGGCGCGCCGCCGCGCGGCGATGCGTCCAGCGAATCGTTGCCGGTGGCGAGCACGACGAAAGGCGACAGCGCGATGAACCGCGTGCAGTGCACATCGAGCGCGTCGAGTTGCTTGCGCCGCGCCTTCTCGCCGGGCTCGGGGTACATCGCGCGCAGGGCCTGGAGGTCATGGATCATCGTGAGGCGCTGGTTGACCGCGGGCCCCCATTGTCGGCCAAGCCTGCCTTGCCGGCAGGGGCCGGCAGCAGCCGCCGTGTTAGCCTTCTCCGATGCCCATGGCGCACCCTCCCTGCTGGATCGAAAGGCATGCGGGCAGCGCGGCCCTGCATCTGTCCGGCAGCTGGCGCCTGCCGCAGCTGCGCATGCTGGGCACGGCGCTCGCCGACTTGCGCCAGGCGCTGGATGAGGCCGTCGCGGCAGCCGACGCGTTGCTGATCGATGGCAGTGATTTGCTGGACATCGACACGGCCGCTGCCTTGCTGCTGCTGGAATGGCTGCAGCAGGCGGGCGTGACCGTCGACGAGTTGACGCTGCAGGGTTTTGACGAGCGCCACGGCCGCATCATCGAGGTGGTGCGCAAACGGCTGGACGACACGCGCCCGACGCGCGCGCCGCGCCTGCTGAACACGCTGGCGCATTTCGGCAAGGCCTTCGTCGACCTCGGGCATCTGCTGGTCGGCCATGTCGATTTTCTGGGGCGCACGCTGGTCGAGTTGGGGCGCGTGCTGCTGCATCCGCGCAACCTGCGCGTGCACGAGCTTTTCGCGCAGTTGGGCCAGGTGGGTGTGAATGCCGTGCCGGTGGTGGCGCTGGTGACCTTCCTGATCGGTGTGGTCATGGCCTACATGCTCGGCATCCAGGCCGAGAAATATGGCGCGAACATCTTCGTCGTCGACGGTGTCGCGCTGGGCATGACGCGCGAATTTGCGCCATTGCTGGTGGCCACGATCATGGCCGGCCGCTCGGGCGCGGCCTTCACCGCGCAGCTGGGCACCATGAAGCTGACCGAGGAGATCGACGCCATCCGCACGCTCGGCCTGGACCCGGCACAGGTGCTGGTGGTGCCACGCGTGCTGGCGCTGATGATCACGCTGCCGCTGCTGGTCTTCGTCGGCGACCTGGCCGGCATCGTCGGCGCGATGGGCATGGCGGCGGCCACGCTGGACATCCCGCCGCATGCCTTCGTCGAACGGTTGCACGTCGCCCTGGCGCCGCGCCACTACGCCATCGGCCTGGGCAAGGCGCCGGTGTTCGCGCTGTTTATCGCCGTCATCGGCTGCCGCATGGGCATGTCGGTCAGCCGCGACACGCGCTCGATCGGCATCAACACCACCTCGACCGTGGTGCAGGGCATCGTCGCGGTGATCCTGCTCGACGCGGTCTTCGCCGTGATCTTCCAGGAGCTGGGGCTGTGAACGCGCTGGAGCAGGAGGTCGTCATCGACGTGGCCGGCCTGGCCACGCGCTTCGGCACGCAGACGGTGCACCAGGACCTGGACCTGCAGGTGCGGCGCGGCGAACTGGTGGCGCTGATCGGCGGCAGCGGCACCGGCAAGTCGGTGCTGCTGCGCGAGATCCTCGGCCTGCAGCGGCCCAGCGCCGGCAGCATCCGCCTGCTCGGCACCGACATGTGGAAGGCCGATGCCGAAGCGCTCGCCGCCACGCGGCGGCGCTTCGGCATGATGTTCCAGGAAGGCGCGCTGTTCTCCTCGCTCACCGTGGCCGCCAACGTGGCCACGCCGCTGCTCGAACACACCGACACGCCGGCCGAGTTCCTGCCGCGGCTGGTGAATCTGCGCCTGTCGCTGGCCGGCCTGGGCAGCGAGGTGGGTGCGAAGATGCCGGCGCAGCTGTCGGGCGGCATGAAGAAGCGTGCCGCCATCGCGCGCGCGCTGGCGCTGGAGCCCGAGGTGCTGTTCCTGGACGAACCGACCTCGGGCCTGGACCCGATTACCGCGCGCGCTTTCGACCAGCTGCTGGCCTTCCTCAACCGCGACCTCGGGCTGACCGTGCTGGTGGTCACGCACGACCTGGACACGCTGCTGTCGATCGCGCAGCGCATCGTCGTGCTCGGCCAGGGCAAAGTGCTGGCCGACGGCACGGCCGCGCAGGTGATGGCCGTGGACGACCCCTGGATACAATCGTATTTCTCCTCGCGCCGGTCCGTGCCGGACGCAGCCGATCCCGCGACCCAGGCCCCAGCCGATGGAACCTGAAACCCGCTACACCGTCATCGGCGCTGTGGTGCTGGCGTTGATCGGCGCCGCCGTGTTCGGCTACCTCTGGCTCAGCAGCAGCGGCCGCGCGGCGGACTTCCGCTACTACACGATCTACTTCGAGCGCCAGTCGCTGTCGGGTTTGCAGGTCGGCGGCAACGTCAACATGCGCGGCATCACCGTCGGCCGTGTCGAGGACTACAGTCTGTCACGCGAGAACAGCAATCGCGTCAAGGTCGATGTGCGCGTGGCGCGCGATACGCCGGTGCGCGAAAACACCAAGGCCGCGGTGTCGCGCAACGTACTCACCGGCATCGCCCACATCAACCTGGACACGCCGACCGTGTCGGCGCCGGAGTTGAAGGCACTGCGCCCTGGCGAGCGCTACCCGGTGATCGCCGAAGGCACCTCCAACCTCGACCAGATCACCGACTCGCTGACGCAGCTGGCGCAGACCGCCAACGCCTCGCTGAGCAACGCGAACCGGCTGCTCAGCCCGGACAACCAGCGGATATTCACCGAGGTGATGCTGAATGTGCGCGACCTGGCCGCGGGCCTGACGGCGCGGCTGGGGGCCATCGAAGCGGCGACGCGCAGCGTCGATCAGACGGCCCTGGTGTTCCAGCAATCGGCGCGTGATCTGACGAGCTCGGCGCAGCAGGTGCTCGCCGGCATGCAGCCTTTGCCGGGGCAGGCGGCCGACACGCTGCACGAGGCGCAGGCCGCGCTGCGCGAATTCACGCGCGCCACGCGCTCGCTCGAAAGCAACATCGCGCAGACGCTGGCCGGCATCGAGCGCAAGAGCAGCGGTGCGCTGCAAGGCGTCGACGATGCGCTCGACACCAGCGTGATGGAGCTGCGTGCCACCGCGCGCGAGTTGCGCACCAGCGCGGATATCGTGGCGCGTGCGATCGACCAGCTGCAGGACCCGCGGGCGGCGCTGCTGGGACCTGACGAAGGCCAGCTCGGGCCAGGGGAGAAGGCGCCTTGACGGGCCGGCGCGACGCGCTGCGCGCGCTGACGCTGCCCGCTGGCGCGCCGTTGCTGGCATTGCTGGGCGCCTGCGCAAGCGGCGATGCCCCGCGGCGAGACTTCCAGTTGCTGGCCGATGCCGCTGCCGGCACCGCGCCGCCGAAGTTGCCGGCGCCCTTGGATCAGGTGCTGCTGCTCGACCTGGCGCCTGCGTCGACGCTGTACCAGAGCACGCGCATGGTCTACAGCGCCGACGGCACGAGCCGCTCGTACTTCCACTTCGCGCAATGGAGTGAACGCGCGTCGCACAGCCTGTTGCGCCTGGCCGAGGCACGGCTGGCCGCGGCCGGCCGTTTCCGCAGCGTGGCGCCGAGCAGCGCCGGCGTGCGCGGCGACCTGTTGCTGACCCTGCGCCTGGACGAGTTGTACCTGGACGATTCACGCCAGCCTGCGAATGTGCGTCTGGCCGTTGCTGCGACCTTGGTCGATTGGCGCCAGCGCCGCCTGATCGCGCGCCGCGGCTTCGACAGCGCGGCCGTCGCGCCGGCCCGCGACGCCGCTGGCATGGCCGTCGCCGCCGGCCAGGCCATGGGGACCTTGCTCGGTGAACTGGTGGCCTGGGTGGCCGAGAGCGCCAGACCTGCCTGAACGTTGCTCAGCTGCGCCGCGTCAGGCCCAGCATGGCGGCAAAGGGCAGCACCGATCGCGGCAAGTAGGGCGTGCGCCACAGGCCGCCGTGATTGGCGCCTTCGGAGAGCAGCATCGCCGGATGCTCCAGCGGCACCTGCGGCATCGCGCTGCTGCGCGAATGACGCAGATCGTGCACCCACAGTGCGGCCATCAGCGCGTTGGTGGTGTCGGGGTCGAAGACCTCGATGCCGAAGGCGTCGGCGCCGCGGAAGCCCGCCGCCAGCGCGGCATTGCTGACCACCGACGCCGTGCGCGTGGACGGCGCCACGTTGATCGAGGCCACGAAGCCCTCGGCCCGTGCCACCAGCGCACGCCATTGCTGCAAGCGCTTGGCGAGCGCGTAGTTCGGGCCTTGCTCGACCACCAGGCCATCGACCACACCCCATAGCCGGCCGTCGCCGGAGGACACCAGCTGCTCGATGTGCGGCGTGAAACTGCGCCCGCCGCTGCCGGCGCGAACGCCTGCCTGCGCCAGCCGCTTGAGCACGCCGCGCTCGTCGTAGGCGTGTTTCACCTGCTCGGCCAGCGACTGTGGCACCAGGAACACATCGGTCGGCGTGGCCATCCAGGCCAGCGTGGTTCGAGGCTCGGCGCCGCTCACGGTGGCGGCGATGGCGTCCATGGCCAGCGAGACGCGCACATGCCGTTCACCGTCGAGGTAGGCGATGGCGAAGATGTCCAGCGACTGGCCGAGTTGGCCGAGCCAGGCGGCAATCTCCGGTGCCTGGGACAGCAGGTCGCAGCCGGCCTGCGTCAGATCCTGTTCGGCGTCGCCGCTGGCCGCGACGTCGGCCGCCATCGGTGCGACCAGGCTGGCGTTGCCGGCACGCACGCGCTGCACGATCTTCTGCCACGCCGCCGGCCGCGCCAGATCGATGGCCACGATATTGGCGCGCCAGCCCGCCAGCCAGCGCAGCGGCCCGGCTTCGCTGCCGGCGCCGAGCAGCACCATGTACCGGTCCGACAGGTCGAACCAGTCGGGGTTGTCACGCGCCAGATGCAGCGCCTGCGCATGCGAGGCCTCGATGATGCCGCCGGCGTACCAGCGGTCGATCTGTCGCGCCAGCGCGTCACCGTGCAGCCGCCGGCCCTTGTAGGGCACTTCCCAGCGCTGCAGCGGTACATCGTCACGGCGCGGCAGGCTCAGCGTGCGCAGAGCGCTCGGCGCCGGGGTGGCCATGGCGTCGCGCAGCGGCACTGCCACGCCGTCGCGCACGAAGGGCAGCGCCGCCCAGGCGGCGTCGAGCCCGGCCCGGCAGGCGGCTACGGTGTCGCGCGGCGATGCCGCCTGCAACTCGACCAGGCGACGGATATGGGTCGGGTAGGCGTGGCGCCAGTCGCGCTCGTCGCGGCAGGCCACGGCGGCGTCGCCGTCCAGCACGTCCAGCGCCGCGCCAAGGATGCCGCGGCCGACCGTGGCCGAGCGGCGCTGGCCGTTGGCGTCCAGCGGAAACTGGATGCCGCGCAACGCGGGTGTTGCCGCGGCCACGCTGGGCTCAGATTGCGGGCCTCGTGCCGAGCACGCGTCGTACGCGCCGGTACAGGCTGAAGCCCTGCCACGCGTAGCCGCTCCAGCGCAACACGCGGCCGGGCCGCAGCACGACGATCAACAGCACGGCACCCAGCGGCCACTCGGGGTTGCGCGCCAGCCATTGAACGGCCGCACGCGCCTGGTCGGCCAGGCCCAAGGGTGCACGCAGCACCTGGACCTGCAGCGACCATTCCTGGCGCAACTGGCCGCTGCGCATGCGCAGCCGCTCACGGCGCAGCAGCAGTTCTTCGCGCGTGCCGCGGCTCAACGCGATGGGTCCTGTGCGTCGAGCGCGGCGCGGTCCTGGCCGATCTCGTCGCGCGTGGCGGCGAGCAGCCCGCCTTCGTCGTTCAGCCGGCGCTTGGCGGCGTACAGCAAGAGCAGTCCGCCGACCAGGAACAGCAGCGTCAGTACGCCCAATGCCTGCAGTCGATGGCCTTCCTCGACCAGCAGCAGCACGAAGGCGCACAGCAGCACCAGCCCCAGACCGAACAGCATCAGGCCGACCAGCGCACGCAGCGCCACGTCGACCAGCCTCAGCTTCTCCAGCTCGAGGTCGGCGACCAGCAGCTCCAGGCGCACCTGTGCCAGCTCGAGCGCGGTGCCAAGCAGTTGGCGCAGCGAATCGAACAGCCCAGCGCGCGACGTGGGCATGGAACGCGGCGCTTAGCGGCGGCCGATGAGCAGGCCGACGATCAGGCCGAAGCCGGCGGCAGCGCCGATGGCGCGCCAAGGATGGTCGTGCACATAGTCGTCGGCCGCATGCCCGGCAGCACGCGCACGCGCCACGGCGGTCTCCTGCAGGTCGAGCAACCGGCCCTTGGCCTGCTGCAGGCGCTCTTGCATGCGCACGCGCAGCTCGGAGGCTCCGGCACTCGCCTGGTCGGCGGTGACACGCAGCACTTCCTCGGCGTCGGCGATGACGACACGCAGGTCGGACATCAGTTTTTCTCGGTTGGCGGCGCTGAGTTCACTCATGAAATATTTCCTCCTGTGGAATTTGGCGTCTGGATATTAGCAGCAGGCCCGCGAGACGCACGCCTGCCGCAAGAGGCACGGCGCTCAGCCACGCCCCACGAAAGGCATCTTCGTGGCCATCACGTTCATGAACAGCACGTTCGCACTGAGCGGCATGTTGGCCATGTGCAGCACCGACTCGGCCACGTGGCGCACGTCCATGCGATCCTCGACCTTCATGCTGCCGTCGGCCTGAGGCACTCCGGCCTTCATGCGTTCGGTCATGTCGGTGGCGGCATTGCCGATGTCGATCTGCCCCACGGCGATGTCGTGCACGCGGCCGTCGAGCGAGGCCGAACGCGTGAGCCCGCTCACCGCATGCTTGCTGGCGGTGTAGGGCGCCGAATGCGGCCGTGGTGCATAGGCCGAGATCGAACCGTTGTTGATGATGCGCCCGCCCTTCGGCGTTTGCGATTTCATGATCTTGAAGGCCTGCTGGATGCACAGGAAAGCGCCCGTCAGGTTGGTGTCGACCACCGTACGCCACTGCTCGATCGTCAGATCCTCCAGCGGCACGGGCGGCGCGCCGGTGCCGGCGTTGTTGAACAGCATGTCCAGGCGGCCGAAGCGTGCGCGCACCAGGTCGAACAGTGTCGCCACCGAGTCGGGCCGCGTCAGGTCGGCCGGCGCGGCAATGGCGCGCTGGTCGATGTCGCCGAAGGGGTCGCCGGCCGCGCCGATGGCTTCGCGCAGCGGTTCCAGGCGGCGCCCGGCGAAGACCACGCGCCAGCCGTCCTGCAGCAGGCACAGGGCCGTGGCCTTGCCGATGCCGGTGCCGGCGCCGGTGACGAGTGCGACGCGATCGTGTGCTTGGGCCATGCCGATGTCTCCTTGTGGTGGGTGCCCCGAGTCTGCCACCAACGCTCACACGGCGCGGAGCAGCGCCATCCATTGCCACAGCGCGAAGCCGGCCAACAGCAGCGCCGAGGCGCGGTTCACCCAGGCCTGGGCGCGATGATCGAAGCGCGAGCGCAGACGGCCGACGACGGCGCTGAGCAGCAGCCACCACAGCGCCGAGCCGAGTAGCACGCCGGCGACCATGGTCCACGGCGCGGGCACGGCCAGGCGCGCGCCGAGTGTGCCGAACACGGCGATGAAGGAGAAGATCGTCGACGGGTTCGACAAGGTCAGCAAGAAGGTGCCGGCAAGACACTGCAGCAGCCCCTGCGCCGCACCCGTTTTCGCCGCCTGTCGTGCCGGCGCTGCGTGCCAGATGCGCCACGCCATCCACAGCAGGAAGGTGCCGCCGCCCAGGCCGAGCGGCACACGTGCGCCGGACAGCGCATCGATGACCCAGCTGACACCGAAGGCGCCGACGGCACCATACACCGCATCGGCCAGCGCTGCGCCCAGGCCGGTGGCCAAGCCGACCCAGTTGCCGCGCTGCAAGGTGCGCTGTATCACCAGCAGGCCGATCGGGCCCACCGGCGCGGCGATCGACAGACCGATCAGCAGCGACTGCGCAAAAAGCGCGGGTTCAGGCACCGCTCGCGCGGCGTGCCAGTCCCTGCATCGCCAGCACGTAACCGTCAATGCCGAAGCCGGCGACGATGCCCACCGCCGCCGGCGACAGGTAGGAGTGGTGGCGGAAAGGCTCGCGCGCGTGCACGTTGCTGATGTGCAGTTCGACCAGAGGCACGCCAGCGCCCTTGATCGCGTCGTGCAGCGCCACGCTGGTGTGGGTGTAGGCGCCGGCGTTGAAGACCACGCCGAGCAGCGTGCCGGCACGGTGCGCCGCACCGGCATCGTGGATCCAGTCGATGAGCACGCCTTCGTGGTTGCTCTGGCGGAAATCGACCTTCAGGCCGAGTTGCCGTCCCGTGTCTTCGCACAGCGCGCGCACGTCGTCGAGCGTGGTCAAGCCGTACACCGCCGGCTCGCGCGTGCCCAGCAGGTTCAGGTTGGGGCCGTTCAGGATCAGGATCGAAGACATGCGGCAGAACTCCTCGGGTGGACCGCCAGTATGGCCGCGATTGCGTCGGGTGCACGCGCCGTCGCGTCAGACCACGGTCAGCCGCAGGAGCAGAATGAGCCGCGCAGGGTCGGCACATGTCCGTGCCCGAAGACCAGGAAAGACGCAGGAGACGAGCTTGTTCAAGGGTCTGCTTTCGCAGCGCCTGCTGGCACTGGCCGCGGCCGGCGCGTTGCTGTTCAACTTCCCACTGCTGGCGCTGTGGGACCGTGACGTGCTGGCGTTCGGCCTGCCCTTGTTCCCGGCGGCGCTGTTCATCGTCTGGGCTCTGCTGGTCCTGCTGCTGGCCCTGCTGGTCGAAGGTGGCGACGGCGACCAGGACGGCTGATGGCAAGCGCCGCGCTGGTCATCGGCACCTCCTGTGCCTACCTGTTGCTGCTGTTCGCGGTGGCCAGCCATGGCGACCGCCGTGCCGCGGCGGGGCGCTCGATCATCGGCAACGCCTGGACCTATGCGCTGTCGATGGCGGTGTACTGCAGCGCCTGGACCTACTTCGGCAGTGTCGGCCGCGCCGCCGCGGCGGGGGTGTGGTTCCTGCCGATCTACCTGGGGCCGATGCTGGCCATGATCCTTGCGTGGATGGTGGTGCGCAAGATGATCCGCATTGCGCGCGCCTACCGCATCACCTCGATCGCCGACTTCATCAGCAGCCGCTACGGCAAGAGCCCGCTGCTGGCGGGGCTGGTGACGCTGATCACCGTGGTCGGCATCGTGCCGTACATCGCGCTGCAGCTGAAGGGCATCTCGGGCGCCTATGCGCTGATGACCACGCCGAGCGGCGAGGCGCTGGCGCACAGCGCGCACTGGTATACCGACAGCACCCTGTACCTGGCGCTGGCGCTGGCCGGCTTCACCATCGTCTTCGGCGCGCGCCACCTGGACAGCGCCGAGCGCCACGAGGGCATGGTCGCGGCCATCGCCTTCGAGTCGATCGTCAAGCTGGCGGCTTTCCTGGCGGTGGGCGTGTTCGTCGTCTGGGGCGTGTACGACGGCCTGGGCGACCTGTTCGCGCGAGCGCGGGAGGTGCCCGAGCTGAAGCGGCTGCTGACGCTGGGCCAGGGCAAGACCTTCGCCTACGAACAATGGTTCGCGCTGACGCTGCTGTCGATGCTGTCGGTGATCTTCCTGCCGCGCCAGTTCCAGGTGATGGTGGTGGAAAACGTCGACGAGCGGCACCTGCGCCGTGCCGCCTGGGTGTTCCCGCTGTACCTGCTGCTGATCAACCTGTTCGTGCTGCCGATCGCGCTGGGCGGTCTGCTGTACTTCGGCGTCGGCCAGGCCGATGCCGAGGGCTTCGTGCTGTCCTTGCCGCTGGCCCACGGGCAGCAGGCGCTGGCGCTGCTGGTCTTCATCGGCGGGCTGTCCGCCGCCACCGGCATGGTCATCGTCGAGGCCATCGCCGTGTCCACCATGGTCTGCAACGACCTGGTGGTCCCGCTGCTGCTGCGGCTGCGGCATTTGGACGCGGCGCGCGGCGCAAGCGGTGACCTGAAGGGGCTGCTGCTGAATATCCGCCGCGCGGCGATCGTGCTCATCCTGCTGCTCGGCTACCTCTACTTCCGCCTGGCCGGCGAGGCCTACGCGCTGGTCAGCATCGGGCTGATCAGCTTTGCCGCGGTGGCCCAGTTCGCGCCGGCGCTGCTCGGCGGCATGTACTGGAAAGGCGGCACGCGCGCCGGTGCGCTGGCCGGCTTGCTGTGCGGCTCGGCCGTGTGGGCCTACACATTGATGCTGCCGTCGCTGGCCAAGTCGGGCTGGCTGCCGGCCGCGTTCATGAGCGAAGGCCTGGCCGGCATCGAATTGCTCCGGCCCGAGCAGCTGTTCGGCCTGCGCGGGCTGGACAACCTGACGCATTCGCTGTTCTGGAGCCTGCTGGCCAACATCGGTGCCTATGTCACGGTGTCGCTGTGGCGCGCGCCGGCGGCCAGCGAGACCAGCCAGGCGCTGCTCTTCGTCGATGTCTTCGGGCGCACGGCGGCCAGTGGCCCGGTGTTCTGGCGCGGCCGTGCGCAGATCGCCGACTTGCTGCCGCTGCTGGGCCGCTTTCTCGGTGCACCGCGTGCCCGCTCGCTGTTCGAGAGTTATGCGCATGAGCGCGGCGTGGCACGCATCGAGCAGTTGAAGCCCGATGCGCAGCTGGTGCAATTCGTCGAGACGCAGCTTGCCGGCGCCATCGGCAGCGCGTCGGCGCGGATCATGGTGTCTTCGGTGGTCGAGGAAGAGTCGCTCGACCTGGACGATGTGATGCTGATCCTGGACGAAGCCTCGCAGCTGCGCGCCTATGCCCATGCGTTGGAGGACAAGTCGCAATCGCTGGAGCGCGCCACCACCGAGCTGCGCAGCGCCAACGAGCAGCTGAAGAGTCTGGACCGGCTGAAGGACGACTTCATGTCCTCGGTGACGCACGAGCTGCGCACGCCGCTGACCTCGATCCGCGCGCTCACCGAAGCCATGCGCGACGATGCCGACATGCCGGCCGAGACGCGCCAGCAGTTCCTGGGCATCGTCGTGGTCGAGACCGAACGCCTGAGCCGCCTGGTGAACCAGGTGCTGGACATGGCGAAGATCGAATCGGGCCAGGCCGAGTGGCACAACAGCGACGTCGACCTGCGCGCGCTGCTCACGCAGGCGGTGCAGACCACGCGCGAGATGTTCCGCGAGCGCGGCGCCACGGTCAGCCTGCAACTGCCGCCCGCGGTGCCCACGCTGCGCGCCGACGCCGACCGCCTGACCCAGGTGGTGTTGAACCTGCTGGCCAACGCCGCCAAGTTCTTGCCGGACGTACGCGGGCAGGTGCAGTTGAGCCTGGCGCACGACGCCGATGGCGTGACGCTGGCGGTGCAGGACAACGGCCCGGGCATTCCGGCCGACCAGCAGGGCCTGGTGTTCGAGCGTTTCCGCCAGGCCGGCAACGCGTCGGTCCGGCCCCAGGGCACCGGGCTGGGCTTGCCCATCAGCCGGCAGATCGTCGAACATTTCGGCGGGCGCATCTGGCTCGAGCCTGACACCGCGCAAGGCGCCTGTTTCAAGGTTTGGCTACCGTGGCAGGCTGGCGGCTGAGCCGCTGCACCGAGACGCCGACAAGCGCGCTGGAGACAAGACATGACACAACGCATCCTGATCGCCGATGACGAGCCCAACATCGTCATCTCGCTCGAATACCTGCTCAAGCGCGCCGGCTACGAGGTGAGCATTGCGCGCGACGGCCAGGAGGCCATCGACGCCATCCGCCGCGAGCGCCCCGCACTGGTGCTGCTGGACGTGATGATGCCGAACAAGAGCGGCTTCGAGGTGTGCCATGAGCTGCGCGCCGACGACGCGCTGAAGGGCACGCTGGTGCTGATGCTCACCGCCAAGGGCCGCGACACCGATGTCGACAAGGGCCTGGGCGTCGGCGCCGACGGCTACATGACCAAACCCTTCGCCACCAAGGACCTGCTGGCCAAGGTCAGCGAATTGCTGGGCCGCACTGCGTGAAGGCTGACAAGCGCCTGTTGCTGGCCTGGCTGGCGCCGGGGCTGCTGCTGGCGCTGTTTGCATTGCTCGGCGGCGCCTTGCTGTGGGCCGTGCTGGACGGCGCGCAGCGTGTCGCGCTGTCGGCACTGCTGCGCGAGCGCGCGGTGCTGCTGGTGCTGGCCGCGTTGGGGGTGTGGGCGCTGGGTGCATGGGTGCTGGGCGGGCTGTACCGGCACTACGCCGGCGCCGCCGCGAAATTGCTGGAACAGTTGCGCGTGCGCCTGGACAGCGACCTGGAGCATGAAATCACACCGCTCGGCGCCGCGCCGCTGCAGGGCCTGGCGCTGGGCGTCAACCAGCTGCTGCAGCAGCGCAGCGCGCTGAAGCGCGAGATGCTGGACCGCGTGGCCGAGGCCAGCCGCCACATCGACCACGAGCGCAGCCGGCTGGCGGCACTGATGTCGGAACTGACACAAAGCGTGGTGGTATGCAATCTCGACGGGCGCATCCTGCTCTACAACCAGCAGGCGCGGCTGCAGTTCCGCGCGCTGTCGAGCGCGCCGGGGCTGGCCGACGGCGCCGAGCTGATCGGCCTGGGCCGTTCGATCTACAGCGTGTTCGAGCGCAAGCTCGTGGCGCATGCGTTGGAGAAGATCCAGCAGCGCATGCAAAGCGGTGCGTTGCAGCCCTCGGCGCAGTTCGTCACCACCACCGCGGCCGGGCAGTTGCTGCGCGCGATGATGAGCCCGGTGCGCGGCAGCAGCGACGACGAGCAGATCCTGCACGGCTTCGTGCTGATGCTGGACAACATCACGCTCGACTTCGAGGCCGAATCGGCGCGCGACCAGCTGCTGCACGGCTTCACCGAAGCGGCGCGCGCCTCGCTGGGCAACCTGCAGGCGGCGGTGGAAATGCTTGACGACCCGGACATGGAGGCCGAGGTGCGCGAGCGTTTCCAGGCCGTGATCCGCGAAGAAGCGCGCTCGATGAGCCAGCGAATCCAGGACATGGCCGCGCACAGCACGCAGGACCTGCGCACGCGCTGGCCGCTGGAGGACATGCTCGGCGCCGACCTGGTGTCGGCGGCACGGCGCCGAATCGAAGCCTTGCCCGGGCTGCGTGCCGGCATTGGCGACATCGACCCGCGCCTGTGGCTGCAGGTCGACAGCTTTTCGCTGCTGGCGGCGCTGGCCAGCCTGGCCTCGCGCCTGGCCGACGAGTACGACGTGAAGGTGGTCGAGCTGCGCCTGCAGCCCGCCGGTGCGCGTGCGCACCTCGACCTGGTGTGGACCGGGCAGTCGATGAACACCGAGACGGTCATCAACTGGGAAGCCGAGCCGATGAGGATCGGCAACGAGACCAGCCCGTTGAGCGTGCGCGACGTGGTGCAGCGCCACGGTGGCGAGTTCTGGTTCGAGCGCGAGCGCGTGCGCCACCAGACCTTCTTCCGCTTCCTGCTGCCGATGGCCGGCGAGCAGGAGCGGCTCGACGCCGCCACCTTCGTGCGCAGCGGCAGCCGGCCGGAGTACTACGACTTCGACCTGTTCCAGGTGTCGGAGTCGACGCGTGCGCTCGACGACCGGCCGTTGAACGAGCTGTCGTTCACCATCTTCGACACCGAGACCACCGGGCTGAACCCTTCGGAAGGCGACGAGATCATCCAGATCGGGGCGACACGTATCGTCGGCGGCAAGTTGCGGCGCCAGGAATGCTTCGAACAGCTGGTCGACCCGCAGCGCGGCATTCCGGCTGCGTCGATTCCGATCCACGGCATCAAGCCGGAGATGGTGGCCGGCCAGCCGACCATCGACAGCGTGCTGCCGGCCTTCCACCGCTTTGCCGCCGACACGGTGCTGGTGGCGCACAACGCGGCCTTCGACATGCGCTTCCTGCAGCTGAAGGAGGAGCGCACCGGCGTGCGCTTCGAGCAGCCGGTGCTCGACACGCTGCTGCTGTCGGCGGCCGTGCACCCGAACCAGGATTCGCACCGGCTCGAAGCCATCGCCGAACGTTTCGACGTGACGGTGATGGGGCGGCACACCGCGTTGGGCGACGCCATCGTCACCGCCGAAGTGTTCATGAAATTGATCCCGCTGTTGCAGGCGCAGGGGGTGCAGACGCTGGGGCAGGCGCGCAAGCTGGCGCAGGAGACCTACTTTGCGCGCTTGAAGTATTGAGCCGGCTTGCGATTCATCCAGCAAGGAAACTGCCTTTGGCTCTCGGCGGGCAGCGGCCATTCAGACGATGCGATCGACGTGACGCGAACGGCAACTTCAAGTCGCTGGCCGGCAGTGGCTGCCGGCGTCTTATCCGATCTCTGTTGCGCCCGAGGCGGAAACGCGGTTGCGATGTGTTGTGGGTCTTAGGACCGCCCGGGGTCGCGACCATGGGAGCATGCATCCAACCGATCTGGCTGCAGCCTCACAGGGTTTGAAGGCCATTGCGGCAATCCTGGAGCAGACGGTCATGAGCGCGCTTGGGGCCGCAGGCGCAGCCGCCGCCTCGCCCGTCGCCACCTGCGCCCATGCCGCTTCACGAAGCCTCGGTTCAACATTCATCCGCGACGCAGATCGAAGCCGACGCCCCGTTTCTCCAGGCAGGTTTCGGGCGCCGCGCGAGCCGATCGCCAAAGGCGAAGGGGAAGCGTAGCATCGGCGCTTCCATGCCATCGAGAGCGACGGGCCCGCGCGCGGCGCGGTGGCATTCACGCTAGGAACGCGAGGCGAATGCGATGGGCGTCAGAGCTGTCTTCCTCGCCTTCGCATCGATGCTTGCAGTGTCGGCACCGCCGGTCGCGGCTCAGGCACCGGCAGGTTCCAAGGTTGTTCGCATCGGCGTGTTGGCGGGCGGCGGCTCGGCGTTCAGGATTGGCTTCGAACCCTTTCGGCAGCGACTGCGAGAACTGGGCTACGTGGACGGCGAGAACCTCGTCCTCGAGGTGCGCAACGCAGAGGGGCGGGCCGAACGTTACCCTGCATTCGCGGCCGAACTGGTCCGTCTCAAGGTCGACCTGATCGTTGTCCAGGGCAATGCAGCGCTCGTTGCGCTCAGGCAGGAAACGCAGACCCTCCCCATCGTGATGACGATGATCGGAGATCCGGTGGCGGCAGGTTTCGTGGCAAGTCTGGCAAGGCCTGGAGGCAACATCACCGGGCTTTCGAATATGGCGGAGGACATCAGCGCGAAATGGGTGGAACTTCTCAGGCAGGCATCACCCGCTGCGGCACGCATGGGTGTCCTCTGGGACCAGACCAACGCTGCCCATATGAAGATGTGGAGGGCGATCCAGTCGGCCGGTGAAGCGCTGGGCGTCAGCACGGTCGCCAAGGACGCGCGCGGCCCCGATGCCATCGCGGGCGCATTTGCGGCAATGGCTGCCGACAAGGTCGACGCCGTCATCATCCTGCCGGATCCCGCATTCGGCGCCAACCTGGGGCAGATCGCGAGTCTGGCAGCCAGACACCGGATGCCCTCGATCTCCGTCTTCCCGGAATTCCCGCTGGCGGGCGGCCTGATGAGCTACGGCCCGAGCTTCGCCCACAACTGGATCCGTGCAGCCGACTATGTCGACAAGATCGTGAAAGGGGCAAAGCCGGCGGACTTGCCCGTGGGCCAGCCGCTGAAATTCGAGTTGATCGTCAATCGCAAGACCGAGAAAGCTTTGGGGCTGGTCATGCCGCCGGCCGTGCTGCTGCGGGCGGACGAAATCCTCCAATGACATGACTTGCGTTGCACGCGATCGTGCGCACCACGCCCGCGCCCGCATACTCGCCCGGGCCGGCCGCGCCGAATTTGCGGCAGCAGAGGGCCGAATGCTCGCGCAGGCGGCCGTGCTGCGCCACCCGGTGCTACAGCGCGCGTGACGCTTCGGCGTTGAGCGTCTCGATTGGCGACGGCCAGGGCTGGATTCAGGTGTGGGCCGCGGTGTCGGACGCGTACTGGACCCATCGACTCCGCATATTTGGTGGCGATTGCTCGTTCAATGCAAGCCGCGTGCCTTGTCAAGCAAGTCCGGAGGAATGGCATTTCCCAGCGTGCGCTCGAAGGCAATGGTTCGCGCAGCCGCTGTCGGCGCATGGCCGATGTTGGCGGGCAGCTTCCATGGGGATTATCGTCACACCGATGGTCAGCCGCATTTCGCCGCCATTGCCATGCTGCGCGCCTGCTCACCGTAGCACTTCGTCGGCACGCAGCAACAAGCTCTGGGGAATCTTGATACGCAGCGCGTTGGCTGTCTTCAAGTTGATGACCAGCTTGTACCTCGTGGGTTGCTCGACCGGCAGGTCGCCTGGCTTGGCGCCGCGCAGGATCTTGTCGACGGGGTCAGCGCCCCGCTTGAACAACTCGACGAAGTCTGGTCCATAAGACATCAGGCCACCTGCCTCTACAACGGTTGGGATGATGAAGACAGTCGGGAGCCCGGCGCGGTTGGCCAGGTCCGGTACGCGTTTTGGTGGCGTATGGAACAGCGGGTCTCCAGGTATGTAGAGCACGTCGGCCCGCTCACGCACCGCCGCCTCGATCGCTGGTGCAATACCCGAAGCGTCGTGCACATCCAGCACCTGCAGTTGCAAGCCGAGACGCTCCGCGGCCTGAGGTGCTTCAGCTGGAAACCGTATGCGCAGCACGTCGTTGTCGGAGTTGAACAGTACCGCCACGCGACGTGCGCCTGGCACCAGCTCCTTGGCGAGTTCGATGCTCTTGGCGATGAACCCCCCGGGCGCGAGGGTCGCCATGCCGGTCACGTTTCCACCGGGGTGGGCCAGGCTGGGGACCAGTCCCACAGCCACCGGGTCGGCAACAGCCAGAAACACGACGGGGATCGTGCCGGCTGCGTCCTTGGCCGCGCGGGCGGGCTGCGGGCCTATGCCGATGATCACTTCTGGTCCGGTGGCCGCGATCTCCCGGGCCAGTGCGGGCAGTTGATCGATTCGACCCGCCGCAGCACGTTGCTCGACAACGAGATTGCGACCTTCGACCCACCCCAGGTTGCCCAGCGCTTGCCGGAAGTCATCGATCAGCGGTGCATCGCAGCTCACCGAACAAAGCAATGCGATGCGGGCGTTTCGCTCAGCGGGCTGTGCGCCAAGGGGCCACAAGCCCAGGCAGGTTGCAACGGCGACGGCACTCAGACGCCATAGGGCATTCGCCCGCGCTTGCCATCCTGTCGGCCGCCCAGTAGCTGCGGCCTCGGCCGAGCCTCTTGGGGCAGAACACCATCGCCGCCTCACTCGATCACCTCGTCGGCACGCAGCAGCAGGCCTGACGGGATCGGCACCCCAATCGCCCGCGCCGTCTTCAGGTTGATCGTCAGGTAGAAGCGGCTGGGCTGCTCCACCGGCAGGTCGCCGGGCGGCGTGCCCTTGAGGATGCGGTCCAGGTAGTGGGGCAGGCGCCGCAGCAAGTCGTCGAAGGTATTGCCGTAGGACATCAGCACACCGGCCTGGGTCAGCCCGACAAGGGGACTGATCGTCGGCAGCCGATGCTCCTGCGTCAACGCCGCCACCGGCGCGGGGTTGGCGAGGAGGAAGGGTTGGGCCAACAGATGCAAGGCATCGACGCGTTCGCGCGCCAGCGCCGCAAAGGCCGGCGCCAACTCGTCGGGCGAGCGCAGCGTCACTTGCTTGTATTCCACGCCCAGCCGCTGCGCTGCGGCCAGCAGCTCTGCCAGCATCACGGCGTGCCCGGGGAAGTCCGGGTTTCGGGCCAGGCCGATACGCTGTGCACGCGGCACCGCCTGCTTCAGCAACTCCAGCTGCTTGACCACCAATCCGGGGGCAAAGCCGCCGAGGCCGGTGACATTCCCGCCCGGGCGGGCCAGGTTGGTCACGAAGCCCGCGCCCACCGGGTCGCCCGCATTCACGAACACGATCGGAATCGTCTGCGTGGCCTGCATCAGTGGACGCACCGGTGGTGAAGCCGAGGCCACGATGACATCCGGCCGGCGCAGCACAAGCTCGGCCGCCAACGCGGGTATGCGCTCGGCGTGGCCGTCGTAGTGCAGCGCGTCGAGCACGTAGTTCGTGCCCTCGATCCAGCCGCGCTCGCGCATGCCTTCGGCAAAGATGGCGACATATTGAGGGGGTTGAGCGT
>JAHECC010000232.1 GCA_024641965.1 Rubrivivax sp.
GTCGAAGAAGCGCTCGGCGCGGCGCTTGGCCTCGCTTCGATCCTCGTTGTAGCTGTCGTCGGTGGCGTCGAAGTCGGTCTTCGCCGCCAGCACCGCGCGGCAGCTCATGTAGGCCTGCGCGCGGCGTGTCGTCAGGTCGTCCAGATGGCTGCCCAGCAGGTCGACCAGTTGCGCCTTGCGGCGGAACAGCTCGACGTTCTCGGCCGGCGTGTTTGCCTGCTCGTCGATCAGCAGGTTGGCGCAGGCGACATAGCTGCGTGCGCCGCACCAGGCCGGCAAGGGCAATGCGGCCAGGCCGGCGGCCTCGGGCCCGAGGTGCAGGCCGGCCTCGACCAGCGTGCCGAGCATCTCGTTCTGGTAGGCCTGCGCATGCACGTAACGCTCGGCCTCGCAGTCCTTGCATTCGCCGAGTTCCTCGCGCAGCCAGCCGAGCAGGCTGCCGCGTGACTCGCGCTGCTGGCGCACCAGGCCCACGTCGACCGAACGCAGGTAGTCCACCGTGAAGCCGGTTTGCGCGCAGGTCTCGGCATTCCAGGCGGCAAGCAGTGCCGCATCCGAGGTCACCGCCCCGTCGCCGCGGGGCATCAGGTCGGCGCGCACCCGCAGTCGGTTCGCACTCTCGTCGAAGGCAAAGCTGATGCGGCGGTAGGCAATCGGCCAGTCCGACAAGGAACTGACGTTCATCTCCAGCAGCGGACGCAGCTCGGCCGTGGCGTGCTGCGCCCAGAAGCCGCGATGGGTGTGAGCCGAGACGTAGACCAGCGGATGGGCCACGTTGCCCATCAGCTCGCTCAGCAGCAGGCGCGACTGCACGCTCAGCGACAGCCAGTTGTGGTGGCCGGCGAAGACCACGATGTCGTCGTTGCGCGCGGCCTGCAGCACCCAGCTTTTCACCGCATCCATCTGGTCGCGGCGCACATGCCCCATGCTGCCCGGGCTGCGGCCCAGCAAGGTGTCCCAGCTCGACGCCAGCGCGCCGGCCTGGTTGGTGTCCAGCCCGATCATGATCACCTTGCGCGTGGCCCCCGCGGCGCTCGGCAAGCGCAGCCTTTGGGCAATGTACGAATCGGCGTAGCGATAGCCTTCGATCAGGTTGGCCTCGACGCCAGACAGGAAGGCCTGCGCATCCGGGTTGCGCCAGCTGATGCGCAGCGCATCGCCGGGCTCGGGCGCCTTCAGGCCGCTCTCGGCCTGCTTGCCATAGGACTGGCCGGCCAGGTACATCAGGATGAATTCGCGCTTGCTCAGCGCATCGCCCGGCCGGGTGCCGCCGGTGTTGTCCGGGGTTCCGGCGCGGCGGCAGGCCAGGTTCCATTTCTGCGCGCCCGGGTCGAGCATCGCATCGAAGATGTTGTGGCTGTAGATGCCGAACATCAGCCCGTCGTGGTTGCCCGGCAGGATCGCGCCCGAGCGGCCGGCCGCGAGGAAGATCTTGGCCACGCGCTGCGCCTCGGAGCGACAGGACATGTCCATCACGTCGCCCAGGTGCAGCCAGGGATCGTCGGGGTAGCGCTGCAGTGCCCACTCCAGCAGGCGACGGCCGAACAAGGGCTGCTCGGGCGGGCGCTGCGCCACCTCCACATAGCTGTCGATGGCGCTGTCGTTGTCGTGCAGCGGGAAGCCGGTGGCTTCGTGCTCCTGCGTGTCGGCCACGGCGAGGATCGGCAGCGTCAGCTCGACATAGTGCCCGCCGGACGCGGGCTGCGGCGCCGGTTGCGGCACGAAACCGGCGCAGCCGGCCAGCACGAGCAGGCTGCAAATGGCGGCAAGGCTGCGCCACCGTATCGAAGCCGCTGGCCGGCGCATCAGTACATGCTCGATGGGAAGAGTTTGAAGATCTGGTTCTGCACGCGCTGCCAGGTGTCGCGCGCGGGCTGGCGCGTCAACGTGCCGGCATCGCTGGTCCAGCGCAAGTCGCCTTCGTGGTCGAGCGTGACCTGCCAGCTGTTGGCGCTGCCCATGTCGCGCGTCATCAGCGCCGCCAGGGTCTCGGCCAGCGGCGCGCTGTCGATGACGATGCCCATCTCGGAATTGATGACTTCCGAGCGCGGGTCGAGGTTCATCGAGCCGACGAAGCTGCGCTGGCGGTCGATCACCATCGCCTTCGTGTGCAGCCCGGCGAATCCGCCGACGACTGGCGCGGTATCGATGATCTCGGCCTGGATGGCCGGGTGCGCGCGCATCTCGTGAAGCTGAACGCCGGCTTGCAACATGGGCATTCGCCAGGTCTCGTAGTGCGCGTTGACCGCCGGCACGTCGTGCGATGCCAGTGAATTGGTCAGGATGCGCACGCTGACGCCACGCTGGGCCAGCTGATGCAGGTCGGCCATGAACACCTGGTCCGGGATGATGTAGGCGTTGGTGATGAGCACCTCGCTTTGCGCCGACAGCAGCAGCGCACGGAAGGCCTCGGGCATGTGGTTGCGCGTCTCGGGTGCGCGCGATGGCGAGTCGGTGTGCACCGCGCTGTGGCCGGGTTGCAGCGCCCCGGGCAGGGCATGCAATTGGCCCTGCCACGACTGCTCACCGGCCAGGATGCGCCGCGCGCGGTTGTCGCTGAGCAGCCGCTGCCACGCCTCGCCTTCCGCCGCGGAAGGCTCGACAGGGGACGGCGCCGCGCCGCCCGCAGCGATGCCGCGCACCCACTCGCTGTTCCAGTAGCGGTCGAATACTTCGCTGGCTTGCCGTGCCACCGGCCCGACGCCCAGCACGTCGAGGTCGTGGAAGTTGAACTCTTCGAACAGGCCGAAGTACTCGTCGCCGATGTTGCGGCCGCCGACGATGGCCATCCGGTTGTCGGCCACCATCTGCTTGTTGTGCATGCGCCGGTTCAGCCGTTCGAAGTCCCACACCGCTTCACTGGCGCGCCCCAGCAGATCGCGGGCATGCCAGCCATTGAAGACACGGATCTCCAGGTTCGGGTGACGGTCGATGCGCTCCAGCATGGCGTCGCGCAGCTCGACATGCGTCATGTCGTGCAGCAGCGTGTTCAGATCGTCGAACAGCAGCCGTACCCGGACACCGCGGTCGGCGGCCGCGATGACACGGGCCATCAGCAGCTGCCCGACTTCGTCGCCGAACCAGACGTAGTACTGCAGGTCCAGCGAGTGCTGCGCCGAATCGATCAGCGCCAGGCGCCAGGCCAGGGCATCCTCGTTGCGACCCAGCAGCACGAAGCCGGACACAGCGTCGCCGTGCAAAGACTGCCAGCGCTGCTCGACGGCGGCCAATGCGCCATCGGGCGCAGGTGTCAACGCGATGCTGGCAGGGGGTGGCGGTGGCGACGGCGCCGGTGAAGCGCAGGCGGCCAGCACCAGCACGAGGATGGCCGGCAGCAGGCAGCGCCAGCGGCCGCGCCGGGACAGCGAAGGCGCTCGCGACCTGTGCGACACCGAGCGCGCCGCCTACGGCGACTTCTTGACCAGGCGATAAACGGCCAGCAGCAGCACCGCACCGATGACCGCCGCCACCAGGCCGGCAAAGCCGCCGCCGGCAAGTCCGGTCACCGACAGCAGAACCCCGCCGACCCAGGAGCCGGCGATGCCGAGCAGGATCGTCACGAACCAGCCGCCGGGGTCCTTGCCCGGCATCAGCAGCTTCGCGATCACGCCGACGACGAGCCCGACCAATGCCGCGATCAGTATGCCGATGATGCCGCCCAATGCGGCCCCTTCAGATGCGCCCATATCAATGGCTCCTTGTGTGGTGGATCGGGTCAGAGACGGAGGAAGTCGGAGATTCGGCCGTTCGCGTTCACCGAACAGTTGGCGCGCTGATGGCCCGAGGCCACGGTCACCTCGTAGTTGCCCTGGCCGTAGTCGTACACGCTGACCGGCACCGTGCTGCCCGCGGGCACGCTGAACTGCTCGTCACCGCGCCGGGCACAGGCCCGTTGCGCCTCGGCCGGAGCGCCGCGCACGATCGGGGTGTTCGCCGCCTTGCGGTTGTTGCGCTCGGCTTCGCCGGCCATGTAGCCCGAGTGATAGGCCTCCGAGTCGTTCTGGGCGTAGTGGCCGCTGTACATCGCGTCGTTGTAGCCGCGCTCGTATTCCGAGTTGTAGCCCTGATTGTTCTTGGTGTCGTTGCTGCGCTTGTGGTGCGAGGCGAGCGCAGCGACCAGGCCGATCGCCGCCGCACCCACGAGGATTCCGGTCAGGTTGTCGTTCTTGTCATTGCCGCTGCTGGCCTGCTGCTGATTGCAGTCGGCGGCGCTGGTCGACTGCACGCTTTGAACGCGCCCGTCGTCGACGGCCAGCGACACGCAGCGGCGCGTCGACGCGTTCCACCACATCTGGGCAATGCCCTGGTTCTTGACGAAGCTGTAGCCGCGACGTTCCAGTTCCGAATCGGTCGATGAACCGCGCATGCCGATCATGTCCTCCAGCCCCTGGGCCGTTTGGGCCTGGGCCGGCGTGAAGCCGGCCAGGGACGTGGCGATCATCGAGATGGAGAGAGAGGAGCTCAGGAATTTGCGCATGGTCTGTGTGTCGGAAGGTGGGGTGAAGGCAGGCGGTAGGTCACTGTGAGCGGCGATTCTGGGTCCAGTGCCCGTCTCTCAACTGCCAACCAATTGCTAATTCGCCGCCGGCCGTGCCGTGTGATTCCGGTAAGCGCAGTTCGAACGAACATCCGTGCTGGTCAATGCGGGTGCCTATCACTCTTTCATCACCCGAAGATCTTGAATCCTTGGTGCAGTCTCGAAAGAATTGCGACCAGGCCACTCCCCATCACGGCGAGGATGAGGACGACGGCTATCGTAAGAAGCACGTGGAGTGAGCGCCATGCGCCGACCCATTCCGCTTCTGGTCGCCCCCCTGGATTGACCCCATGCAACCTGAGAATCTTGCCCAAGATGCGTTCCAATCCCAGGACGAAGCACCCAATGAGGCCGAAGAGCAGCGCCACCAGCAGGGAGACGATTCGAAATTGCACTTGCAACTGCCCGGTACAGCCGTCCCAGATGAGTACGGCGGCGTTGGCGCCGGCCACGGCGGCACAGGCCCACGAGGCCCAGCGGTAGACGAACGCCCAGGGGCCGTTCATGGCGACGGCGTACGAACAAAGCGCCGCGTGCGCTGCAGGGCGGACGCCGCAGCGCAGATCACTTCACAGGCAGCGGGCGCCAGCTGTAGATGCCCCCATCGGCCATCAGCGACATGTGCAGCTGGCCGTCACGCAGCAGGTAGCCGCGCACGTAGGCGAGGTCGCGCAGCAGCCTTTCGTCCAGCGACGGCGGCGGGCACAGCGCCCGTGTGCCGGCGAGCATGCCGAATTCGAGGCTGCCCGACTGGCCATCCGCCGCCGCTTTGGCCTGCCACGGCCCCATGGCGCGGTTGCAGTTCAGCCGCAGCGTGGCCCGGCCGTCGGTACCAAAGCTCACCGTGTACAGCGACGGGTCGCCGATGCGTGTCGTGCCCTGGGCATCGTCCATCGACTGGAACTGCACAAGCTCCCACGAGGTGCCGGCGAGCGAAGGCGTCGACGGCGGCGCGGCGGCGCAGCCCGCGGCAGCCAGGATCACCACGAGGCTGTATAGGCGCTGCAGCCATCGGTCGGAACCGCCACACCCTTGCCGCCCTGCCGCGACCGTGCACCAACCGTTCACCATGGACGAAATGCTCATTGCTTACCTCCAAGCAGCTTCCTTCGACGATCGACCGGCCCGAGAGGTCCGTGCTCGACGCCGCACGGCGCTGCGTGATTGCGGCTTACCGGCAATCGCCGGCGCCGGTGTGGATCACCTGGGTCACCCTGTCGTCATTGACCGCGACCCGGATGCATTGGCCGTTCGGCCCGTTCCACCAATACTGCCAGTAGGAACTTCCTTTGGACGAGACGGTGTTCGTCAGCACGTAGCCGCGGTAGGGCAGTTCGCGGTTC
>JAHECC010000056.1 GCA_024641965.1 Rubrivivax sp.
CGTCGAGTTCGCGGCGCGCATTCAGCGCCAGCGGATGCGCCGGCAGCACGGTGCCCGCACGCAGCAACGATGACCAGTCAGAGGGGGATGGATTCATCGCTCAACCGAACTCCGGCCCAGCCACGAGGAACTGGCTGTCGCTGCCATGCAGGGCCGCCGCCGGCCCCAGCGACATGCGCACGAAGGGCCGCTGGCGGCTGAAGCCATGGGCCAGCAACCAGGACGTCAACGCCGCATCGCGTGTCACCGCGTCCAGGAACACGGGGCCGTGCAGAGCCTGGGTGGCCATCTCCAGGAGTTCGATGGCGGCGCCCGTATCTGCCGCGACCAATGGGCCGATCTGCGCAGCACGGCGCCCGGCGCGCACCAGCACGAAGCCTTGCCCATCGGGGCGGGTCAAGGCACGCGTGTCGGGGCGTGCAAGAAAGTCGTCGAGCAGGAAGCGCCGCGTCACGCCGCTGGCCCGTGCGTCCAGCGCAGCGATGTGCTGTGCATCCTTGTTGCCGTCACTCGCAATGGCTTGGCGCGGCGCCGCCAGGTCCGCCTGCCAGCGCTCGAAGTGCATGCCGGACTGAAAGCCCAGCCGGCGGTACACAGGCTCGCCGGCCGGCGTGGCGTCGAGCACTGGCGTCACGCCGGCGGCTCGCAGCCAGGCGATGCATTCGCCCAGCAGTTCGGTGGCCAGGCCACGATGGCGCCAGGCCGGATCGACGAGCACCATCGATATCCAGCCCTGCGCGTCACCGTACGGCAGCGCCGCGGCGGTGGCCACCAGGTGACCGTTTGCACTGCGCCGGCCCAGCACCCGGCCGTGTCGGCTGAACAGCGCCCAGTCGTCGGCCGTCTGGTTCCAGCCCGCCGCATCCGACAGCGCCAGCGCACCGGCCGCATCGCGGCCCGTCGCCGTGTCGAGCACGGCAGCGGACAGCGTCTCAGAAACCACCATCGCGCACCTCGAACTTGGTGGGCTTGTTGTAGGTGCTCCCGCCGCGGCGTACCCAGTCGGCCACCCAATCCAGCATCGTGTCCACGCCGACACGCGGCGGGCCGAACATCGATTGCGCCAGCTGCGTATTCGACAACAGCGCGGTGGGCGCTTCTTCGCCGGAGAAGGCGGGCGTGCGGCCGAACCGCTCACCGAACTGCTGCGCCAGACGCCGCACCGACAGCGTTTCGGGACCGGTGATGTTGATCGGGCTGCTCGGCGTGCTGCAGTGGCGCAGGCAGCGCAGCACCTGGATGTTGGCGTCGCCCTGCCAGATGACGTTCACATGGCCCATGCCGAGCGCGATCGGCTGGCCCTGGTGCACGCGCGTGGCGATGTCGAGCAGCACACCGTAGCGCAGGTCGATCGCGTAGTTCAGGCGCACGATGCGCCCGGCCGTGCCGTTCTGCATCGAGAAGTACTCGAACATGCGCTCGCGCCCCAGACAGGACTGCGCATATTCGCCCACCGGCGATGGCAAGGTGCCCTCGTGCGCACCACCCGATGACGGGGCGCTCAGCGCATAGACGTTGCCGGTGGAAAAAGCCACGATGCGCGAATCGGCAAAGGTCTCGGCCACCATGCCCGGCAACCAGGTGTTCATGGCCCAGGTCAATGCCGGATTGCCGCTGGCGCCGAACTTGTGGCCCGCGGCGAAGATGATGTTGCGCACGCGCGGCAGCGCCTGCAGTGCATCGCGGTCGAGCAGGTTCGCGGTGACGGTCTCGACGCCCCAGCCCTGCAGGCGATCGCGCAGCGCGGCGTCGCTGAAGCGCGCCACGCCGATGATCCGCCGGCCCGGCATGGCCCGCCGGGCCAGGCGCGCCAGCGTCGGGCCCATCTTG
Source organism: Rubrivivax sp. (assembly GCA_024641965.1). Lineage (GTDB taxonomy): Bacteria > Pseudomonadota > Gammaproteobacteria > Burkholderiales > Burkholderiaceae_C > Rubrivivax. The sequence goes on from JAHECC010000056.1 coordinate 1,831, forward strand.
CCGCCGACACCGAGGATCATCAGGTCGCCATCGAGCGACGCCAGCTCGTCGATCAGCGAGCGGCTCGGCAGGCTCAGCAGATCCTCCAGCGCCTCCACCGAGGCCACGCTGGCTGGCAACTGCAGATCGTCGAGCAAGGGAACCGGCACGTCGGACATCGGGTGGCTGCGCAACGCGGCGGCAGTGGATGACCGGGCCAGTGTAGGCAACGACCGACAGGCGGTCAACCGTTTGGTTGAATCCGGGTTGGCGCCTGGCAGCGGGTTCAGGGCCGCAGGCCCGCCAGCGCCATGGCGACCACGTGCCGCCGATAGGACTGCACGGCCGGCGTGCGCCCGAGGTCGCGAGCGAAGATCGACGCCAGCGTAAGCCGGTTCGAAAAGAAGAAGTACGACATGCCGGCGATCGAGATGTACAGCTCGACCGGGTCGATGCCCTTGCGGAAGACCTTGCTGCGCACGCCGCGGCGCAGCGTCGCAGCGATCCGTTCGATGAGCGGCGAGTTCATCGCGCGGATCGACGCCGACGCACGCACATGCGGAGCACCCTGAGCGTTCTCATGGTTCAGCAGGCCGATGAAATCGGGGTGCTGTGACAGATAGTCGAAGGAAAATCCGACCAGCCCGGCCATGGCCTGCTCGGGCGGCGACTGGTCGAGCTCGAGTCCGCGTTCCAGCGCGCGGATCTCCGCGTACACGGTTTCCAGCGCGGTGCAGTAGAGCTGCTCCTTGTTGCCGAAGTAGTAGTACAGCAGCTGCTTGTTGACGCCGGCGCGCAAGGCGATTTGGTTGACACGCGCGCCGGTCAGGCCCTTCTGGGCGAACTCCGCGCGCGCCGCGGCCAAGATGTTCGCCCGCGCCGCGCCCGCGCCCGCGCCGGCTTCGGCGGCGCCCGCCGATGAGGCCTCGCGCTCGGCGGCTTTCACAGCGGCAGCCTCCAGGCGCGGACCTTGTCTTCGTCGATCTCGATGCCCAGGCCCGGGCCCTGCGGCACGGCCATCGTCTGGCCTTCGAAAACCAGCGGCTGGCGCAGGTAGTCCTCGGCGATGAACTGCGGCCCGTTCAGGTCCACTGGCAGGTCGATGCCATAGGCGGCGAACAGGTGCACCGACGCGGCAAAGCCGATCGGCGCATCCATCAGGCCGCTGCCCACCAGCTTGATGCCCGCGTTCAGCGCCAGGTCGCACATCTGACGCGCGTAGAACAGGCCGCCGGTCTTGTTGATCTTGATCGCCATGCCCTCGATCGCCTCGCGGCGGATCAGCTCGATGACGAAGGGGATGCCGATCGCCGCCTCGTCCAGTGCGATGGTCATCGGCGTGGCGGTGATCAGCCGTTTCATCGCGTGGATGTCGTGCATCGCCACCGGCTGCTCGAACAGCGTGATGCCCAGCGGCTCGACGCGCCGGCAGAAGCGCAGCGCCTGTTCGAGCGTGTAACCCTGGTTCGCATCGGCCCAGACGAAGCCGTCGCCCGCCGCGCCGACCACCGCCTGCACCAGCGCCGCATCGTGGTCCGGTTCGTGGCCGACCTTGACCTTGAAGCCGCGGTAGCCCTCGGCCCGCGCCTGCATCGTGATGCGCGCCGCCTCGTCGGGCGTCGAGGCCGAAACCAACCGGGCCAGCGAGATCCGATCCAGCCGCTTGGCACCCAGCCAGCTTTGCAGGTTGATGCCCATACTGCGGCAGATCAGATCGTGCGCGGCGATGTCGATGGCGTTCTTGGCGATCGGCTGGCCCGGGTCCAGGCCGGGCGCGATCTCCTGGTTCATCTTCTGGTGCAGCCCGGCGATGTCGAAGGGGTCGTGGCCGATGACGCACGGCGCCAGGTAGTCGCGCAGCGCGCTGACGGTGCTTTCCAGCGTCTCGGCCGACCAGCGGCGGCTCGGCCCGCTCTCGCCCCAACCGACCGTGCCGTCGTCGGCGGTCATCTTCACCAGTGCCACGCGCTTGCCTTCCTCGAGGCTGCGCGACGCGCCCTTGGGCAGCGTCAGCACCGCCTTCAGCGGCAAACGCACGGCTGTCACCTCGATGCGTTCGATCTTCATGGGTTCTCCTTCGGTCGTCGGCCGCGCCATTCTCGCCAACCCGTCCACACCAGCGTCAACGCAGCCAGGCTCAGGAACACGGCCGAAATCGGATGTCGGAAAAACACCGTGACATCGCCGTGGCCGATGATCAGGCTCTGGCGCAACCCCACCTCGACCAGCGGGCCGAGGATGAAGCCGATCAACAACGGCGCCACCGGAAAACCGAACTTGTTCATGCCGTAGCCGAGCACGCCGAAAGCCAGCATCACACCGATGTCGAACAGGCTGTTCGTGGCCACGTACACGCCCGTCAGGCTGAGCACCAGCACGGTGGGAAAGAGGATCGTGTTCGGCACCTTGATCGCCTGGATGAACAGCGACAAGCCCAGCCGCCCGATGATCAGGTGTGCAAATGTCGCCACCAGCATCAGCACGAAGAAGGCGTTGACGAAATCACCGTGGTCGCGGAACAGCGCCGGCCCGGGCACCAGGCCGTGCACCATGAACGCGCCGAGCATGATCGCGGTGATCACGTCGCCCGGGATGCCCAACGTGAGCATCGGGATGAAAGTCGAACCGGTGACCGCGTTGTTGCCGGTCTCGGCCGCGGCCACGCCTTCGATCGCGCCTTTGCCGAAGCGCTCGGGGCGCCGTGACAGTGCGCGGGCGATGCCGTAGTTCAGGTACGCGGAGATGGCCGAGCCCAAGCCCGGTACCGCGCCGACGAACACCCCGATCGGCGCCGATCGCGCGATCGCCGGCGCGGCGGCGCGCCAGTCCTCGCGCGTCAGGCGGTGGGCCGGGTCGCTCAGGCGCACGCGGCCCGTGGCCAGTGGCTTGGCCCAGCGTTTCTCGACCATCGACATCGCTTCGGCAATGGCGAAGATGCCGATGACCAGCGCGATGAAGGACCAGCCGGCGGTGACCTGGTGCACGCCGAAGCTCAGGCGCGTGTCGCCGGTCAGCGGGTCCAGGCCGAAGGTCGACAGGAACACGCCGAAGGCGCCTGCGGCAAGCCCCTTGAGCATGTTGCCTTCGGACAGCACCGCGATCAGCGTCAGCGAGAACAACCCGAGCGCGAAGTTCTCGATCGGTCCGAACTTCAGCGCGAACAGCGCCACCGGCACGGCCAGCGCGATCAACACGATGTCGCTGACCAGCTCGCCGATGATCGAGGCATACAAGGACATGCGCAGCGCCTTGCCGGCATGGCCCTGGCGCGTGAGCGCGCTGCCGTCGGCGGCGGTGGCCGCCGCCGCGGGCGTGCCGGGCACGTTGATCAGCACGGCCGAGATCGATCCGCCGTAGGTGCCGCCCTTGTAGATGCCGACCAGCAGCGCGATGCCGCCGATCGGGTCGAGCTTGAAGGTGATGGGCAGCGCGATGGCCACCGCCAGCGGCACGTTCAGCCCCGGCATCGCGCCGATCAGGATGCCGATGACCAGCCCGAGCGAGATCATCGCCACGGTGTGCAGCGTCAGCACCTGCTGTGCCGCGGCGAGCAACTCGGCCATGCCGGGGTCAGCCGAACAGCGAGGCCGAGGGCAGCGGAATGATCATGAACTTCTCGAAGAAGAGCATGAGCGCGAGCGGCACCAGCAGCATCAGCGGCAGCACGACCAAAGGCCGGCGGTTGCCGAAAAGCAAGGCCATCGCGCCGAAGTACCCGGCAGTGCACACGAAGTAGCCGAGCAGCGGCAGCATTGCGATGTAGGCGGCGGTGCAGGCGACCAGCACCACGACGCGCCAGCCGGCCCGCGATGCGTCGGCCGGCTCAACAGGCGCTGCAGTGCGCCATTCGCGCCACGCCCCGACCAGCATCAGCGCACCCAGAAATGCCAGCACGAGCACCAGCAATGTCGGCAAGGTGGTAGCTGACACATGCGCCGTGACGCCCTCGGCCTGCGAACCGAGAAGATGGAACAGGAAGAACAGGCTGCCGGCCAGCAGCACCCCACCAGCCAAGCCGTCGCGGGGCAGACTGCGAATCGAGCGCCGCGTCATGCGACGTCAGGCGCCGAGGCGCTTCATTTCTTTTGCAGCACCGGCGCGTAGGCTTCCCAGTCGCGCACCCAGACCTTGCCGAAGGCGTCGGCGTCGAGATAGGTGACGTCCGACCCGGCCTTCATCGCCTTGTCCTGGAAGGCCTGCTCCTTGACCACCTTGGCCATCGACGCGCGCAGCCGGGCCAGTGCCGCGTCGGGCGTGCCCTTGGCCACCGCCAGGCCGGTGAAGGGATTGCCGAACACCGCGAAGCCCTGCTCCTTGGCCGTGGGCACATCCGGCGCAGCCGGGTCGCGCTCTTCGTTGAACACCGCCAACGCGCGCATGGTGCCGGCTTTCAGGTGCGAGTTCATCGACGACAGGCTCTCGGGCACCATGTTCAAGTGGCCGCCCAGCGTGCCGGTCACGCCGGGCGCGCCGCCTTGCTGCGGCACGAAGGTGAACTGCACGCCGGCCATCTTGGCCCATTGATCGAAGGTCAGGAAGGGCAGCACGTTGGGCACCGCGCCAAAGCTGTACTTGCCGGGATTTGCCTTGGCGTCCTTCTGCAGGTCGGCCAGGTTCTTCCACGGTGCATCGGCCTTGACGCCGAGCGCCAACGTGCGCGACGAGACCTGCCCGATCGGCACGAAGTCCGCCGAGGTGTAGCCCACATCCTTGGCCAGCGGCGTGAGGATCTGGTTGCCACTGGTCGTGACAAGCACGGTGTAGCCGTCTTTCGGCGCATCCAGCATGGCCTTCGAGCCGAGCGAACCGCCGGCACCGACGCGGTTCACCACCGCGATCGGCGTACCGAGGTCGGCCGACATGCCTTCGGCCAGCATGCGGCCGATGATGTCGGTGGTGCCGCCGGCGGGCCAGGGCACGATGAAGGTGATCGGTTTGGCTGGATAGTCGGCGGCGCGACTCATGAACGGTACGCTGATCAGCAACGCAAGCGCTGCGGCGAGGGCGAGTGGGCTGCGGCGGTTCATGGCGTCCTTTCCGGTCGATGGGTTGGCGCTGCGGCGACGGAACGAACAGTCTAGCCAACGCATGGCCTCGCGCCCATTCGGGTCAGGCCCGATGCAGGAACACCGGGCTGGCCCATGCCATGTGGCCGTTGTGCTGGCGCACGCGCAGGTAGACGCTGCTGCGCTCGCCGGCCGGCACGTCGAGCGTGACGCGGTCTTCGATGCGCGTGGCGGCACAGGGCAGCAGCCGATGCCAAAGGCAACTTTCCTTGGGGAAAGGCCCCGTTGGGCAGAACATCGAACCGTTGGCCAGCGCACCCGCGGTGGTGCTGAAGTGGCTCGGCGCGGGCCGGATCACGCGCAGTTCGAAGCGCGTGGCGGCATCGCCGTCGACTTCGAGCACCACGCTCTGGTTCGGGTTCTGTCGATAGGCACCCCTGCGCGACGAATACGACTGCACCTGCAGACCCTGCTCGCCCGCGCGCTGGAAACGGTGGCGGCGCGCCTCGTCGAAGGGGCCGGACTGCAGACAGGGGAAGTGGCGCAGCAGCCGCCCGCCTTCGATGGTGATCTGGAACTCCCAGTCGGCGATGCGCTCCAGCGCAAGGTCGCCCCAGGGGCCCCAACCCCACTCCAGGCGCACCTGGAAAGGCCCGCCGGCGCACGCGTCGACCTGTGCGGGCGGATGACTGCGGTGCACGACATGGCCGTCCTGGATCACCTCGACCACGTCGACCTCGTCGCGGCCCTCGACGGCATAGCGCATCTGCACTTTGTGGCCGCAGTCAAGGCGGGCGCCCATCGGCTGCCCATCCACGTCCAGATCCACGGCGATGCGATCACCGGTGAGCGCATAGGTGCGGCGCGCGTGGATCGCCTCGAGGATCGAGGCGCGGTCCAGTTCGGTGCACAGCGCCGCCATCAGGCCTTCACCATAGGCGCCCGGAAATCCGCTGTGGCTGTCGCTGGAGGCGACGAAGCCGAACTGCAGCCCGCGCGCCAGCGCAGCGCGCACGGTGTTCGCCGTCACGCGCCCGCCCATCGAGTGGTTGAAGAACGGGAACGGACCACGATCGTCCTCGGAGTTGCCATGCTCGGAGAAGATCTCGACCACCGGCGTGCAGGCCGGATCGAAAACCTCCCAGTTCACGCCACGCACCCCCGACGGGTAGGCCAGGTGGTGCGGGATCATCAGCGCGCACTTGGTCGCGCAGAAGCGCCGCAGTTCGTGGATGTCCTGCGCCAGACAGATGGGCTGGTGGTCGTCGGGAAACACCACGCACTGGTCGCCGAAGTGGCTCGAATGCCATTCGAAACCCAGAAAGGCGGCGAACTCGCCATCGCGGTTCGCGTCGGCAATCAGCCGCTGCACCCCGGGCCAGCCCGCCTTCAGGCGATCGAAGCCCTTCTGCCAATGGGCCTCGCGTCCGCCTTCCATCGGCACCATGTCGTGCCAGCTGGAGTGACCGGTGAAGGCGAAGAAGTCGAGGTGCGTGCGCGCCACATCGATACTGCGTTCGAGCGAGCCGACGCCATAGCCAAGCGCATTGTGGTTGTGGATGTCTCCATACAGGATCCTGTACGCGCCGGACATGGGCATCTTTCGCATCGATCATCGGCAGGCCGCGAAGACCGCGGCCTTGCGCGCACATGGTAGGCGAAGGCCGATCCCGGATCGGCTCAAGCCTTTTCGCGCAGCACGCTCGGCGGCTTCAGCACCACCTCGGTCAAGACCTCGTCGCCGTCTTGGCGCAGCGCCAAGGTGGCACTGCGCCGCGGCAGCAGCGCCCGCACCAGACCCAGTCCCGACACGCCGCCCGGAAATTGCGAGAGCTTGAAACCCTCGCGCAGCCGGCCGGCATTGCGGATCTGCAACTGCACCTGGTCTTCGCTGCAGACCAACGTGCAGCGTACGTCACCTTGCGGGCTGTGCTTGACGGCGTTGGTCAGCAGTTCGTTGATGGTCAGCGCAATCGGGATCGATTCGGCCTCGGGCAACACGAAGGCGCCGGGCCCGCAACCCGGCAGCTGCACATGCACGTCGCGACCGAAAGTGCGCTGCACCGACAGCGCGATCGCCTCGAGCACGCTGCCCACGCGCAACGGGCCCCCAGCACCCACCTGCAAGCCATAGACCTGGGCGATGGCCTGCACCTGGCCCACCGATTCGGACAGCATGGCCGCGACTTCCGGGTGCCGCGCGGCGTTCTGCTGCAGCAGCCCGGCCACGCCCTGCAGGTTGTTCTTGATTCGGTGGTGCACTTCCTTGACCAGCATCTCGCGCTGCGCAATCGCCGCCTCGAAGCGTGCCTGCGCCTCGGCGCGCTGCTCGGTCACGTCGCTGGCCACCAGCAGCACCTGCTCGGCCGCACCCCCGGTGCTCGGCAGCGAGACCAGGCGCGTGTCCCACACACGCACACCCTGGGCCGCTTCCAGCCGGTTCTCGCGATGCAGCACCTCGTTCGACGCCAGCGCCGCGGCCAGGTCGACGCCCAGTGCACGCGCCGGTTCGGCGGCCAGGCAGTCCTGCGGCGTGCGCCCCATCAGCTGCTGCAGAGGCCGGCCGAAGAAGGCCGCCGCCATCTGGTTGAGCTGCAGCACACGCTGCGTTCGACCGTCGAACAGCGCAATGGCCAGCGGCGCGGTCTCGATGATGCGTTGCAGCGAGGCCTGTGCCTGCTTGACGCTCACCTCGGCCTGGCGGCGGCGCTCGATGTCGAGCAGCGCGAAGGTGATCTGGCGCCCGGTCGATTCGCGCGCCGTGACCACCGCGTTGCCGACCACCCAGAACTCGCGTCCGTCACGCGCCTTGAGACGGCATTCGAAGGTCTTGGCGCGGCCTTCCGCCAGCGTGTACAGGTAGTGCGTGCGCCGCAGCGGGTGATCGGCCTCGGGCGTGGCCACGGTACTGATCGGCTTACCGACGAAATCGGCCAGCTCGCCGGCAAACATGCGACGCGCCGAGCGGTTCATCCATTCGATGCCGCCGTCGCCGACGGTGACGATGCCCACCAGCACCGAATCGAGGATCGCGCGCGTGCGTTCGGCCTGCAGCTGCATCGACTGGCGCGCGCGGTGGCGCTCGTCGACATCGACATACGAACAGATGCGCCCGGCCTGTTCATCGCTTTCGTCCACCAGCCGCTGCGCCACCTGCACCCAGATCAGGCTGCCGTCGCGCCGGCGCAGTTGCCGCTCGCCGTGGTAGCGGCCCGACGAACGCAGCACCTGCTGTTCTTCCAGCACGTTCAGGCGATGGGCCTCGCTGCTGGCGGCGAGTCCGGCCGGCTCCAGAGCCGCCAGTTCCGCTTCGGCATAACCGGTGAGCGCCGCCATGGCCTGGTTGGCGCGTTCGATGCGCGCGCCGCGCAAGTAGACGATGCCCACGTCCGACAGGCTGAACATCAGCTCGCGATCCCGCAGCAATGCCTCCAGCTCGGTCTGCTGCGACTTCAGTCGCGATATGTCGGTCAACACCGCGACCGCTTCGTTCTCGCCAGGTGACGATGCCGCACGCCGCACCGACAACGAGTACCAGGCCGGGGGCACCGCCAGTTCGTATTCGAAGCTCTGCCCCGCCTGAAGCGCTTCCAGTGCCTGCGGAAAGCGGCCGAAGAGCTCAGCGACGGTGGCGCCGGCGGCGGCACCGGCCTGCAACCCGAGCATGAGCTCGAAGCGGTGGTTGCAGCGCACCAGCATCGCGCCGCGCAGATAGGCAATGCCGGCGGTCGTGCCGTCGAGGATCGTGGTCAACTCGCGTAGCCATTGCTGGCTCTGGCGCTGGGCGTTTTCCTGGTCGGTCACGTCCACCGTCACCACCGTGAGCCGGCCGGATTCGGTCTCATCCGGCTGCACGCGGGTCAGCAGCCAGCGCCGGCCCAGGTCAGCATGTTGCACCGCATAGCGAACCTCGGTGCGCTCGCCGCGGCGCAGTGCCTGCTGCAGCCGCTCATATTCGGGCAGCGAATCCGCTTCGACGATGTCACGCGCTATCGACTGCAGCCCCGCCGCCTTGGCCGCGGCGCGCTTTCGTTCGGCGCGCGGACGCAACCAGCCGCGGGCGCTGTCGAAAGTGGCCACGCCGACGCCGGCCGTGTCCATCAAGGCGCCGATTTCCAGCTGCGCCAGGTCGCGCTCCTCTTCGGCGCTGCGGTCCTCGACCACGGCCATGAAGCGGCGCTGGCCCTGCTCGGTGGCATAGCTGCGCACGCGCGCGCTCAGGCGCTGGCGCCGCCCGTCGGGCAGCGGCAGCGAGACGTGACTTTCGCGCGGCACTGCGCCGGCCATCAAAGTCAAACGCGGCGCGCCGGCATGCCAGCCGAGGAGTGCCTGAAGCTCCGGGCCGGCGTCGCCGAGCAGCACCGGCACCTGCCCTACCAGCGCCTCGAAGGCCGGGTTGGAGCGCACGATCAGGCCGGCCTCGTCGAACACCAGCATGCCGGTCGGACTCAGGTCGAACCAATGTGCCAGCTCGTCGAACGAGCGGTCGGCCTGCGCGCGCGCCACATGTTCGGCGGTCGAGTCCTGCAGCACACTCAACAGAAGCGGCTGCCCGCTGTCGCTCGACACCTGGTAGGCCGACACCCGACACCAGCGCTCGCGGCCCGACACATCGATCAACCGCTGCTCACGCAAGGGCAGCACGGCGCGTCCGGCCAGACGTTCGCGCAGTTCGGAGCGCGAGTCGATGTGCGTGGCACGGTCTTCCTCGGGCTGCAGCAGCACCGGGTCGGTGCCGATCAAGTCCTCGCGCAAGCGACCGCTGAAGCCCAGGTAGGCCTCGTTCACGGCCACCAGGCGATAGTCACCGTCCTGCAGCGTCGCCGGGAAGGGCGAGGCCCACAACATTTGCAGCATCTCCAGCGTCGACCCCGTGCCCACGGCTGGCAATGCGGAGGGCAACTGCGTGCCCGAGGCTTCGAAGCGCACGCGCAGCGCCAGATCACGTGCCACGCGCCAGCAGCTCAGTTGCGCGACGCGTGTCTCGCCCACCGGCACCCGCAACGCCTGCGGTCCATCGTCCGCCGCCTGCAGCCGCGTGCGCAGCCAGGTCATGGCGGCGCCGCCCAGCATCGTGGCCAGTTGTTCGGCACCCTGCCCCGGCTCGGCGCCCAACTGGCGCATCGCCGAGCGGTTGCAGAAGCTCAGGCGACCAAGATCATCGAACAGCAGCAGCGCGTCGTCGACGCCGTCGAGCAGCGTGGCCAGCGCCGCACGCGTGGGCAACAGGGCGGAGGGCAGTTCGGCGGTCTTGGGTGGAATCGACATGGAACGAGGGAGTGCGCGGCGCGTGCGCGACCATCCATCATCGCTCAATCGATCCCGTCGAGCTGCCGCGCGGCGATCAACGCCCGCAACAAGGCGTGGTTGATTTCGGACACCGACAGCATCACCGCCTCGGCCGTATCACGAATGTCGAACAAGGATTCACGCTCCACCGCGCGCACCACGTCCAGGTAGGGCCGGTACCGGCCCGTGCCGTGTACCAGCGCATTCACCACGTCCTGCGGCATGGGAATGCTCTTCAGCAACTGTTCGAAAGGCTGGCCCATCATGCAATCGAGCAGCGAGAACACGCCGCAGATGAACATCTCGCTGCCCATCTGCTCGTCGCCCGAGCTGCGCACCAGCTCTTCCATGAACAGCCCGCGCCGCACGGCCGCGAACATCACCGGCTTCATGTTCGGATCGCTGCTGGCCGAGGCCAGCAGCAGCGCCAGCCAGCGCTTGAGCTTCTGGTAGCCCAGCATCATGATGGCATGGCGGAAGGAACTGATCTCCACGCGCAGACCGAAGGCAGCGGAGTTGATGTAGCGCACCAGGCGGAAAGCCAGCGTCGGGTCGTTCTTCAGCACCGCCTCGAGCCGGTCGATCGACTCCTGCCGGTCGACGCGATTGATCAGCTCGACGATGATCTTCAGGTCGGGCGCCACGGACTTGCCGCTGCCCCTGCCTACCGACTCCTCGATCGGCCAACCCAGCACGGCCACCGCGCCGCGCTGGAAACAGTCCTCGACCTCGGACACGCGGCTCACGCCGGATTGCACGAAGCCGAGGTCGCGCGCGCTGCCGTCCGACGCTTCGGCCACGCCGCGCCGGTCTTCGCCGATCTCGATGATCGAATAACGAAAGCAGGCCAGCACGGCCGCCGGCAACGGCGTGGCCGGCCGGCCTTTGATCAGCAGTACGGTGCCCTGCGCGTGCAGCGCCTGCAGCAAGGGCTCGTGCGCGGCATCGCCGGCCATGAAGGCCGGCACCTCCAGCAGCATCTGCGCAGGCGGTGTGCCGGCCAGTGCATCGCGCAGCAGGGCTTCGCTGGCGATGTTCAGCGCCACTTGCCGTCCGCCCTCGGCCGGCCAGACATCGGCCAGACACGCGAACAACGCCGCGGCAGTGGGCACCACCTCCGGCCGCAGCGGAAACACCGTCAGCCGCGTCGCCATGACGTCGCGCTTCGGATCGATCATCGGGCAGTAGCCCAGGGCCAGCTGGCCCAGGATCGGGTTCTCGGTCATTTCAGCCCAGATATTGGAACAGCGACATGCGCTGTACCAGCGAGTAGGTCTTCAGCGCGGCATCGTAGCCGGCCTGCTTGGCCTGGAAGTCGGACACCGCCTGCACCATGTCGAGATCTTCGGCCATCGAGCGCTCGGTCTGCGCCGCCAGCTTGCTGTCGGCCAGTCGGTTTTCCAGCGTGTCCATGTAGTTCAGGCTCTCACCGGCCATCGCGCGCTGCAGTTGCAGGTTGGCGAAAACCGCATCGACGTCGCGCAGCCCGTTGGCCACGGTCTGCGCCACCTGGGCGACACTGCGGCCGCTCGATTTCAGATCGGCGGCGATGCGGTCCAGTGCGCTGAACACCGACAGGTCAGGCGCCGAGGGCTGTACATCGAAGGCATCGCCGCTGGACGGTTTGCCCTGCACGGACAACGCCATGCCGTCGAAGCCGATCGCCTGGCCCGACACATAGGGCTGGTTGGTCACTGCCGTGGGCACGCCATTCATCAGCACCGAATAGCGGGTCACACCCGCGGCCACATTGAAGACCACGCGGTAGTCGGCGCCGGTCAGCGCCGACGGGTCGGTCACGTTGCCGGCGTCGACCCAGGCGCCGTTGCCGTTGCCCGCTGCCGCGCTGGTGACGAACACGCCATTGCCACTGCGCGACTGCAACCAGGTGGCGGCACCGTCCAGCGTCATCGGCAACAGATCACCGGCCTGGGCCTCGGACTGCCCGCTCGCACCACGGAAGAGCACGCCACCGGGGGCGTCGACGAAGGGCGGTTGGGCCGAGCCCTGGCCGCCGAACAGGTAGCCGCCGGCACCGTCGCCACGGTTGGCGATGGCCAGCAACTGATCGCGAAGCCCCTGGATGCGCGCGCCCAGGTTGAGACGTTCGGCGTCGGTGTAGCTGCCATTGCCTGCGGCCACGAGCAATTCGCGCACCTGCTGCATGGCCTCAGTCGCATTGCCCAGCGCGCCTTCGGCCTGCTGCATCGCGTTGCGGCTGGCCTGCAGGCCGCGCTGGTTGGCCTCGGCGCTGGCACTGGCCGCCAGCGCACGTTCGACGCGCGCGGCGGCCGATGGGTCGTCGCTGGCACGTGCCACGCGCTTGCCGCTGGTCAGCCGGTCCTGCGACAGCTGCAGTTCCTGCTGGCGACGCTGCAAGTTGTCGACGGAGCTTTCGTAGGCGTTGGCGGTGGTGATGCGCATGGTCGATTCAGCCTGCGGTTTCGAGCAGCGTGTCGAATACGTTCTGTGCAATCTGCAGGATCTTCGCGGCCGCCTGGTAGCTCTGCTGGTACTGAATCAGCCGTGCCGCCTCTTCGTCGAGGTTCACGCCGCTTTTCGCGCTGCGCGTGGCTTCAGCCTGTGCAGCCACGGCCGTCGAGATTTCAGACGACGCGTTCGCACCCTGCACGCGCACGCCGATGTTGGCCAGCGTCGAAGCATAGGCATCGGTGATCGACAATCCACCACCGACACCGCCGCCGGCCAGCGGGCCACGGCCGACCATGGCCCTGTCGCGCAGCGCGGTGAAGGCCAGGGCATTGCCGTTGTTCGAAGCCGGAAACTGCGTCTTGCCCACGGTAAAGGCATCGCCGTTGCGCGGCACGCCGTTGAGAGCCAACTCGAAGCCGTTCAGCGCCAGCGCGGTGCCCGCGTTCCACACGCCGGTGCCGCTGCTCAACAGCGCGTTGCTGGCGGCGTCGCGCAACTCCCAGGCGTAGTCGCCGCTGTCACTGGTGAAACTGAAGGCGGCGTTCAGGTTCGGATTGGCCAGCGGGCTGACGACGCGCAGTGCGGCCACGCTGGCGGTGCCGGTGTTGCTGGTGGCATTGGCTGCGCTCAACGGCGAAGCCGCCGCCAGACCGCGCACATCGTCGAGCACGCGCTGCATACCGTTGGCGGCACGCGTCACCGGTTGCAGCAGAAAGCGGTCGGTGGCGCTCGGCAGGCCCGGGCCGATGTCGATGCGCAGCCCGTCCAGTTGATCGCCGCTGGCGATGGTGCGCACCAGCCCGTCCGACAGCCGCGTGAGTTGCCACGCACCCGGCGCGCCACCGGGGTCGGCACGCAGGCTGTACTCGCTGGCCAACAGCTGAGTGGCGTCGACAACGCTCAGGCTCACCTGGCCGATGAACTGGCCGCTGCCATTGACAGCGTTCCTCGCATCCGGCAGGGCCGTCGCCGCGCCGATGCTGAATATCGGCGCTCCACTGCCAGGCGGAACGCGCAGGTCCAGGCCCAGCGACTGTTGCTCATTCACCTTGCCGGCCAGCGCCGCGGCCATCTGGCCGAGTTGGGTGCGTGCATCGACGAGGTCGGTGTTCTGGAAACGCAGCAACCCGGCGACGGCGCCGCCGCCGAGTTCGCTGTCTGGCAGCAGGCGCACGAAACCATTTTCCGAAATGCCCAGTGCGGCACGCGTGGCATCAGCCGGGTCCACCTCGACCGTCAGCTTCTGCACCTGTGTGCCGAGCACGAGCCGCTGGCCACCCGCGACGAACACCGTCAGCGAGCCGTCGTCAGCCGGCACCGTGCTGATCTGCAGCTTGCCGGCCAGCTTGGCGATGGCCTGGTCGCGCTGGTCGAGCAGATCGTTCGGCGTTTGGCCCATCCCCAGCACGGACGCGATGCGCTGGTTCAGCTCGGCGACGCTCTGCGCCAGCTGGTTGATCTCGGCGACGTTGGCCTTCAGGTCCTCGCGCACGCTCAGCTGCAGGTTGTCGAGCTGGCTACCGGCCGCCGCGAAGCGCTGCGCCACATCGCTGGCCCGGGCCAGCACCACCTGGCGCGTGGCCGCGTCCTGCGGGTGTGTCGTCAAGTCAACCATCGAGTTCAGAAACTGCCCGGCGGCGTATCCCACACCCTGCTCGCCGGTAGGGAAGGCTGTTTCCAGCTGATTCAGCATGCCCAGCCGGCTGGCATCCATGGCGGCCAACGAGTTCGCGGTGGCCGCCTCGCGCGTCAGGAACGCATCGTGCGCACGGGTCACCGTGGTCACATCGACGCCCTTGCCGAAGAAGCCGGCCCCGGTGAACTGGCCGTTGGCCGTCGCCAGCTCGGCCTGCTGACGCGAGTAGCCGACGACATTGGCGTTGGCAATGTTGTGGCCCGTGGTGGCCAGCGCGGCATAGCTGGCCGTCATGGCCTTCGTGCCGAGCGAGAACAGTGCCGACGCGCTCATGCCACGAAGATCAGATCGCCGCGCGTTGCAGGCGCAAGGTGGTGTTGATGACGCGCGTCAGCTTGTCGGCGTAGTCCGGGTCGGTGGCATAACCGGCGCGTTGCAGGCCCGCAGCGAATCCGCTCGCGTCCTGGCCCTGGCGCAGCACTTGCTGGTAGCGCGGGCTGTCCTTCATCAATCGCGCATAGTCGGCGAAGGATTCGGCATGGCTGCCATAGGCACGAAAGCGTGCCACGGTCTTCACCGCCTGGCCGTTGATGACTTCGGTGGTCAGCGTCTCGGCAACCGGGCCTTTCCAGTCGGCGCCGGCCTTGATGCCGAACAGATTGTGTGACGGGCTGCCATCGGTATGGCGAATCTCCTTGCGGCCCCAGCCGGTTTCGTGTGCCGCCTGGCCGATCATGAAGGCCGCCGTGATGCCGGTCTGTGCCTCGGCGGCCCGTGCCGCTGCCGTGTGCTGCTGCACGAAGTCGGCTGCACTCTTGTCGGGGATGCGCGCGGGCCGCTCCATTCCCAGCATGGCGGCGGTGGAGGCGGCCGGCTTTGCCGGGATCGGCCCGGGGTTCAGGCCCATCTGCCGCTCGAGCTGGCGCGTGATGGCCTCGGACAAGCCGCCGGGCAGGCCGGTCATCTGCGTCGCAAATTGCTGGTCGAGCATGTCGGTACCGAGCTTGCTGCCTTCGTTGTCGAGCATGCCCGAGGTCAGCGTCGCGGCGCGCATGCTTTTCATGATCTCCTGCATGAACAGCGCCTCGAACTGCTTGGCCACTTCGCGCACCGCCGCCTTCGGGTCGGTGTTCGCGCGCGCGCGCAGCACGGCCAGCGAGTTGACATCGCCGGCCAGCGCGGCGCCCGGAATGCTCGTCATATGACTTCGATCTCGGCGTGCAATGCGCCGGCACTCTTCATCGCCTGCAGGATCACCAGCAGGTCCTGCGGCGTCGCACCCATCGCGTTCAGTGCCTTGACCACGTCGGCCAGGCGTACGCCGGCCGGCATCTCCAGCATCGCCTTGCTGCCGGCGGAAATGGAGATGTCGGACTGCTCGGTGACCACCGTGCGGCCGTTCGCCAGCGGGCCCGGCTGGCTCACCGTGGGCGTGGTCGAGATCGTCACCGCAAGGTTGCCGTGGGCCACGGCGCAGGCACCCAGCGTGACCGATTCATTCAGCACCACCGAGCCGGTGCGCGCGTTCAGGATCACCTTGGCCGCCGGTTTGGCCAGCGTCACCGGCAGGTTCTCGATGTCGGCCATGAAGGCCACGCGCTGCTCGGTCTCGGCCGGCATCCATACACGCACCATGCGCGCATCCACGGCAACGGCGGTACCGGGGCCCTTGGACTGGTTGATGGCCTGCGCCACCGAGCGCGCGGTCTGGTAGTCGGTGTTGTTCATCGCCAGCTGCAGCGTGTCGCCCTGCAGCGCGCTGTTGGGCACGGCGCGCTCGACCATCGCGCCGGCCGGCACTCGGCCCGACGACAGCTGATTGACGACCACCTTGGAACCGTTGGCCGCGGCCCCCGCGCCGCCGATGACGAGGTTGCCCTGCGCCAAGGCGTAGATCTGGCCGTCGACACCTTTCAGCGGCGTGGACACCAGCGTGCCGCCGCGCAGGCTCTTCGAGTTGCCGATCGACGAGACGTTCACGTCCACCACCTGCCCCGGCATGGCATAGGGCGGCAGCACCGCCGTGACCATCACCGCCGCGACGTTGCGCAACTGCAGGTTGGTACCGGGGGGAATCGTCACGCCCAGTTGCTGCAGCATCGAGATCAGGCTCTGCGTGGTGAAGGGCGCGGCCGTGGTCTGGTCCCCGGTGCCGTCCAGGCCGACCACCAGGCCGTAGCCGGTGAGCTGGTTGCTGCGCACGCCGGCCACCGAAGCAACCTCCTTGATGCGCGCGGAGGCCGACGCGTCCACCGGCCACCACAGCGCGGCACTGGCCAGCACGAAGGCGAGCCAGACGATGCGGCGCATGAGCCTTTCGACGACGTCGGCCGGCGCGGATGTCTGCAACAAAGGGTTCATCAGATGGGAAGAATGTTCAGGAAGAAGCGGCTGAGCCAGCCCATGCTTTGCGCGTCGGCCTGCTGGCCGCGACCGCGGTGCTCGACGCGCACGTTGGCGATCTGCACGCTCTGGATGCTGTTGCCGGGCAGGATCAGCTGCGGATCGACCTGGCCCGAGAAGCGCAGCACCTGCACGTTGCTGTTCACGCCGATCTGCTTCTCGCCCGCGATCAGCAGGTGGCCGTTGGGCAGCACCTCGGTGACGAGCACGGTGATGCTGCCGAAGAAGTCGTTGCTGCTCTCGGTGGCACCTTTGCCAGCGAAGCTGTTGCTGCTTTCGCCCGAGGCGCTGGCGCGTGTGAACCGTGACGGATTGATGCCCGGCAGCGCGCTCACCTTGGCATCCACCGTACCGCTCTTGTCGATCGAGCTGGTGGACTTCTGGCTGGCGACGATCTTCTCGACGATCTCCACCTTCAGGGTGTCGCCGCGGTGCCGCGCGCGGTAGTCCTCGAACAGCGGGCGGTACGCCGCCACCTGGAAGATGGCGCCGTTGCTCGGCTGCGCCACCGGCGTCGGGCGCGGCAGCACGTTCGTCGGCTCGGCCACCTCGACGCGCGGGTTCATCGTCAGGCAGCCGCCCAGGGCGGCGCACAGCAACACGGAGACGAAGGAACGAATCACAGCTGCCCCAGTCGCTGCAGCATCTGGTCGGTGGTCTGGATGGCCTTGGAGTTCAACTCGTAGGCACGCTGCGTGGCGATCATCGCCACCAGCTCTTCGACGACGTTGACATTGCTGCCCTCGACGAAGCCCTGCAGCAAGGCACCGCGGCCATCGGCGCCGGGCGCGCCGCTGCTCGGCGTGCCGGAGGATGCCGTCTCCGCATACAGGTTCTGGCCGCGCGGCTCCAGGCCGCCGGCATTGATGAAGGTCACCAGCTGCAGCTGTCCCACCGACTGCGGCGTGGCCTGCGTGGGCAGGGTCACGTTGACCGTGCCGTCGGCGGCGATGCTCACGTTCTGTGCATTCGCCGGGATGGTGATGCCGGGCTGCAGCACATGGCCGTTGGCGGTGACCAATTGCCCCGTGCCGTCGAGTTGGAACGAACCGTCGCGCGTGTAGCCGGTGCTGCCGTCGGGCAGTTGGACCGGGAAGAAGCCCTGCCCTTTGATCGCCAGGTCGAGGTTGTTGCTGGTCTGCTGCAGGTTGCCCTGGCTGAAATTTCGCGTCGAGGCCGACACGCGCGAGCCCAGTCCGACCTGCAGCCCGGTGGGCAGCTGTGTCTGGTCGCTGCTGGCCGCCCCGGACTGGCGCAGGCTGTCGTACATCAGGTCCTCGAACACCACGCCGCCACGCTTGTAGCCATTGGTGGCCACGTTGGCCAGGTTGTTCGAGATCGTGTCCAGCTTGAATTGCTGGCCTTCCATGCCGGTCTTGGCAATCCATAACGAACGGTTCATGCGCGCTGCTCCAGACAGATTGCGGCCAGTGTCGGGCGAACTTGAGGCGCAAGGCCAAGTGAAAAGCACCGCCTTTGCGGCGCTACTTACAGCTGTGGCGTCAGCGCCCGCGCAACGCGGGCAGTGCCGCAGCCACCATCGCCAGACCGGCCAGCGTCAGCAGCAGCAACACCATGCGGCGGAAGGCATTGGCGCTCAGACCGGCATACAACCGTGCGCCGAGCATCGACGGCAGCACCAGCGCCGGCGCGACGATGGCAAATCGCGGCAGCATCTCGGCCGTGACCGCACCCGAAAGCACATAACCGCCCATCGTCACGGACAACGCGGCGAGGCTGAAGTTCTGGATGATGCCGCGCGCCAGGTCCTTGTCGAAGCCGCGCAGCGTGCACCACAGCGATGGCAAAACGCCGCTGAAGCCGCCGATGCCGCCCATCACGCCGCCGAGCGCGCCGACCAGGCCGTCGGCCAGCCGCCCGCCGGCGCGGATCACCGGCAGGCGGTGCGCCAGCAGCATGGCCGGGCAGCACAGCGCCAGGAACAGGCCGAGCACCAGCTTGAACAGCGCCGGGTCGAGGTAGGGCAGCACCCATACGCCCAATGGCGCACCCACCACGGCGCCCAGCAGGAAGGGCCACAGCGCGCCCGGTGTCAGGCCGCGCGGCACCGTGAACAGCCCCAGCACCTGGCCCAGCAGCGCGCCGAACACCGCCATCACCGCGGCCACGCGCGGCTCGATGCCCCACACCCACACCGACATCGCGACCATCGCGAAGGCGAAGCCCGAGATGCCCTGCACCAGTCCGGCCAGCGCGGCGCCCGCGCCCAGCAGCAGCAGTTCGTTGCTCAAGTTGAGCCGGCTTGCCGCTGCGCGGCCAGCAGTTCGAGGGTGCGCGGGTCGCCAGTGCCGCCGAAGTACCGGGTCAACGCATCGGCGAAGATCGAGCCGCGCCCGTCGGCCGCGTCAAACAACGTCAGGCTCGATCGCCATTTCATCGCATCGAGTTCACCCAGTACATCGGCCGCGGACAGCCCGCGAAGTCCGTTCAGCGCGGCCACGCATTCGCGCAGCCGCCGCCCGAGGACAGGGTGCACCAGATAGGCCCGCGCCTCGGCCAGCGAAGTGATGCCATAGCGCTGCGACATGCCGCTTGAGCCCAGCCCGCGCATCTGTGGCAGCACGTACCAGATCCAGTGCGTGCGCTTGCGGCCGGACTGCAGCTCGAACAGCGCCCGTGCATAGGTGTCCTGCTGTGCCGCGACGAAACGCGTCAGGTCGAATGGGTCTGCCGCCTCGGCGCGCATGTTTCGTCCCGGCAGCGCAGGCTCAGTCCCGGCCCGCCGTCGGCAGCCACGGCCCGGCGACGCTGACGGCTTCGCCTGCACCGGGCCAGGGCGGCAGCGTGACGGCCACCGCGGCCAGCGCCTGCGCGCCGGTGGCGCGAAACTGGAACTGCGTGCCCACGGGGATGCTCAGGCACAAGCCCGGCTCGAGCACGACGGTTTCTTCGTGCGTGCCTTGCCGGCGCCACATCTCGCCGCGCCCGGAAAGCACGAACCACAGCTCCTCGACCGTGCGGTGCACCACCGCGCCAGAGGTCATGCCGGCTTGCAGCTCGAAGTGCGCCATGCTGCCGCCGGCTAGGCCCAGCAGCCCGCGCACGTCGCAGCCGTCGGGCGCGAGCACGCTGCGCTCGGCGGGCAGCCTCAGGGTCGCGAACGGGTTCGTCATGGCTTCAGGCCGGCGTGGCCGGGGCGCAACGGGTGAACCGCCGGCCGCGCCGGGGACCCCAATGCGGCGGCATGCGAGCATTGTGTCGGAACTGCGACGGTGGCTGGCCAACGACAGCCGCGACGCGATCGCCGCAGCGCCGCGCGCGCTACAACCCGTTCGGCGACAGCAGCTTGGTCGCCGCCTGTTCCTTCTGCTCGGCGGACTGCAGCATCTTCATCTGCTGTTCGAACTGGCGCGACGCGGTGATCATCGCGATCATCGTCGCCACGGCGCTGACGTTGCTGCCTTCGAGCATGCCTTGCTGCACGCGCGCAGCGGGGTCCGCGTCGAGATCGCCGCCGCCCGATCTGAACAGGCCGTCGTTGCCACGTTCCAGCCGGCCTTCGGGCGTGACCAACTTGAGCTTGCCCAGCAACTGGGCGCGTGCATCACCCACCTTGGCGGTGATGCTGCCGTCGGCGCCGATGTCGATCTTGGCGTTCGCGGGTACGCTGATCGGCCCGCCGTCACCCAGCACCTGCAGCCCGCCGCGCGTGACCAGTTCGCCTTCGGGACTGATGTCGAGCGCGCCACCGCGGGTGTAGGCCTCGGTGCCGTCCAGCGCCTGCACCGCCAGCCACGACTTGCCCGACACCGCCACGTCCAGCGTGCGGCCGGTGCTTTGCACATCGCCCGGTGCATCGCTGTAGCCAGTCGTCGACTCCAGCGCGTACACGCGCGTACTGGCACCGTCGCCCAGAACCGGCACCGAGCGGAAGGACGCCATCTCGGCACGAAAGCCCGCGGTCGAGACGTTGGCCAGGTTGTGCGCCAGGATGTCCTGGCGCTGCAGCATGGCCTTGGCGCCCGACATCGACAGATAGATCATGCGGTCCATGCGGGGCCTTTCACGGCTTTGGCGTCAACTCAGGTTCAGCGCAGGTTGACCAATGTCTGCAGCACCTGGTCCTGCGTCTTGATGGTCTGCGCGTTGGCCTGGTAGATGCGCTGCGCCGTGATCATGTTCACCAGCTCGCCGGTCAGGTCGACATTGCTTTCTTCCAGCGCACCGGCCTGCAGCACGCCCATGCTGCCGTCGCCGGGCACGCCGTACACCGGGTCGCCCGAGGCGAAGGTGCGGCCCCAGGCGTTGTCGCCCAGCGGCTGCAGCC